>NZ_JBELAU010000012.1:0-259297 GCF_040253585.1 Emticicia sp. W12TSBA100-4
TAGTTCTTTATACGTAAATTGAGAAATTTCTCTACATTTGTCATAGAAAATAACCTATGATAAAATGAAAAATCTTCCTGAGCAATTTGCTCATCCGTATTCCTTTGCCCCAAAGTTTAAGAAATCTGCCGTTTATTTTTCGATGGAATTTGCCATCGACCAAGCATTAAAAACCTATTCTGGCGGACTCGGTTTTTTGGCTGGCTCGCACATGCGTAGTGCGTATCAACTGAAGCAAAACCTTGTTGGTATTGGTATTTTGTGGAAATATGGTTACTACGACCAAGTTCGCAATACCGACAACAGTATGGCCGTGCAGTTTCGTGAGAAAATGTATAGTTTTTTGCAAGATACTGGCGTAAAATTTCAGATTAATGTGCAAAATCGTGCCGTTTGGGTGGCTGCGTATTTCTTACCCCCAACTACTTTTGGCACTGTCCCGATGTTTTTTCTGACCACCGACACCGATGGCAATGATACTTGGGGTAGGTCACTTTCCTATCATCTTTACGATGCCGATGCCTCTATCAAAGTGGCTCAATGTATGCTTTTGGGTATTGGCGGAACTACTTTTCTGGATAAAATCAATTACGAACCCGATGTGTATCATTTCAATGAAGCTCATGCACTTTCGGGGGCTTTTCATCTGTACAAGAAATTTGGAAAAGTGGCCGATGTAAAAAAACGTTTGGTTTTCACGACTCACACACCGGAAGAAGCAGGTAATGAAAAACACGACATCAATATGCTTGAAAGCATGAATTTCTTTGCGGGCGTACCGATGAATGAAGTACGTAAGATTTCTGGAATTACTGATAATGTTTTCAATCACTCGTTAGTTGCTTTACGTTTGAGCCGAAAAGCCAATGCCGTATCTAAACTTCACGGCGACGTTTCCCGCAAAATGTGGGGGGATTATAAAGGAATTTGTGAAATTACGCACGTTACCAATGCCCAAAATAATCTTTATTGGGCTGACGATATTTTAGAAAAAGCCCGCAAGAAAAGCGATGTAAAAATGATAGCTTCTCGCAAAAAAGAACTGAAAGAAGTATTGTTCAAAACCGTAGCCGACCAAGCAGGCAAACTCTTTAAACCCGATGTGTTTACAATCATTTGGGCAAGACGTTTTGCGGCTTACAAACGCCCCGATTTGCTCACTCGTGACCGTGAACGCTTCGATAAATTGATGAAAAATACTAAATACCCGATTCAGTTTATTTGGGCAGGAAAACCTTATCCGTTTGATGGTGGAGCAATCAATAATTTCAATCAACTCTATTATTTGAGTCATCTTTACCCAAATATGGCAGTGCTGACTGGACATGAATTGAACTTATCGAAACTTATCAAAGATGGCTCGGATGTTTGGCTTAATACGCCAATCGTAACTCGTGAAGCGTCTGGTACGAGCGGAATGACTGCTGCCATGAATGCCTCTTTGAACTTTTCGACATTTGATGGCTGGGTTTGTGAATTTGCTACTGAGCAGAACTCATTCGTTGTACCAGATGCTCCGCATTCGCCTGATTGGGAACGAGATAGAGTTGATATTCATAACATGCTCGATATGCTCGAAAATAAAATTTTGCCTATGTACTACGACCGCCCCGACGAATGGCAAAGAATGGTTTTACAGAGCATGAATGATGTAAATGCGTTCTTTGATTCTGACCGCATGGCGGCGGAATATTATGAGAAAGTTTATTGATTGATTTAAGTCCGTTGTTTGTGTCGTCACAGACAACGGACTATAAAGTAGTTTTTATTAAGATTCATTTTTATCCTGTATATTTGGCCGAAATAAAAGTTTTCAGTCATGCTCCGTGTTCCTTCTTCGATAAGTTCAAAAGAATTTGAGTCTTTGCAGATTCAGGACATGACTTTTGTGGCTTATCGAAATAATATTTATCCTTCAAAAAACGAGATTTTCTTTGAGGAACACGCCATTATTTATGTACTCGAAGGCGAAAAAAAGTTTATTTCTCCTACACAAGACATTCACGTTCAGAAAGGCCAAATCCTATTTTTTCAACGGGGCTGTTATTCGATGAACGAATCTATTGATGTCAATTATCGTAGTCTTGTTTTTTTCTTTCCCGAAAACCTGCTGAAAGAATTTGTGGCCCAAAACCTCACACTTTTTGAGGATTTGACCGAAAACGCTATCGAACAAATCTTGAGCCTCGAAAGCAGCGAAAACTTCGATAAGTTTGTTGATTCGCTGATTCCGTTTTTTAGCACTCGCACGAAACTCATGAATCAGTTTTTAAGACTGAAATTCAATGAGTTGATGCTGCATCTCATCGAACTCGACCGCAGCGACCAATTTCGTCAGACCCTTTTTAATATTTATCAAGGTCAGAAAGCAGATTTGGCTTATTTTCTTGAAAATTACTACCTAAAACCTCTTTCGATTGCCGAATTAGCCCAAATTTCGGGGCGAAGCCTTTCGGCTTTCAAACGTGATTTTGAACTACAATTTCATACTTCTCCCGCCGCTTGGATTAGAAATAAGCGTTTGGAGTATGCCTATTTTCTTCTACAAAACTCAAAGAAAAATGTTTCCGAGATAAGTCTCGAAATCGGTTATGAAAGCGTTTCTCATTTCATCAAAGCCTTCAAAGAAAAATACGGTTTTACGCCCAATAAAATAGCTTAAACCAAAAACGTTATTTTTTGGTCGTATTTCGTTAATCATTATTAGGTTATTATACTCAATTTTGCATCGCCTATTCCACAAACTCCAATGGCGGACAAATTCCAAAATAAATATCGCATTCCTTCGGCAAGACATCCCAACTGGGATTATGGCACAAATGGGGCATATTTTATTACGATTTGTACGAAAAACCGACAATATTTTTTGGGAGAATGTGAAAAAGGCAAAATGAGACTATCGACCATTGGTGCGATTGTGCAGGGCTTTTGGTATGAAATTCCTAATCATTTTCCATTTATCGAATTGGGTGAATTTGTAGTGATGCCTAATCATATTCATGGTATTTTAATTGTGAATAAAAATGGTTTTGATGAAAATATCGACATAATCGCCCCCGTAGAGACGTTGCAATGCAACGTCTCTACCGAGAACAAAAACGAATTTTATCAAAAAATATCACCAAAATCTGGGTCGATTTCAACCATTATTCGGTCATACAAATCAATATGTACAAAACACATTCATGCCGCATTTCCGACATTGAATTTTGAATGGCAAACACGCTTTTGGGACAATATTATTCGTGATGACGAGGCATTTAATATTATTAGCCAGTACATTATCAATAATCCTTTGAATTGGGAAGAAGATAGAATGTTTGGAGAGGAGATGAAACCCGAATAGGGACGGTTGGTTGGTAGAGACGTTGAAATGCAACGTCTCTACGGCGGCGAACAAACAAAAAACGCATTAAAACAATTAAAAAAATATGTCAGCACCAAAATCATTATTTGACAAAGTATGGGATGCCCACGTTGTTCGTAACATCGAAGACGGGCCCGACGTTTTATTCATCGACCGCCACTTCATTCACGAAGTAACGAGTCCAGTTGCCTTTTTGGGTCTTGAAAGTCGTGGTTTAGGCGTACTTTTCCCAAATCGTACATTTGCAACAGCCGACCATAATACACCAACAATCAACCAACATTTGCCGGTTCAAGACCCACTTTCGGCCAATCAGTTGAAAGCATTGGAAACAAATTCGGCTAAATACGGCATTTCGCACTGGGGATTAGGTCACGCAAAAAATGGTATCGTTCACGTAGTTGGACCAGAAAATGGCATTACACTTCCTGGTATGACTATCGTTTGTGGCGACTCTCATACTTCTACGCACGGTGCTTTTGGTGCAATAGCCTTCGGAATTGGTACTTCTGAGGTGGAAATGGTACTTTCTTCGCAATGTATCATGCAGCCAAAACCAAAGAAAATGCGTGTGACCATCAATGGTAAATTGGGCAAAGGCGTATTGCCAAAAGACGTAACGCTCTTTATTATTTCAAAACTTTCGGCAGCAGGTGCAACAGGCTATTTCTGTGAATATGCTGGTGAGGTTTTTGAAAACATGACGATGGAAGGACGTATGACAGTTTGTAATATGTCAATCGAAATGGGTGCGAGAGGTGGCATGATTGCCCCTGACGAAACTACTTTCGCCTACTTGCAAGGCCGTGAGCAAGCTCCAAAAGGCGAGGCTTGGGACAAAGCTTTGGCTTACTGGAAAACCCTCAAAACCGAAGAAGGAACAGTTTTCGATATTGAATATACTTTTGATGCTTCTGAAATTGAGCCACAAATCACTTACGGAACAAACCCAGGTTTGGGAACAGGTATTTCTAAAAATATCCCTCAAGCCGCTGAAGTACTTGATGGTGCTGCATCTTATGCAAAATCATTAAACTATATGGGCTTTGCCGAAAACGACCAAATCGTTGGTAAACCAATTGATTATGTTTTCTTAGGAAGCTGTACAAACGGCCGTATCGAAGATTTCCGTGCTTTTGCTTCAATCGTGAAAGGACGCAAAAAAGCGGATAACGTAACGGCTTGGTTAGTACCAGGTTCGCACATCGTAGAATCTCAAATCAAAGAAGAAGGTATCTTGGATATTTTGACTGAAGCTGGTTTTGCTTTGCGTCAGCCAGGTTGCTCGGCGTGTTTGGCGATGAACGATGATAAAATTCCTGCTGGAAAATATGCAGTTTCAACATCAAACCGAAACTTTGAAGGCCGTCAAGGACCAGGTGCAAGAACACTTTTGGCATCTCCGTTAGTGGCAGCAGCAGCGGCTGTTACAGGAAAAGTTACTGACCCAAGAGAATTTTTATAAAACTCAACCACTAAGAAACTAAGGTTCACTAAGAAAAGGCTTAGTGATACTTTGTCCCTTAGTGGTAAAAATATAGACAGATAAAATGGCATACGATAAATTTACAGTACTCAAAAGCACCGCAGTTCCGATGCCCATCGAAAATGTGGATACCGACCAAATTATCCCTGCACGCTTCTTGAAAGCAACAAGCAGAGTCGATTTCGACAAAAACTTATTCAGAGACTGGCGTTATAACGCTGACGATACTCCGAAAGCAGATTTCGTATTAAACAACCCTATCTATTCGGGCAAAATCCTTGTAGGTGGCCGCAACTTCGGTAGTGGTTCAAGCCGTGAACACGCCGCTTGGGCGATTTACGACTACGGTTTCCGTTGCGTAGTGTCGAGTTTCTTTGCTGATATTTTCAAAGGAAATGCCTTGAATATTGGTATTCTTCCAGTGCAAGTTAGTCCAGAATTTTTGCATAAAATCTTCACGGCTATTGAGGCAGACCCAAATACCGAACTCGAAGTAAATCTTCCTGCCCAAACCATCACTATTTTGGCAACGGGCGAGTCGGAGAGTTTCGGCATAAACGGCTACAAAAAGAATAACATGATTAACGGCTACGACGATATTGATTATCTTCAATCTGTAAAATCAGAGATTTCGGCCTTTGCTGAGAAGAGTCTTTATTAATTTTGAATGATTAAATGAATGAATGAGTGAATGGGTTAAACCATTTTATTATTCTATCATTCTATCATTCGCACATTCAAAATTGAAGATGCGACACATTGAAATAATGGATACAACGCTCCGTGATGGTGAACAAACCAGCGGAGTGTCTTTTTCAGCTACCGAAAAACTGGCAATCGCCCAGATGCTACTCACTGAAGTGAAAGTGGATAGAATTGAGGTGGCTTCTGCTCGTGTTTCGGAAGGTGAATTATTAGCTGTACAAAAAATTACCAATTGGGCAAAAGAACATAATTTGCTTGAAAAAGTAGAGGTTTTGACCTTTGTCGATGGTGAAGCTTCTATCAACTGGATGCTACAAGCAGGTGCTAAAGTTATGAATTTATTGACCAAAGGCTCAATGAATCATCTGACGCACCAGTTGAAAAAAACACCCGAACAGCACTTTGGCGAAATTGCACAGGTGATTTCATTGGCAAAATCGAAAGGTATTGAAGCAAATGTTTATTTAGAAGATTGGAGCAACGGAATGCGAAATTCACAAGAATACGTTTTTCAATTTCTCGATTTTCTGAGTACACAACCAATCAAACGAGTGCTTTTGCCCGATACATTGGGAGTTTTGACACCTTACGAAACCTACGATTTTATCAAAGCTATCGTTGAGCGTTATCCAACTCAGCATTTCGATTTTCACGCTCATAATGACTATGATTTGAGCGTAGCCAACGTTATGGAGGCCATTCGTGCAGGCATACAAGGCTTGCACCTAACTGTAAATGGCATGGGCGAACGCACAGGAAATGCACCGTTGGCCAGTACGATTGCGGTTATTAATGATTTTATGCCCGATGTTACTACCTCGGTGGTTGAGCAGTCTTTGCATACGGTTAGTAAAATCGTTGAGAGTTTTTCGGGCTTTGGTATTCCTGTAAATAAGCCAATCGTTGGCGAAAACGTATTTACGCAAACGGCGGGTATCCATGCCGACGGCGATAATAAAAACAATCTTTATTTCAACGATTTGATGCCTGAGCGTTTCGGACGTACTCGAAAATACGCTCTCGGAAAAACATCAGGTAAGGCTAATATTGAGAAAAACCTCCAAGAAATTGGTATTTCTCTTTCACCCGAAGAAATCAAGAAAGTTACACAAAGAATCATCGAACTCGGCGACCGTAAGGAAGTCGTCACGAAAGAAGATTTGCCATACATTATCTCCGATGTACTTGATAGTGAGGCAGTTGCCGAGCGAGTGCATGTGCTTAATTATGTAATGACTCACTCGAAAAACCTTCGTCCATCGGCCACTTTAATGGTAAAAATCGACGAGGATATTTTTGAAGAAAACGCCCAAGGCGATGGTCAATACGATGCCTTTATGAATGCCTTGAAGAAAATTTATCTGAAAAAGAAACAAAGTCTTCCAACGCTGACAGACTATGCCGTAAGGATTCCGCCAGGCGGAAAAACCGATGCACTTTGTGAGACCATCATTAGTTGGGAATACAACGGAAAAAGCTTCAAAACTCGTGGTTTAGATTCAGACCAAACTGTTTCAGCTATCAAAGCTACTCAGAAGATGCTGAATTTGATTTAGTTTATAGGCACAAAGGTTCATAGTGACAAAGGCACAAAGTAAAATTAAACGTAACTTTACATAAATTGGATAGTTCAATAAAAACATATCGAGATTTGATTGTTTGGCAAAAGGCTATGCAATTTGTTACAAATATTTATTCAAAAAGTGCTTTACTGCCTCAAAACGAGCAATTTGGTCTTACCTCACAAATTAGACGTTCTGCTGTTTCAATTCCAAGTAATATTGCAGAAGGCTATGGCAGAAATAGTACTGGTGATTATACTCGATTTTTACAAATAGCTTTGGGTTCATTGTTTGAGATTCAAACCCAAATAGAAATTGCCTTTAATCTCAATTATATTTCAGAAAGTGACTTTCAATCTTTATTTGAACAAAGTCGTGAGATTGAAAGAATGTTATCAAGTTTGATTAATAAATTAAAAAAATGACACGTTGTAGTCTTGTGCCATAAATGCCTAATTTATACTTTATAACTCTTGTGGTTTTAAGTATAACTTTGTCCCTCTGTGCCTTTGCTCCTCTGTGCCTCAAATAAAAAATGAAAAAACATATTCTAATCGTCCCAGGAGACGGAATTGGGCAGGAAGTAACTGCCGTTGGTAAAAAAGTAGTAGAGAAAATCGCTGCAAAATTTGGTCATGAATTTACATATGACGAAGCACTCATCGGTCATGCTGCCATCGAAGCAACTGGCGACCCGCTTCCCGAAGAAACACTCGTAAAAATGAAAGCCTCTGATGCCGTTTTATTCGGTGCAGTAGGCCACCCAAAATATGATAACGACCCTTCGGCAAAAGTTCGTCCAGAACAAGGTTTATTGAAAATGCGTAAAGAATTAGGTCTTTATGCCAATCTTCGACCTATCAAACTTTTTGATGAATTATTAGAAGCATCAAGCATCAAACCAGAGCTTTTGAAAGGTGCAGATATTTTGTTCTTCCGTGAATTAACAGGTGATGTTTATTTCGGAAAACGTGAGCGTATCGACGAAGGAAATACCGCTTACGATACCATGATTTATTCAAAATACGAAGTTGAGCGTATCGCACGCAAGGCATTTGATGCTGCCATGACTCGTGGCAAAAAGTTGATGTCGGTTGACAAAGCAAACGTACTCGAAAGTAGCCGTTTGTGGCGTGAAGTAGTGCTTGAAGTAGCCAAAGACTACCCAGAAGTACAACTCGAACACCAATTTGTTGACGCAGCAGCCATGCTTTTAATCAAAGACCCACGTAAATTTGATGTGGTAGTAACAGGAAATCTTTTCGGAGATATTCTTACCGACGAAGCTTCACAAATTGCTGGTTCGATGGGAATGTTAGCTTCGGCTTCGGTGGGCGATAGCACGGGCGTTTATGAGCCAATCCATGGTTCGGCTCACGATATTACTGGAAAAGGAGTTGCGAATCCATTGGCTTCGATTTTATCAGCCGCTTTGATGTTGGATATTTCATTTGGCTTAAAAGCCGAATCGGAGGCGATTATTGCTGCCGTAGATGCCACTTTGAAAGCTGGCTACCGTACGGGCGATATTGCAGATGCCAACACACCAAAAGATATGATTTTGGGAACAGATGCAATGGGCGAGCAAATCTTGTCAAGAATCTAATTTAGTCCACAGTCAACGAACAACAGTTCACAGATTGCGGTTCGATAAAAAGGCGAGTTTTACTCGTCTTTTTTGTTTTCGGTAAAAAATATTCCGTAATTTTGATTAAAAAAACACCCAAATCAAACTAATGAAAAAAACAGTTTTTATCGCTATTATAGTACTAATCAGTCAATTAGGATTTTCACAGGCACCTAAGCCAGCTACACAAGGCCTAAAACTTGCGTATGTTTATGAAGATTATATTCTTCAGAATGTAAAAGAAATGAAGAATCTTCAAGCCGAAATCGCTTCAAAAAAAGTAGGTTTTGAAACAAAACTTGAGCAAAAAGCAAAAAAATATCAAGAAGAATATGAAGCTTATCAAGCCATGATGAAAGATATTACAGGGCTTACAACCGATTCTTTAAATGCTAAACTAAAACTTGTGCAGAACCTTAAGAAAGATGCAGAAGAATTTCAGGCAAATTCAGAGACCGAATTACAAAAAATGATTCAAGATAAATTTCTGGCAATTCGAGAAAAAGTAAATGCAACTATCAAGACCGTAGCTGCCGAAAAGGGTTATAAGATTGTGTTCAGAAGAAATGCTGATTCAGGAAATAGAGAATCAAATACAGTGATGCTTTATTCTGCCGATAATGGAAAAGATGACCTCACAGATGCAGTTTTAATCAAAATGGGGACTGTGCCACCGAAGAAATAACATTCAGTTAAGCTAAAAAATCCTCAAATGCTACATCATTTGGGGATTTTTTTGTTGGATAATTCTCACTAAAGCTAAATCTCAAATGTTTTATTTATATTTGATTATCAACTAAAAACATTTCTATCAATGAACAAAAAGTTTACTAATTATTTAATGTTGTCGCTCTTCACTGCAATTATCATAGAAATACTTTCTTTTACATTAGTAGTAGGAGCTGTTAATGGGAAAAACTCTTTTGATAAACATTTTCTGAGTGACTCTCTAAAAAAAGATACAACTCAATATGTGCGGTATAAGGATTTACCTTTGAAAGCAACTCGAAAATTCAAACACACCATCTCTGAAGGTACGTGGCTCTCGGTGGATGTAAGTCCCGATGCAAAAAACATTGCTTTTGATTTGGTCGGAGATATTTACACAATCCCATTCGGTGGTGGAAAAGCAACAACTATTACCAAAGGTTTGGCATACGATACGCACCCAAGATATAGTCCAGATGGCAAAAAGTTACTATTTATCTCCGACAGAAGTGGCTCTGATAATATTTGGTACATTGATTTTAATAAAAAAGACACCGTTCAAGTAACCAAAGACCGTGACCAAAACTACGCTTCTGCTGATTGGACTCCCGATGGAAATTATATTGTTTTCTCAAAAGGCCGAATGAATGTGCAACTTTGGATGGTACACCAAGACGGAGGTGGAGGCGTACAACTCATCGACCAACCAGAAAAATTAAAAACAATTGACCCTGCTGTTAGCCACGACGGTCGATATATTTATTTTTCGCAACGAACAGGTGCTTGGAATTACAATGCCATGATGCCACAGTACCAAATTGGTATTTATGACCGTGAAAATGCCAAACGTACCACCATTACATCAAGATATGGCTCAGCTTTTACGCCTACACTTTCGAGCGATGGTAAATGGCTGGTTTATGGCTCACGATTTGAAGATAAAACAGGTTTGGTTTTAAGAAACTTACAGTCTGGCGATGAAAAATGGCTGGCTTATCCAGTTCAAAGAGATGAACAAGAGTCAATCGCAACCATGGGTGTTTTACCTGCCATGTCTTTCACGCCAGATAATCAAAACCTTATCGTTTCTTATGGTGGTAAAATTTACAAAGTTGCCATTAATGGTGGTAGCTCTACCGAAATTCCATTTGACGTAAACATGGAACTTGAAATGGGGCCTCAACTCGAATTTAAGTATCCAATCTCTGACACAACCCACGCACTTGTTACCCAAATTCGTGACGCAGTTCCTTCTCCCGATGGCCGTAAATTAGCTTTTACAGCACTCAATCGAGCTTATGTGATGGATTTTCCGAATGGTACTCCTCGACGTCTTAGCAACAATGACTTTACAGAAGCCAATCTTGCTTGGTCGCCAGATGGAACACAATTAGTCTTTACAACGTGGACACCCGAAGGTGGAAATCTATACAAAGCCAATACAAACGGAGCAGCGAATTTACAAAAACTAACATCTATTTCTGCCCTTTACAGCCAACCTGTTTGGACACTTAAAGGTGACAGAATTGTATTTATTCGCAGTAAGTTACAAAGCTATCGTGAATCTATCGGGCCAGTAGCTAATAATGCCGAAGATGAAATTTGCTGGATTGATGCCAATGGCGGAAATATCACTATCATTGATAAAGCTCGTGACCGTAGTAATCCTCACTTTGTAAAAAATGAAGACCGTATTTATTTGAGTGGAAGTGAAGGTGCAATTCAATCTATCAAATGGGATGGAACTGATGAAAAAGTTCACGCTAAAATTACAGGAATCACGACCTACGGAATGAGTATCGAAGGAGAGGAATTTGTGCATAATTGTATGCTTTCAGAAAAAACCGCCGAAGCTATGGAAGTTAATAAACCTTCGCCCGCTTCGCAAACTTTGATGTCACCTGATGGCGAAAAAGCCTTGGCTCAAATCAATAATGAAATTTATGTAGTGAGTATTCCTAAAACAGGTAAAACCGTTAATATCTCTGTTTCTGAGCCTTCGGCTTCGCAGTTTCCTGCAAAAAAGTTAACCGAATTAGGAGGGGAGTTTCCTGCATGGTCGAGCAATGCTCAAAAAGTACATTGGTCTTTGGGGCGTTTTCATTTTGTATATGATTTAGAGAAGTCAAAAGCTTTTGATGATAGTTTAAAAACTGCCAAAAAACTGCAAGAAAAACAAAAAGCTGATTCGCTCAATAAAGCCAAAACCGATTCAGTGAAGGTAAAATCCGATAGCTCGAATGTAAGCAAAAAAGCAACTCCAAAGAAAGAAGACCCTAAATACAAAATTCAAGAAGTAGAAATCAAAGTTTTCTATGCAAAAGATGCTCCGACTGGAAATGTTTTATTGAAAGGAGCAAGAATCATCACAATGAAAGGCGATGAAATAATTGAAAATGGAGATATTTTGATAGAGAACAATCGAATCAAAAGCTATGGAAAAAGCGGAACACTCAAGAATACTACTGGGGCAAAAGTAATTGATACTAAAGGGAAAACTATTATTCCAGGTTTTGTCGATACGCACGCTCACATGTGGCCGCAATGGGGTATTCAAAAAAATCAGGCGTGGGTATATTCTGCCAATCTTGCCTATGGAGTTACCACTACCCGTGACCCTCAGACCGCTACAACAGACGTGCTTACCTATTCGGATATGGTAGAGGCTGGCAAAATGGTTGGTCCAAGAGTTTACTCAACAGGCCCAGGTGTTGGGTATTGGTCATATAATATCAAAGATTCAACGCAGGCTATCAATGCTTTACGTCAATACAGCAAATACTATAATACTAAATACATAAAAATGTATTTGACAGGCAATCGCCAAATTCGTCAATGGATTATAAAAGCTGCTAAAGGACAACAATTGATGCCAACAACGGAGGGAGGTTTGAATTACAAGCTAAACATGACCAATATGCTCGATGGATACCCTGGCCACGAACATGCCATTCCTGTTTATCCGCTTTATAATGATGTAGTAAAGGCTATTTCTTTTTCAAAAATGTGTGTTACACCTACACTTTTGGTAGCTTACGGTGGACCTTTTGCTGAGATTTTTTATTTTGAAACCGAAAATCCTTACCACGATAAAAAGATGCAAAACTTCATGCCTTATGAAGAATTGGCCGAAAAAACTCGTCGTGTGCCAGCTTGGTTTATGCCAGAAGAGCATGTATTCCAAAAACACGCCAAGTCAATGAAATCAATGGTTGAAAGTGGAGCTTTAGCAGGAATTGGTAGTCACGGAGAGTTTCAAGGTTTGGGCTATCACTGGGAGTTGTGGTCGATGCAAAGTGGAGGAATGAAAAACCATGATGCTCTCCGCACCGCCACGATTTTGGGTGCTACTGCTCTTGGACTTGACAAAGATTTAGGAAGTATCGAAAACGGAAAGCTGGCTGATTTACTAATTTTAGATAAAAACCCCTTAGAAAATATTCGTAATTCTAATTCGGTTAAAATGGTTATCAAAAATGGCCGAATTTATGATGGAAATACCCTTGACGAAATTTATCCGACACAAAGAAAACTCGAACGCAGCGAATGGAGCTTTGAAAAACCAGTCCTTAATACTGGTTTGAAAGAATAAGAAAATCAAAAACGCCCAGCTATCTCAATAACTGGGCGTTTTGCATATAGAAATTTCGACTTATTTAGCCTCTTTTACATATTTCTTCAACCATTCGTTTTGCTCCCAAAGCATGTGAAGAAGGTTTTCCTTACCACGGTAGCCGTGAGCTTCGTAAGGTAAAAATACAAAACGTACGGTTCCTCCGTGTCCCTTGATAGCGGCAAACATACGCTCACTATTAATCGGGAAAGTACCAGGATTATCATCAGAATCACCATGAATCAATAAAAGTGGCGTTTTGATTTTATCGGCGTAGCTAAACGGACTCATTTTGTAATACAAATCTGGAGCTTCCCAATAAGTGCGGTCTTCGGCCTGAAAACCGAATGGTGTCAGTGTTCTATTATAAGCACCACTTCGTGCAATTCCTGCCTTAAACAACTTTGTGTGACTCAATAAATGGGCAGTCATAAACGCACCGTAGCTATGCCCGCCAACTGCCATACGGTTTTTATCACCTACGCCCATTTCGGCCAAATGATTAACCGCCGCTTCGGCATTTAGTGTGAGTTGCTCAATAAAATTATCGTTTGGTTTGGTATCACCACCTTTGCTCACGATTGGCATTTCGGCATTATCAAGCACCGCAAAACCTTGCGTTACGTAGTAAATCGGGCTTCCCCAAGCAATAGTTATAAATCTATTCTCGCTTCCACGTACTTGAGCGGCATCAGCCGCATTATTGAACTCTCTCGGATACGCCCACATATATACTGGCAATGGGCCATCTTTCTCTTTGTTATAACCTTTTGGTAAATACAAATCTCCAGTAAGTTCGATACCATCCTTGCGGGTATATTTTACTTTTTGTTTCGTTACACCCACCAATGCAGGATAAGGGTTTGTAAATGCCGTTATTGGCATATCAGCAATGCGTAATTTCAAGTTTTTGATATAAAAATTAGGTACATCAGTTTTCGATTCTTTACGAGTAATAAATGTCAAGTTTTTAGCATCCAACACATCTACTATAAACTCATACGTACCTTCGCTGCAACGCCAAAGTTGTTCGGTTTTCTTGGTGTCAATATCAAAAAGGCTCAAAAATGGCAAATCTCCTTTTGGCGAAGAACCAACCGTGTTGTTCAAGAAAATCTTGTTTCCCTCTACCAAAATCACCTGTTTACCAAAACTATTTTTCTCCATCAAAGGCGAACCTGGGTTTCCATAAGCATCGGTAGTATTGCGTTCAAAAAGTGTAGAAATCGTTTTTGTACTACTATTATATCTACTCACTTTGACTGTTTGTTTGCCTGCAAGACCTTCTGAAACCCACGCAAAGCTTTCATTTCCCCAAGTTATGCCACGGAAACGCATTTTGGTTTTGAATAACTCTTGTTTTTCGGCCTTGAAAGGGGCTGCTTGTGCATAAACTACATCGTGAAATTCTACGTTCTTTTTTATCAATCCACTATCCAAAGGCATTGCCCAAACTAAAGTTGCGGCTTCATCGCTTCTCCATTCAAAACCACGAGGTATATTCTGTACATTATCATTTCCCGAAGGTCGTGTTTCGGCACTTGGCAAATCTGCTATTTCTTTTACCAATTTCCCAGTAACATCAACTACCGAAACTGATGTTGGAAAACCACTGGCAGTAACCAAATATGAAAATGGTTTCTTCAAAACCTCTAACAAGTAATATTTTTTATCGGGAGATAGCGTATAAGATTCGTAAATGGCAGGTTTACCTATCGGCGTTTCAACACCTCCACGATTAATCACCATTTGAGCGGTTGCCATAAACTCAAAAAGTTGTTCATCGTGAGGAGTTTTAATTAAATCTTGGTAAGTGCGGCCTGGTGCTGCTTTTCCGATATTTTGCTGTACGGTTGGGCCTTTTGGCGTGATTGGCTTTGCAGGTGCGGCACTTGGCAAGCTAATTGCGGTTTTATAGACAATCGCATTATCGTCGAACCAAGTCAAATCAGCACCTAAAACTACGTTTAAGGCCTTTTTATTGACTTTAGTCGCTACTTTGGTAGCTACGTCAACAATGTACAAATCAACTCGGTTGTTGGTGGTATTCGTGAAAGCAATCTTCTTTTCATTCGGACTCCATCTTACATTTCCTGCCAACATATTTGCTGGTAAGCCACTGATTTTAAATTCTTTGCCAGTTTTGATGTTTTTCAGTGTAAAATTATTGATAAAAGTTTGTCGGCTTGGCGAGAAATTATTGGGGTTTAACCTCAAACCTGCAATGCGGATTTCAGGCTGACCTAATTCCTCAACGGTCGGATAAGAATTACGTTCGCTTTGGAGCATCCATTCGCCTTGACTGTCGATGCTTACATCGGGTGTGGGTTTTGCCAAAAGCAAATCAGCAACTTCTTTAGGTGGGAGTTGGTAGCTTACAGCATCTTGAGCGAAAGACCCAAAACACATTGCAAACGCTGCCAATAAAATGACAATTTTCTTGTTCATGGTTAGTAATTTAGTGAATTTGATGAAGGGATGATTTAACGAAGTGAAATTAGTGATTAAAAAGCATTTGTAAGCACTTTGGAGACTTAAAGCATAAAAAGATAGACGTTTTCCTGAATTTATCTTATTTTACTCCAAGAACGTCCAAGTTGGACACTCCTACGATAAGAAAAACAAAACGCCCATCTATTTTTCAATAAATGAGCGTTTTGATATAAAATACTATCGACTTTCGTCCATGGATTATCGACTAATTAATAACGATACATTTCAGATTTGAATGGACCTTCTGGTGTTACACCGATGTAAGCAGCTTGTTCTGCATCTAAAGTATCTAATTTAGCACCCACGTGAGCCAAGTGAAAAGCAGCTACTTTCTCATCTAATTGCTTAGGAAGAACGTAAACTTTTTTCTCGTATTTCTCTGGGTTGTTCCATAATTCGATTTGTGCCAACGTTTGGTTAGAGAATGAGCATGACATCACGAATGATGGGTGTCCCATTGCACAACCTAAGTTTACTAAACGTCCTTCTGCTAAGATAATGATTTCTTTGCCATCCACTTCATACATATCAACTTGTGGTTTGATAGTCGATTTTGTGTGACCATAGTTTTGGTTCAACCAAGCCATGTCGATTTCGTTATCGAAGTGACCGATGTTACAAACGATAGCCTTATCACGCATTGCCTTGAAGTGACGGTCACGGATGATGTTTACGTTACCAGTAGCCGTTACGAAGATATTCGCACGAGTTACTGCTTCGTCCATCGGAACTACTTCGTAGCCATCCATTGCCGCTTGTAAAGCACAGATTGGGTCGATTTCAGTAACCAATACACGGCAACCAGCACCACGAAGTGATTCTGCCGAACCTTTACCTACATCACCATAACCTGCAACAGCAGCAACTTTACCTGCCATCATTACGTCAGTTGCACGACGAATCGCATCAACTAATGATTCTTTACAACCGTATTTATTATCGAATTTCGATTTTGTTACTGAGTCATTTACGTTAATAGCTGGCAAGAATAATGTGCCATTTTTCATACGCTCATACAAACGGTGAACACCCGTAGTAGTTTCTTCTGATAAACCTTTGATACCAGCGATAAGCTCTGGATATACATCAAATACCATGTTTGTAAGGTCTCCACCATCATCCAAAATCATGTTCAATGGTTTTTGTTCTTCACCGAAAAACAAAGTTTGCTCAATACACCAGTCGAATTCTTCGGCTGTTTGACCTTTCCAAGCATACACCTGAATACCAGCAGCAGCAATAGCAGCAGCAGCGTGGTCTTGAGTTGAGAAGATATTACAAGAAGACCAAGTTACTTCAGCACCTAACTCCACAAGGGTTTCGATAAGAACAGCCGTTTGGATTGTCATGTGTAAACATCCTGCTACTCTTGCACCTGCCAATGGTTTCGACGGGCCATATTCAGCACGGATTGCCATTAAACCTGGCATTTCGGCTTCTGCTAATTTAATTTCTTTGCGACCCCAATCGGCAAGAGTGATGTCTTTTACCTTGTAAGGGAGATAAGTTTTTTTTGCTGCTGACATTATTGATATAAGTTAAATTATCCTTTTAAAATTCTTTATTTAGTTGCTTTTTCTAAATATTAGACAAAATTAGGATAAATTATTTGCCAAATCAATTTTTTTTGGATAATTTTTATTTGACGGATTTTGTTTTTTTAAGAAAAAAAACGTTAAAAAACGCTCGTTCTGGATGTAAAGGACCTCCTTTCAGTTTTCTCAAAGTAAGTACTTAGGTGTATTTCTTAACTAATTCAAAAAACAACTTTTATAATACAACCTTTCAATCCTTAATTGCATTTTCTCTTTAGAATGATTTTCTCAAAAAAACACAATATTATCTATTTAAACTGCAACCTTATGAGAATTAATTTGATTTTTCTACTTTTTGTGTGTTCGTTGAAAGTCTTTGCCCAAATGCCCCTCTTCCTTGAAAAATTAGTTGAAAATCCGAATGAAGTTGTGACCGTTAATGGACTTAAAAGTTATTATTTAGCTGGCGAAAAAATTAGTATTGTTGCAATAGTTAAGGAAGCAGATACTAAAAGTGAAACACAAATAAGTATTCCGTTATATGTTGATTTTATTGATTTGACCAATGGAAAACTACTAAAACGATTCACTTTAAAACTGGATAATGCTCATGCTTCGCTTTCTTTCGTGCTTCCATCTGATTTAGCAACTGGTCATTATCAAATAAGAGCTTATACAAATTGGATGAGAAATTTTTCGGAGAAAGGTTTTTTCAAACAAAACTTTACTATTTTTTCTCAAAATTTTAAAGAGGAAATATCTAAGGTCAATAAACAAACGTACTTCGATACTTTGACAATTCATGTTGAAGGAGGATATTTGGTTAATGGACTAAAATCTAAAATTGCGATTGAAGCCAAAGATAATTTTGGTTTAAAAATGAGTGTGCCGTTTTTATTAATAAGCAATAAAAATGATACATTGGCTAATTCGCAAACAGACACTTTAGGGCTTGCAGTTTTTGACTTGGTACCAAAAATTGACGAAAAATACCGAATTGTCGTCAATAACAAGTCCTTTTTACTCCAAAATGCACAAACTGAAGGCACAGTTTTGATGATTGATAATTTGAGTAATAAAGAGAAAATTCGGGTTTTTATACAAAACAATAATGTTAAAACCGATTCTGTTGGTTTGGTTTTAATGAAAGATGGGCAATTGATTTATTGGAAATATTATCTGAATAATAAACCATCACTACTAATTATTATTCCTAAAAATGATTTGGATGGACTGATTCAATGTTTTTTAGTTGATAAAAATGGGCGTGAACTGGGCGAACGTACTATTGAAATTGCATCAAGTAAGACATCGGCCGATATTTTAAGAAGAGACAAAGTTTTATTGACTAAAGCCCCTTCACATTCATTAAGAATTAATACCGCTTTTCCGTTTGTAATTGAAAAAGGTCTTTCTATTTCTGGACGAATAAATCGTCTGAATGGCAAAGAACAGAAAAAAGAAATTTCACTTTCAATGGTTTTGACCGCACCGAAAGATGATACAACTAAACAAAAAACTACTCCTTTCTTTATAACAAGTAGAGATAAATTTGTTTTTGAAAATCTTGATTTTTATGGCAAAAAGAGGGTGACGTTTGTTGCTCCAAATAATACAATAACGTTAGATTCTACACTATCGATACCTCCTATTTATAGCCAAAAACTACCTATTAACTGGAAATTGGTTGATAATTCTTACGAGTTAGCTGAATTGGAAAAGAAAAAAAACATGTTGACTTTAGAGAAAATCAGAAAAGAACGAGAAAATATAATGCTCGAAGAAGTTGTAGTAAAGGCTAAGAAAATTGACCCAAATACGATAAATGGAATAAGGCCAAATTTTGTTTTAGATGAAAATAGAGTAACAAATGCATCAACAATGTCAGGTTTACTATTTAGCATTATTCCTGTACGTAAACGTAGGCATGGGCCAGGTCTCAAAGTTTTTGTTGATTCACAAGAACTTACACAAGATGATATTGATAATTTGGATTTTGATATTAGTCCTTCAAGTGTTGAAAAAGTATTAGTCTTTGATGATGTGATACCTGCCAGTTATGGTCGTGCAACTTGTGCAGTTGTCATTATTTTAAGGCGAGGGTTTATGTATAATTTAAAACCCAATGAGTCATTTATTGTGAATGGATATTATAAAGAATAAGCTTGTAAGTAAGATACCTAAACGCCTCCAGTTTTGATTAAACTGGAGGCGTTTAGTATTTATTAGGTTGTGAAACAACCCTTACTTCAACGTAGCAATCAATTTTTCATTTAAAGCTACATAATCCGGGTTTCCACCAGCTTTTGCTAACTCAATTCCTTTCGTGGCTGTTGCTTTTGCAGCAACTTTATCACCCATTTTAGCTTGGATTTTTGCTTTTAAGTGCACCATCCAATAAGCACTTGGTTGAGCATCAATTGCTTTGTTTACCCACTCCAATGCTTTTGCCATATCTTTACCATTATCAAAATAATAGCTGGCTGCTGCAAAATACGGACGGCTATCAACATTCATAGCTGCATCAATTGATTTCATGATTTTGCTATCAATGTCAGCTTCTACTGGAATACTAACAACTGTGTTTTCCCACATGATTTGGATATTTGCCGATGCAGCCATTACATCACCAATAATAATCGTGAACGATTCGATATTCATTGGTAAATTCATTGATTTTACTTTGAAACGAGCTACGTCTTCTTCTACTTTGTAACCATTCAAGCCACCATTGTTTACGCCTTTGTTCAAGATAATTTCCCACTCACCAGCATTTGGAATAGAATAAAGTGCATACGAACCTGCTTTTACTGCTACACCTCCAACTTTCACATCTTCTCCGAAAGTTACTTTGGTTGCACCATTAGCACCCGTTCTCCACATAGCACCAAAAGGCACTAAATCACCAAAAATCTTACGACCTTTAGCCAACGGACGAGAATAATTTACTTCGATTGATGAAAGTGCAAAGTCTTGCTTGATAGTTTGGGTTGGACTCGGAGCTGGCGTTTTGATGCCTTGTGCCATTGCTCCCATTGATACAAAAAGAGAGAATAGTAAAACGATTTTTTTCATTTGTGTTTGATAGATTTTGTTTGAATACGTATAACGATAAAACTTGGAAAATGGTTTATTTGTAGATATGAGATTAGGGATAGGAGATTCGAGAAAAAATTAAAGTAAATTTTATCTTCCCCAAAACCTGTGTTTAAAATCTCGAATCCCCTATCTCACATCTCGTATCTCAAAATTTACACCAAACTAATTCGTTTTCCAGTTTGAGCGGCTTCGTAGATGGCCATCAAGATTTTCATATCTCTTTTGCCTTCATCGCCATCGATGTGTTTCGGGAATTTTCCTGTTTCAATCATTTCTTTACAAATTGCTTCCATCATTACTGTCTGATGATGCACTACAGGCAATTTCATTTCTCCTTCATTACTTCGGCCTTTGATTGGTCCATAACTATACGCAGGGCCTAACTGAAGCCAACCTTTATCGGCCGATACATAAAGTTGCTCAATATTTGATTTATATGAAGTAAAACCATTCACCATTGCTCCGCCTGGAAACTCCATTTGCCACGAAACACTTTCCTCTACATCTTTGAAACGTTCCTTATCAGTAATTGGCCCAAACTGAGCCGTTACCCAAAGTGGTTCTTCGCCCGTTACGTAGCGAGAAGCTTGTACGCAATAAATGCCCACATCCATCAATGGCCCACCACCTGCCATTGCTTTTTTCAAACGCCACTGCGTTGGGTCGCCGATGGTAAAGCCGAAATTTGTTTGCATGAATCGCACATTACCTTTCTCTTTTTTCTGACCGATTCGCATCACTTCTTGCGTAAATGGCTCAAAATGAAGTCGATAACCTACACCCAATTGTACACCAGCATCTTTGCAGGCTTTTATCATAGCATCGCATTCGGCTACCGAATTAGCCATTGGTTTTTCGCACATCACATGCTTGCCAGCTTTTGCCGCACGAATCACAAATTCGGGGTGCATCGAATTTGGTAAAACCACGTAAATAATATCAACGGCCTTATTTTTGGCTATTTCATCAAAATTTTGATAGTTGTAAACACTTTCTTTGGGCAAATTGTATTTCTTAGTCCATTCTTCGGCTTTTGCAGGTGAACCAGTTACGATAGCCGCTAAGTAACAATTTTTGGCATTTTCTAAGGCAACAGCCAACTGATTTTTGGCGTAACTACCCAAACCAACGAGGGCAACACCGAGTTTTTTATCATCTTTTGGAGGGGCAACTTCTGGCACAGCCATTACAGATGGTACGGCAAAAGCGGCCGCCGTTGTGCCAAGTCCGACACCGAGGTTTTGTAGAAACGAGCGTCGAGATTGATTTTCAGACATTTCTTTAGTAAATTGGGGTTGAGAATAGAAATTTATGCTATTTAATGTAATTTATTATCACAAGAATCTGTTTCTAAAAGTACGAACTAATTTTTAAGTGTTTGTTTAAATTTGTTACAAATTGTTGAAAATTGTTGGGATATTCCTTTTTCAAAGGTATTGACTTCCAAAATAACATGAAACGATATGAAACAAAGAAAACAATCTTTAAACTAAAATAAAAAGTGGAAGAAAATAAAATTCAAAATAATCAAACAACGATTCGCACACCGATTGTGGTAGCAACTACACTTGTAATTGGAATATTGATTGGGGCAACTTTTTTTGGCGGACGTCGAGTTGGAGGTGATATTTCTCGGAGTTCTAATAAATTTAAGGAGATTCTGACGTACATTAATCGTAGCTACGTCGATAGCGTAAATACCGATTCGTTGGTCGATTATTCGATTACAAAAATGCTCGAAAAACTCGACCCACATACCTATTATTTTCCGCCGCAAGAAGCCGATATTGCTCGCTCGCAACTCGAAAGTGGCTTCGATGGTATCGGTATTGAGTTTAATGTATTTAATGACACACTCTACGTAGTTACACCTTTGGCGGGCGGACCTTCTGAAACAGTTGGAATTCAAAGTGGCGACGCCATCCTGAAAGCAAACAATAATAAACTGACAGGAAAAGAAGCCAACAGCACGAATATTTTTGCAAGTCTGCGTGGAAAACGAGGCACTGAAGTAAAACTGGAAGTAAAACGCCGAGGATTTAAAGATTTATTAAAGTTTACGGTTGTGAGAGATAAAATCGCTCAATATTCGATTGATGCGGCCTATCTGATGGAAGATAAAAAAACAGCTTACATAAAAATTAATCGTTTTACCGAAACTACTTACGACGAGTTTAAACAACACATGACCGACCTCAAAAAACAAGGTATGAAACAATTATTGCTTGATTTAAGAGGAAACCCTGGCGGCTACATGGACAGAGCAACCGATATCGTTGATGAACTCGTAGGCGGAAAAGACGTGATTGTATATACTGATGGTAAAGATTCACGAAATAACCGAAAAACCTACGCAGGAAACGACGGAATGTTTGAAAAAGGGGCAATTGTAGTGATGGTTGATGAAGGAAGTGCTTCGGCATCGGAGATTCTTTCTGGTGCTTTGCAAGACTACGACCGTGCCTTGATTGTTGGTCGTCGAACCTTCGGAAAAGGATTAGTTCAGCAGCCAATTCAGCTATCTGATGGCTCAGAGCTACGCCTAACAATTTCTCGTTATTATATTCCGAGTGGACGAAGTATTCAGAAACCTTACGAAAAAGGGCATTTAGAAAACTATGAACACGAACTCGACGAACGTGGGAAATCGGGTGAGTTTTTCATTGCTGATAGCATCAAGAATAATCCCAAAATGCGTTTCAAAACCAAAGGTGGCCGTACGGTTTATGGCGGTGGTGGCGTTACGCCCGATATTTTTGTGCCAAGAGATACAAGCCACATTACCAAATACTTACTCGAACTTTACGGTAAAAATATCTTGCGTGAATATGCTCTCAACTATTCAAACGTAAATCGTAAAACGCTTGAAAAACAACCTTTTAGTGCTTTTTTAAATAGTTTTGTGATAAGCGATGCAATGCTCGAAGAAGTAAAAAAACTTGCCAATAATTCTGAAATTAAGTTTAATGCTGCTGAGTTTGGTCGCTCGAAAGAGTTTATCAAACTACAAATCAAAGCAAATATTGCCCGACATATTTGGCAACGAAACATAAAAAATGGTTTAAATAATGAGTTTTATCAAATTGTTTATAGCCAAGACCCAATCGTTACGACGGCCATTAAACAATTTAGTAAAGCAGAAAAATTGGAGAAAGAAAAGAAACTATAAAAAACACAAACGTCGGCAGCGTTTCGAACGCTGCCGACGTTATTCTTATTTTTATTCAAAAACATAATTTTTAATAACATCGCCTGTGCCTACATCGGAATAAGTACCCTCATGTAGAAATTTTATTCCTTTTACAGTTAGCTGGCACCTATCTCCTGCCGAAATCAGTAAGGCGAGTGGTGCAAGGCTTCCTTTCCCTTCTGCAAGCACCAGACCTGCTATTTTTTTATTATTTCTTATAAGAGCAACTTCAACTTCACTAATCACAAAGGTCAGATTGGGCATTTTTTGTTTTTGTTCACCTTGCAAAATAGCTTTCACTTCGAGAAGCGTGTCGGACTTTGAAATCGTTTTTTTGTTGTCTGCGAGTTTTTCATTGAAGAAAAACGAGATAGCTGGGCGTGGAATAAATGGTAGTTTTTGCTGAGAAAATGCACAAAAACTCAATAAGGTAATCGTTAAGGTAGCAAAAGTTTTCATTTATAGTTTACTGTTGTTGGTTCACATAAACCTACAAACGAACGTAAAATATAGTTTATTGCTTTTTCTTGCCTAAAACGTAGCCCAAACCTAAATTTGCTCGAAAAACACCTAAATCAAAGTCTTTGTTGGCATAAGGCGAAAGTTCAAAAACGACCTGTAATCTTGGTAATTTTTGAACTGGTGAAGTTCTGACCCCTGCATTCAAACAATAACCTTCTAATGGCGATTGCTTTGACGCATCAGGGTTTAAAGCATTCAGAAAATTAGCTTTCACGCCAGCACCAATGTAGAATTTTGCTCGTTCTGATTTATTCAAATTAAACATCGGCGAAACCTCAGTGCTTAGTGATGAAAAGTAAGAATTCATCTGAAATCTGAAATCAGCCCAAACAGCTTTACTGGGATTTGTGGCAATCGAAAATACAGAATTAAATGGATAATATGTAAAGGCTTGTGCCTGTGATACTTCAGCAATAAATACAAAGGCAAGAATAAAGAGTAGTTTTCTGTGCATATTGGGGTCAGGTTTCTTGCTACAAAACTACAAGAAAATATAATTATAAAGTTTTACTTGAAGGCTATTTTTTCCCGAAAGTGATTAATACTGATTTCCAAAGATAATTTCAATAGCAAAGTAATATTATCTTTGCTTTTATCAGCAGCCTCAATTTGTTTTTTGTCAAATAGAAAACATCAGGTTCAGAAATATAAGTACCAGTTTCCCAATATTCTTTTTTGATTAATAGTGTATTCAAAATATCATAAATTTTAATATTCTTTCTATAAATCGGTTATGATACCTCTACTTATCATTTTTGAAATACTATTTAAGATGACTCAAATCAATTACATCAGCAATACTCTGCAAGCAGCTTTTCACCCCAATAATACATCCACCCCAATCTCAAACTCAGGCAAAATAGGTGCTGCCGAGCAAATATCATTTTCAATACAAATCTTTACATCACGGCGAGAAGTATAAACATGAACTGATTTATTCTCTGGAAAAATCAACCAAACGACTTTTATTCCTGCTTTATAGTACTCCCCAATTTTTTCTTCAACTTTATTTATATTATCGTTTCCAGAAATAATTTCGATAACAAATTCAGGAATTACATCTGTACCTTTATTGGCAGTTTCAATTTGTTCTTTTGTCAAATAGGCAACATCAGGTCTTCTCATTTGGATTCCTGTAAGTTGCACGTCGTATTCAGCAACAAATGTCCCTCTTTTTTTGTACCCTTTATCAATAAATAAATCAAGAAGGATGTCATAAATTTTAACTTGTAGCTTATTCATTCCCGTAAATTTAATCAATTCACCATCATTCCATTCATATTTGAAGCCATCATTTGGCTCCCAAGTTTGAAATTCTTCTAATGTACGTGGCAGGGTGATAATTTCTTTATCTTTGACCATAGCATTAATATTTATATCCAAATTTAAAGAAAAAATCCATTCAGAATCTTTAGTTGACGCATTTTATTCGCAAAACCAACTCTCAATAACCCTGTTCATCTTGTAATCTTTATAATCGTGCTAAAAATAATTATTAAAAATTAATTGTAATTTTGACACTTAATAATTTACTTCGCATCATATTTCCGAACAAAACCAATAAAAATACTACCATCATGTCAAATCTTAAAGTAACTCTTGGCCAAAAAGAGTATTTTCCGTTTATCAAAGAAGCAATCGCTTACGAAGGAAGAGAATCAAATAACTATTTAGCATTTAAATATTATGATGCAAACCGTGTAGTAGCTGGCAAAACAATGGCCGAGCACTTACGTTTTGCAACTGCTTACTGGCATACATTCTGTGGCAACGGTGGTGACCCATTTGGTCCAGGAACAAAAGTTTTCCCTTGGGATGTAGCTTCAAGCCCAATGGATGCAGCGAAACAAAAACTCGATGCCGCATTTGAGTTTATGACAAAACTTGGAACGCCTTACTACTGTTTCCATGATACTGATATTGCTCCAGAAGGTAATTCTCAAGCTGAATTTCAGAAAAATTTAGAAGAAATCGTTGCTTTAGCAAAACAAAAGCAAGCAGAAAGTGGCATGAAATTGCTTTGGGGAACCGCCAATTTGTTTTCGCACAAGCGTTATATGAATGGTGCTTCAACAAACCCTGATTTCTCGGTTGTTGCTCACGGAGGTTTTCAAGTGAAAAATGCTATTGATGCTACTATCGCTTTGGGTGGTGAGGGTTATGTGTTCTGGGGAGGTCGTGAAGGCTATATGTCATTATTGAACACCAATACTAAGAAAGAAATCGACCACTTAGGTCAGTTCCTTACAATCTCACGTGACTATGCACGTTCACAAGGATTTACGGGTAAATTCTACATCGAGCCAAAACCTTGCGAGCCGTCGAAACACCAATACGATTATGATGCTCAGACTGTAATTGGTTTCTTGCGTCAGTATGGTTTAGATAAAGATTTTCAATTGAATTTAGAGGTAAACCACGCTACTTTGGCTGGTCATACTTTTGCTCATGAGCTTCAAATGGCGGTTGATGCAGGTATGTTGGGAAGTATCGATGCTAACCGTGGTGACTACCAAAATGGTTGGGATACAGACCAATTCCCAATTGATTTATATGAATTAACAGAATCAATGTTGATTATCGTTGAAGCAGGTGGTTTCTCAACAGGTGGTATCAACTTTGATGCTAAAACTCGTAGAAATTCAACTGATTTAGAAGATATTTTCATTGCACATATCTCAGGAATGGATGCGTTTGCTCGTGCATTGTTGATTGCAAATGATATTCTTGAAAAATCTGAGTACAAAAAACTTCGTGCTAATCGCTACGCTTCATTTGATAGCGGAGACGGTGCTGCTTTTGAAGCTGGGAAATTAGGTTTAGCTGACTTGCACCGCATTGCATTGGCAACTGGCGAGCCTCAACAAATCAGCGGCAAGCAAGAATTATTTGAGATGATTATCAATCAGTACATTTAATTCAATTAAGAATTAGGAATTGAGAATGTGGTAATTTTTGTTACAAATCATTCTTAATTCCTAATTCCTCATTCTTAATTTCAATACTTCACCCCATTCTTCTCCAAAATTCCTTTCGCATTGGCGTTGCCTTCTTTGGCTGATTTTATGTACCATTCGGTAGCGGTTTTTATATCTCCACGAGAAACGTAGTTTATTCCGATATTATATTCGTATTCGCCAGTTTTGTCTCTTTCTGCTCCTTTTTTCCAGTAACTAACTGCTTTATCATCTTGCTTTAAGTCAACGTACGTAACACCAATATTGCGGTAAGCCGTCAAATAATCGGGATTTTTGGTCAATAAAGCGTCTAATTCCTTTATTTCTTGGTCAAATTTCTTTTCGAGTCTGTATGTGTAAGAATGATTAAGGTAAGCGTCCCAAAGCTGCGGATTTAGCTTAATGGCATCATCAAAAACTTTACGAGATTCATCAAATCTATTTAAACCCGTGAGCGATAAGCCCCAAACATTCAGATATTCAGCATTTTTGGGTTCGTTGGCCACGGCTTCACGATAGTATTTTTCGGCTTCTGCCATATTTCCTAAACGATAATGAGCAGTTCCCAGTAACCAGTTTGTGCGGTTAGTTTTTGGTAAATACTGCGTTGCTTTTTCAAAATATTTAAGGGCAGTTTTGCTATCGCCTTCATCTAAAAACATTGAGCCAATCGTGCGGCAAACATCACCATTCTTAAAACCACCATCATCGGCACGCATCAAATAGCCTTTCGAGGTTGGAAACTCTTTGTTTTCTAAGTAATACCAGCCCAAATTACTCAAAATCATGGCATCGTCTGGGAACGCCTTATCGGCAGGAGTAAAGAGTGTCAAACCATTCTTCCAAGTACCTGTTTGTTTGAAACTCAAGGCACACAAACCTAAAGCAACTATCGCAAAAACTGGTAAAGCTGCCTTGCTTTTTTGGTAGAAACGATTGAAAGCAAGTCCTAACAAAAACAATGGTCCGATGGATGAAAGGTAGTAATAACGGTCGGCTACGATGGCACTACCCACAGGAAATGGAAACTGCAAAACCGTAGAAACGGCAATCAAGAAAAACGCACCTGCCCACCAGATACGTTTGTCTTTTCTGCCAAACCATAAGATGGTTCCCACCAACAGAATCACACCAAGAAAAGCCCCCGAATAGATTGCTGGAAGGCTTCCGTTTGGTTTTCCTGGGTACGGATAAAAAGCATAAAGTTTGAATGGAACGAGGGTTTTTACCCAATAAAAGCAAAAGGCATAGCACGACATCAAGATACGTTCGCCCAATGTATAAGCATTCGAAATCACCGAAGTTGCATCAGCACCTGCATCTTTTTGGGCGTGAGTGGCCATGTAAGCAAAAAAGAACGTCAGAACAAAATAAGGGACTTTATTGATGAAAAGCTTCGCATTGATTGGTTTTTTCAAGAAACAATAATCAGTAATAATCAATAAAGCTGGTAAAACTACCGCCATACCTTTCGACAAACACGAGGCCAAAAATAGTAGGATAGAAACTGCGTACCATTTTTTATCTTGGGTTTCATCGAACTTGATGTAATACCAGAGAGAAAGCAATAAAAATATCGTATAAAGTACGTCTTTACGCTCGGCTGCCCACGCTACCGACTCAACATGAAGTGGGTGAATGGCAAACAAAGCACCCGTAAAAAACGCTACCCAAAAGCTACCGTTGAGTTTCTGAATGAGCTTGAAAACCAACCAACTATTGAGTGTATGCAAAATAAGATTATCGAGGTGATAAAGCCACGTTTGTTCTTTCACGAGTGCGTACTCGATGGCAAGCGAGAGCATCGTGAGTGGGTGGTAGTTACCCACGTGGTATTCGGTTAAAAGCCCTTTAAGGTCGAAGTTTTTTACGTATTCGTTGAGAATGATATACGGTTTATCGTCCCAAACGAAGGTATTTTGCCATACTGGAGAATAACTCACAAAAATAAGTGCCGCAAAGATGGCTGGAGTCCAGCGAACAAGGTTTTGTTCGAGTGATGTGCTAATTGATTGATTATTGGCCGATTGCTCTACGGCCACTGACTGCGTGCTTTCTTTCTTAGCAATGGGTTTTGCTTGTGGTTTTTGCTTTGCCATTTCAATGGGTTATATTAGGTTACACAAAAATATTTCAATTATCTTGCCAAAACAAGCCCCTCCCCAGCCCTCCCCGATAGGGAGGGAGCAGAAGTTTCGCTCTTAATATCAAAAGAATGGGGCGAATATAGCTGTTTTATCAAGAAAAATTAAGAACTTTGACTGTTCTTTGGCAAGAATCTTGCGTCATTGACACTTGCAATATTTAGTGTTTTTTAGCGTTGAAAAGCTACTATAAAATTTAACAATGAGATTCAAACAAATCATATATTTAGCTTTGGTTGCTTTGCCGATGCTTTCGGAAGCTCAGAAAAATAAAAAAACTGAGAGCGAAGGCATTTCGGAGAAAGATTTAAAATCAGAAGCGTATTTCGTAGAAGGCATGAAGTATTACATTGCCGAAACCTACGATAAAGCTATTCCATTGTTCAAAAAAGCTGCCGAAGGTAATCCGACGAGTGCGGGCGTAAACTATATGGTTGCGAAGGCATACTACGCCAACAGCGACCTTGCCAATGCGACAGTTTATAGCGAAAAAGCCCTCAAACTCGATGATACCAATAAGTTTTATAGAAAATTTTTGGGCGAAATCTACACCAAGCAGAAGCGTTACAAAGATGCAGCCGAAATGTATGAGAAGCTGGCCGATAAATTTCCGCAAGATGTTGACAATTATCTCGATTTATCGAATGTTTATATTTTGCAGGAAAAGTTTTCGGATGCCGTTGAGATTTACAATAAAATTGAGCGTACGATTGGTGTAAGCGAAGAAATTACTCGCCAAAAGCAGTTGATTTATCTGAAACAAAATAAACTCGAAAAGGCCATCGAAGAAGGCGACCGCCTGATTGCGTCTGAGCCAACTGCTCCCGAATATGTGGTGCAACAAGCTCAGATTCTCATCTCAAACGAACGCTACGACCAAGCCATCACGATGTTGAAAAACTCGTTGAAGAAAAATCCAGATTTTGCCGAAGCCCACGTTTTATTGGCCGAGATTTATCGCAAACAAAATGAGCTTGAAAAATGTAATGAAGAACTTCAATCTGCTTTTGCCAACAAAAATCTTCCTGTTGAGGTTAAGTTCAAGATTTTGAGCAGCTATATGCTCATGATGAAAGAAGACAACAGCGATAAAACACTCGATAACCTTCTGACGCTGACACAAGAATTAATCAAACAGTCGCCAAATGAAGCAAAAGGCTATGTAGTTTTGGGCGATTTGTTGATGAAAAAAGGCGAAATGGCGACCGCTCGTGATAATTACGTGAAGTCAACGCAGTTTGATAAATCGGTTTTTGAAGTTTGGTTGGCAATCGTTGAGTTGGATGCCAAATTAAACCATATTGATAGTTTGGCGAAACATTCGGAAGAAGCTATCGAATATTTTCCGAATCAATCTTTCTTTTGGTATCACAATGGTTTTGCCAATTTTGCCAAAAAAGATTATCAAAAAGCCGTTTCTTCGCTCGAAGAAGCAAGAAATCTATCGGTTGACAATGCCGAATTGGGCAAGCACGTAAACGCACTTTTGGGCGATACTTATAATGAGTTGAAGAAATACGCCAAGTCGGACGAAGCATACGAAGCAGTTTTGAAAACCGACCCAGACTACGAACACGTACTGAATAATTATAGTTATTATTTGTCGATGCGTAAAGATAAACTCAGCCGAGCAGTGCAATTATCAACTCGCTTAACTGATAAATTTGGTGATAACGCCACCTACCTCGACACACACGCTTGGGTGCTTTATACCATGAAAGAGTACCAAAAAGCACGTGAGTTTTTGGAGCGTGCCTTGAAGCAAGAAAAAGGCGTAAGTGGCACAATCGTTGAGCATTATGGCGATGTTTTGTTTCAGCTTGGCGAAAAAGATAAAGCCATTGAACAATGGAAAAAAGCTCGCTCAATGGGCGAAAATAGTACAAATATTGATAAAAAGATTCAATCTGGGGCTTTGATTGAGTAAGTCAATAGTCCATTGTCGATTATCCACAGAATTTAGGTGGAGAAATAAACTAACCATAAAATGTCAAAATATTCTTTTCTAATACTTAGTTTTTTTGTGATTCTTTCGGCTTCATCGTGCAAGCGACACAAGATGCACAAAAAAGAGATTGTTGCCGTTGATACGCTGGATTCTCAGCCGATGAAAGCTGAAAAGCCGATTTTAGTTACTGATGAAAGAACAAAAGCTGAAACGCCTAAAGTGGAGACTCCTGCTGTTGCTAAAGTTGATGTAAAACCCGCCGAAATTGATTTTAAATATCTCAATATCAAATCAAAAGTAAATTTCTCGGCAGGTGGCGAAGAACAGAGTTTTCCTGTAAATATTCATATCAAAAAAGATAGCATCATTTGGCTGTCGATTGTTGTGGGGCTTGAAGGTGGCCGAGGAATCATTACTAAAGACTCCGTTATTTTCTTAGACCGTCTGCACCGCACTTACTATAAATACGATTTTGCAAGTTTGAGTAAACAGTTCAATTTTAACCTGAATTATGACCTCGTTCAGTCGATTCTGATTGGAAATATGCCAATTAAAAAACGAGAAACCGATGTAGTGGAGAAGCAAGAAGGTAGTTTTGTGATAAAACAAAAAGAAGGTTTTGTAAGAATCGAAAATAGTATTGCCGAAGCCAATCTGAAACTTCAGAAAGTAAATGCCAGTGATGAAACTGGCGATAGCAAAATGGAGATTGATTATACTAATTTCTTGACTATCACCGATTTGATATTCCCGCAAGACATTAAAGCCAAGATTGACGCCAAAAAAGATGGGAAGGTTCTTCAAACTTCAATAAATTTGCAGCATAATAAGATTGAGGCACTCGACCAAAGCCCAGGTTTTGCGTTTAGTATTCCAAAATCTTATGTGCCTAAATAAATGCGTCGTCTATACCGAAAGTCTGACGAAATAAATTTCTTCCTTAATTGCAATGGCTCTTAGAACCTTTATATATTTTTTTATTGGTGTTTTTGTAATGAGTACATTTGCAGGTACTGATACTTTTGCCCAACACCGAAAAAAAAGTAGAGCTCAGCTTGAAAACGAAAAGCGAAGAAACCTCGAAAAAATTGCCGAAACTAAACGTGCTTTAGAAAATACCAAAGAAAAGAAAGAAGTAACTGTCGGAAAAATCAAGGCAATCAAAGAACAGATTTCGTCGCAAGAAGAGCAGATTGGCCTCATGGAACAAGACATGGAGCTGATTGATATGGAAATGCAAGATATTATTGGGGCAAAACAAGGACTCGAACAAAAACTTGATACCCTCCAACGAGAATATGCTGCTATGCTTTACGGAGCATCAAAAATTAGCGGAAAAATCAATCAACTGAGCTTTTTATTTTCGTCATCATCGTTCAATGACCTCATCATGAGGTATAAATACCTTCAGCAATATACCGATAACCGAAAGTCGCAAGTAGCACAGATGATGAAAGTGGTGGCTTTATTGCGTGAGCGACAAGCCAATTTAGAAGGTAAAAAATCAGATAAAAAGCGAATTATTTCGGCAAAACTCACCGAAGCTCAGTATCTCGAACAACTCAAAAACCGCCAAACCGAAATGGTAGGTGAGTTATCGAAAAAAGAGAAGGATTTGAGAAAAGAGATTGAAGCAACAAAAAAATCGGTCAGTAAACTCGAATCTTCTATTGCGGCTGTGGTGGCACGAGAGATTGCTCGTAAGAATCGTGAACGAGAACTCAAGCAAGACCGAGAAGCAAAGTTGGCCAAAAATAAGGTAAAAAAGCCTGTTACGAAGAAAGTAACGAAAGATTTAGACGATGAAGAAACCGCTCTCGGAAAGTCTTTTGCGGCCTCAAAAGCACGTTTGCCGTGGCCCGTTCAGCGAGGTTTTATTTCAGATAGATTTGGCATTAAAGAACACCCAGTTTTGAATGGTGTTTTAATAAATAATAACGGAATTGATATTCAAACTTCTACCAACGCAACTGTTCGCTCAGTTTATGCTGGCGAAGTAAAAGACGTAACTGAAATTCCAGGACTTGGCAATGTTGTCTTGATTCAACATGGCGAATATTTTACGGTTTATGCCAATTTACGACAAATTTTCTTGTCGGTAGGGCAGAAGGTCGGAGCAAAAGAAACCATCGGAACTGCGGGCGAATCAGGCGGAGCAACCGAAATAAACTTTCAGATTTGGCATAATAGCCAGCATTTAAACCCCGAAGGTTGGCTTGTTCCGAGATAAATTATTAATTGAGAATTGAAAATGTAAAATTGAGAATTTAAAATGAATATGGAGTTGCGTAAGCGATACTTTCTTTAATTTTTGAATTATTCTACATTCTTAATTCTACATCGCACGGGCGACCCCGTCTACATTAAATCTATGTCTGTACACAATGAAATTAAGCGTATCACCACGCATACGCTCCAAGAAATGAAACGCAAAGGCGAGAAAATTGCCTGTTTGACTTCGTATGATTATTCGATGGCAAAAATCGTTGATGCGGCTGGCGTTGAACTGATTTTGGTGGGTGATTCGGCCTCCAACGTAATGGCTGGCCATGAAACAACGCTACCGATTACGCTCGATAATATGATTTACCACGCACAAGCAGTTGTGAAGGGTGTAAAAAGAGCCTTAGTCGTGGTTGATTTACCTTTTGGTTCGTATCAAGGTAATTCGGAAGAGGCTTTGCGTTCGGCCATCAGAATCATGAAAGAATCGGGTGGACACGCTGTGAAATTGGAGGGTGGAATCGAAATAAAAGAATCGATTGAACGTATTTTAAGTGCTGGAATTCCAGTGATGGGCCACTTAGGACTTACACCACAATCTATCTACAAATTTGGTACCTATGCCGTGCGTGCCAAAGAAGAAGAGGAAGCCGAACAACTCATGGCTAATGCTAAAATGCTCAACGAAGTTGGGTGTTTCGGAATGGTTTTGGAGAAAATTCCAGCCAATCTTGCCAAAAAAGTAACCGATTCGGTGGCAATTCCAACTATTGGGATTGGTGCAGGAAATGGCTGTGATGGACAAATTTTGGTCGTACATGATATGTTGGGCATCAATAAAGACTTTTCTCCACGTTTCCTACGCCGTTACGCAGATTTACATTCGATTATGACCGAAGCTGTGATGAATTACACTAAAGACGTGAAATCGTCCGATTTCCCGAACGAAAAAGAATCCTACTAATAATATTTACTCAAACTTGAACCAAAATATTTGCAATAGCGTTGCATTAATACTTATCTTTGCAACACTATTGCAGGCAAGTTTCTGCTTGCGATAAATTATAGAATTTGAGTTTTTTTATGCGGAAAATATTCACTCATTATCATACACTCAACAAAGTAGGTTTGTGGCTTTCAATACTCTGTACGATTCATTGTTTGGCGATGCCTTTTTTGATGACCGCTTTACCATTTTTAGGAGAGAGTTTTTTGAGCGAACAATCAGAAATGTATTTGATTGGTGCGAGTGCAGTTTTGGCAATTTTCTTATTGATTAAAGATTACCGTAACCACCAAAATCCATTGCCTCTTCGACTTTTGGTGGTTGCTCTCTGTTTTAATTTTACGGGTTTATTCTTGGCTAAAGGTACATACGAAATCCTCTTCAACGTTACGGGTGCTTTAGTGATGGCATTAGCTTATTACATCAACTGGAATTCTCACCGTCGTGCTTGTCATAGCCATTCTCACTAATTTTAGTTTGCTCTTTTATAGTAATAATCTAAAGGATTTTCGTAGATAAACTCATATTTTGAGCATTCGAGCCATTTTTTTGAACTAATGATTTTGAATGGCTGAGGTTCGGTAGGAGCTACAAATTCGGGCATCTCAAAGCCTAATTCTTCGCAGTTTTTGGCATAAATTTCTTTTCTTGTAGGATGAATTGGCGAAACAATATTAAAGGTTTCGTTCCAAATCTTATCTTCGATAATAGTTTCAATAACCTTAATTACATCATCACGATGGACGTAATTCACTTGAATATCGCCCGTTGTGAGACCTTTCCAACCCGAAAAGTATTTGGCGGGAATTCGTTCATAGCCCATTAGTCCACCACAGCGTAGAATTGTTAGATTAACAGAAGATTCTTTCCAAAGAGCGAGTAGCAACTTTTCGGCTTTTACCATCGTCGGGCTGGCCGATTGCTCGGGTGTAATCACATCTTCTTCAAATACTTCTCTATTCAGTTCGGGGTAAACAGAAGTTGAACTAATATAAATGATATTTTTGATGGATGAAGTTTTGATGAACGTAATCAAATTAGAAATTTGCTCTACGTGGGCATCTACTTTTTGAAGGCTAATACGTGGCGGAATGTTTATCAACAACGTTTCGGAATTTAAAAAGTTATCCACATTTTCGCCAACAACTTGTGGATTAAGTTGAATGCGAAAAGCTTCGATACCATTTTCTGTCAGAATAGGTAGTTTTTCTTCGTTAGTAGTGCTTCCTTTTACTGTATAGCCTTTATCCGAAAAATGTTTTCCGAGTGGCAAACCCAACCAGCCACAGCCCAAAATACTTATTGATTTATTCATTTGCTTGTTTCGTTTTTCAACTTTTCTTCGCTCTCCAATTCAAAAATCTTTACATCGACCACAAACCTAAACCAAAGGGCTTGCAGGAAATGGAAAATCATACCTTCTTTGCCATCAAGAATACCGAGTTGAATAAAATATCGGTGGAAAAAATAGATAAATGGACGCACAAAAAGTGGCATATCCCACCAAATTTTTTTCAAAAATGCCACTCGTTGGTCAGGATTCCCAAAGAATTTTGGTTGAATCGTTTGATTGCGTAATTGCTTCTTTCTTTCAATTTCTTCACGAGCAACTTGGTCGCTGTATCGGTTATGTTTTTCAATCCAAAAACCGATTCGGTTTTCTTTGAGGTTTTCTTCTTTCAAATAGCCTTTGTCCCAAACGATGTTTTTACCTTCAGCCACAAAACGATGATCCATGTTTTCGTTGAGGTCTGAGAAACCCACGCCTGTGCGAAACATTTTCATCAAATACTTTGGGAAATAGCCTCCGTGTTTGAGCCAGCGACCTTTGAAATAATTTTTTCGGTTAAAGAAAATTCCGTTGACATCAGCTGGTGTGTCTGAATTCTTGAAGTTTTTAAGCATCTCCAATAATTCAGGCAGAACGATATGGTCGGAATCGAGACCAATTGTCCAAGGAGTTTTTACTGGGAAATTTTTGAGAGCAAAATCCCATTGTTTTGGGTGATTTTCAAACTTATTGTACTTGACGATTGCCCCATAACTGGCCGCAATTTCGAGTGTTCGGTCTGTACTTCCAGAGTCGAGAATGAAGGTTTCGGCGTTGAGTTCTTTGATAGACTCAAGTAATCGGGGAAGGTGCTGTTCTTCGTTGAAAGATAATATGATAAAAGAAAATTCGGTATTCATTTTTTATGAGGCACTAAGGCACATAGTGGCAAAGGCACAAAGTTTTTTATAGAATTATATAGTTTTAACAAGAATAAGGCTGAATAAACAAAAGTCTTTTACTCTGTACCTTTGTGCCTCTGTGCCTTTGAACCTCCTAAGCGAATGCCCAAACTTGTTCGTTCTGAAACTACGATTCCAAGTATAAAAAGAATTGTCAATAATATATGAAACGGAATCGAAAACACTAAGCTCTCGATTTTGATTTGCCAAGAAATAATAATAAATATTGCTGCAACGATTAAGTATTTAGTAACTGAGCTAACTTCATACGGAATAGGATAATGTTTCTGTCCGTAATAATAGCAGAGTATCATCATAATAAACGAAGAAATAGCAAACGTAACGGCACAGCCCACGTATCCCCAAATTGGAATCAGAACGATATTTAAAATCACCGTAATAACCATTCCAATGATTGTAAAATAGGTGCCGAAATAGGTTTTATCACTCAGTTTAAACCACATTGAAATATTCTGATAAACCCCAATAAACAGATTGGCCAGCAATAAAATTGGCACTACAACTATACCAGAACGGTAATTCTTGCCTAAAATCAAGCTAATTAAATCAATGTTGATACTTACACCCACCCAAATCAGAACACAGGCAATTGTAAACCATTTGGTGGCGAGAGCGAGCATCGAAGGAGAGTTTTTATCTTCGGCTTTCGAGAAAAAGAATGGGTCGGCTGCGTAGCGATACGCTTGCACTACGAGCAACATGAAAATCGAAAGTTTATAGACATTGGCATAAATACTAAAAGCATCGTCACTCGTAAGACCTTTATAAAATCCTTCGGGGAGTATTTTGATAAACATCAAGCGGTCGGCGGTTTGATTGACTGCACCTGCCAAACCCATGATAAGTAATGGGTAAGCGTAAATTAGCACAGGCTTGAATTTTTGGAAATCGAAGCTAAAACGAAAGTCGATAAATTCTCGCCACAAAAGCAAAATTGTAATCAAACTGGCAATAAAATTAGCCCAAACGATATAATCTGGCCCGATGGCTGGATTGTAAAAATAATTGGCAAAGGGCTTCCATGATTCAAGGAAAAGACCTTCGTGGATGTATTTACAAAACATCAAATAAAAGGCATTTAGCCCAATATTGATAAAAATATTGGTCATACGAATAAACACAAAGCGTTTTGCTCGGTTTTCTGCTCTTAATTTTACAAAAGCGATGGCTGCGATGGCATCAGTCGCCAAGATGATTGCAAACCAAACGATGAGGCGTTCTTTACCAGGAAAACCCATCCAGTTGATGATAGGTGTAGCAAAAAAGAAAATAATAAGCGAAAAAACTATACTCGTCAGAATGATGTAAGAGAGTATCAGATTGAAATATTCTTGGCGATTTTCTTTCTTGGCATAGCGGAAAAACGCTGTCTCCATGCCGTAAGTGTAAAGAATATTTAACAAAATTACCCAAACGTAGAGTTGGTTATTATCAGCAAGGAGTTTAGGTTGGTCGAAAACACGGGTATGAACCGCCACCAAAAGCCAGTTGAGAAAACGTCCAACAATACTACTTAAACCATAAAGGGCGGTGTCGCTCGCAAGTTTTTTTACTACACTCATATTTTAGTCCGCCAGCAATAGGCAGTCGATTTTTTGTGATTTTTACAGGAAATTATCTGCAATTTCAGCACTTACGCAGTGATTTGCAAGCGATCGCTTTATTTTCGTAAAATCGGAGTGTGTTTGGTGTTCATAAAATCAAAATAAACTGGGTATCGTATAACCAATATTATAATCGACAAAACCTGCATTTTTACAGTCCCAGAGGCTTAAATCTTTGTAACGAATATTATTAAAATTGGCGTAGGTCTGTACTTTTTGGAGATTTTCAGCATTCAATGCTCCCAATCGGTCAACTGACAAGCGTTGTTTTACAACTCCACCCACTTGAAATAACCCCAAAACTTCTTGGTTTGCACGATTCGTACATTTCAAGTTGCCAATAATTTGAGCAGGAATTTTATCGAATAAGCCACCACCAATTACCCGTTGGTCTTCTTGGCGTTTCCAATAGTTATAGGTTTCTTTCGAGACCGAAAAAACATCTAATTGAATTATCCATTCAGGAAAGTCTTTCGCATCAACACTTCCCAACGAAATGGGCAAGTTTTTCCCATTTACCAAGAAATCATTGATAAGTATTGGCTGAGTATTGAGCGGAGCTCGCCAACATTTTGAGTAGCAAATAGGTACTGGAGCGGGCGGTGGAGGCGGCTCAGGGCAAGTTGTCAGAAACTGAATAAAATCCTGACGTTTGATAAAATAATAATCTTCTGTTTCTTTCGAGTCTTTGATAGAAGCCGTCACATCGAAACGCATATCTTCTACTCGCTCGGCATTGATAAATTTATAGGTAAAATCATTGAGCGGAGTTGGGGCTTTCAATGTTTCAGCAGTTGATTCTATTTCGATGCCATCGTTTGTTTTTATCTTTAATTGGTACTTTTTACCCACAATTCCCTTGAAAATTGACGAAGTCTGGTATAACCCACTTCGAGTCTCGGTAAGTTGAGTTATAACTCCCGCATCATCAACAATTCTTACGTCTGCACCTTTGATTGCATCGCCTTGAAAAGCTGTGATGTCGTAAGGTGAGTATGAACTTGTGCGATTAATACGCACGCTATATGGACCATTAAGGTTGCTCATTTCACCATAAACAACGTAGGCGGTACTCAAATTTTGAGTTTTGAAGTCGGTTATTTCTGTTTCGCAAGAAAAAAATAACGAACAGAACATTAGGAAAAATGTTATTTTTTTCATCAGAATTTAAAGTTATAAGTTAGTGATGGAATGGCCGCACCCAAAACCGAAAGTTTGTAGGTTCGGGCAAGATTACGAAGCCCCGTTGATGATTTAAAATAGATTGAATAGACGTTCTGACGATTCAAGATATTATAAATCGAAAAATTCCAACTGCTATTCGACTTGCTATTTTCTTTGGGGTCAAGTGTAAGCCCCAAATCAAGTCTAAAATAGTCAGGGATTCGCTCGGCATTTCGCAGCGTAAAACTTGGCGAAGCATAGCCATCTAAGATTTCTTGAATAGTGGTGTTGTCGAGAAATACATAGATTTGACCATTGAAAACATAAGACTTACTGTCAAGGCCAGCACGTGGATTTAGCCCATTTTTTACCATATAATCATAAACATCGCTGAAAGCATAGATTTTATAGCGACCGTTCGGGTAAGTAATTGGGCGACCCGTATTGTACGTAAAGTTGGCATTGAAAGTAAGTCGTTTTGTCCAACGATTATTCAATACAAATTTTACGTTATGCGGAGAATCGAAGTTTGCAGGAAATTTCAATCCAAAATTCGCTCCAATCTGATTTTCGTTGGCTTCAATTTGTCGGAAAGTACGAGAATAAGTATATGATAGCCAGCCTGTTAGCTTTTTGCCACGAGATTTTTTTAGAAAAAACTCAGCACCGTAAGCGTAGCCTTTTCCGACTAAAAGTTGTGTTTCGACTGCCTGATTGAGGTAAAGTGCTGCACCATCAACGTAGTCGATAACATTTTTGAGGTTTTTATAATAAACTTCAACCGATGTCTCGAAAGTATTATTTTGTGCATTATTAAAGTTTTTAAAAACCCCAATCGAAAATTGGTCGGCAATTTGTTGTGGTAACTGGGCATTGCTGTTTTTCCATATATCGGCTGGCGAAATGGCCATTGTATTTGAAAGCAAGTGCATAAACTGCTGCATACGATTAAACCCAATCTTAACCGAAAGACTCGAATCCACCTTAAAAGCGAATGAAAAACGTGGCTCGAAACCACCATAAGATTGAATAACTGAGCCTCTTTTGTAAGTCAACGTATCGATAATTGTTTCAATTTCTCGTGGTTTTCCGAGTTGATAAGCATAAATATTATCGGGGCCAACAAGCTGATAATAAGCGTATCGCAGACCATAATCAAGGCTTATTTTTTTGCTCAAATTTAGGCTATGACCTGCATAAACCGACATTTCTCGTGAGTGCTGTACAGGCATTCGGAATGGGTCAATGATTGACTCGGCCGAATTAGGTAATAGACTTCCTGCATCATTTCGATAAATGCTAAAATCTCCACCAAAGTCAATATGGCTTTTGTATGATAGCTCATAACTTAAATCTTCACGGATTGATTGCTGCGTGATGGATGGTTGCCAGTTATATTCGTATTGAGGTTTAAAACCCTTGTTTCCATATTTGTATTTACTCACAAAGGCCGTAAAATTGTGCGATATTTTTGTGCCGATAAGTGCGTTGTGTTTTAAACTAACATTCTGAGTATTCCAATAATAAGAAGTATCTTGGGCGAATTTAAAAGCATCGTCACTCGTGTAAGCCGCCAATGAAATACGCTGATTATTACCAAAACGATGCGTAATTTTGGCATTTACATCGTAAAAATTTGCATTACTATTTTTGAGCGAAGGATTATTGAAGTAGCGTAAATAAAAATCTGATAATGAGGCTCTTGCCCCAACAATGACTGAAGTTTTACCTTTGAAAATTGGACCTTCGAGCAGTAATCGGCTTGAAATTGGTCCAATACCACCTTGAACACTCCATTTATCGAAATTCCCTTCTTTCAATCGTACATCTAAAACAGAAGAAGCTCGGCCGCCGTACATTGATGGAATTCCACCTTTGAAAAGGCTCACATCTTGCACCATATCGGCATTGAAGCCTGTGAAAAAGCCGAAGAGATGAGAAGTATTAAAAAGCGGAATACCATCTAAAAGCACTAAGTTTTGGTCAACATTTCCGCCTCGAACATTGAAGCCCGAAGCACCTTCGCCAACAGTCGTTACGCCTGGTAAGAGCATGATACTTCTGATAACATCGGCCTCACCCATTAGTGTGGGGAGTTTTTTCATGGTTTTACCCGAAAGTTTCTCGACACCCATCATTGTTCGGTTGACGTTGGCATCGGCTTTTTCGGCGGTAATCACTACTTCGTCAAGAATTTTAGCTGTTTTTTCGAGTAAAAAATCAAATTCGGTGTTTTTGTTGAGCGTAAATCGTTCGATTTTGATTTTATAACCCAACATTCTGACCACAATTTGATAAGAAGTAGCAGGAAGAAAAATTGAAAACTTGCCAGAAGAATCGGTTTGTGTACCAAACGTCAGCCCCGAAAACAAAATATTTGCATTTTCGAGAGGAATGTTGGTTTCGGCATCTTTTACTGTACCCGAAAGCAAGAAGCCTTTTTTTTGAGCGTAGGTTTCGTGATACAGTAAGGTGGTGGATAGACATAGAAATGCCCAAATTAGTAAATGCTTTTTCATCTATAGGTTTTCGTAAAATCAATACCAAATATAAGGCATTTTTACCACTGATAAGCATAAAAATAGAAGAATGGCAAAGAATAAACGACAGATGGAATCAGAAAAGCGATGATTTGTGTAGAGTCAGATCATGACTTGTCTCCACACTTAAATTATAAACAAAAATTATCTGAATGTTATACAATTTTTAGTAAACTCGATGGTTCTGTATGAAACATGAGTAGACTATTATTAAGTAGTATATCTTGGCTAAATTTTTAAATTCTACTTCGTTTTATTCCTTAAAATAATTAAGCCACTGCCTTGTTTCCATGCTTGGTCGAAACCTGCGGGAAACTTGGCTACTGGGTGGCTTCCCAGTACCATATCAATATCGCCATCGTGGTCAATATCGGCGGCATCAATTACACTCCAACGACCTAAGTGATTGATATTGAGCGTTTTTTGTTTGAAATCATCGCCAGTATTTTCAAAGTAAATGAAACCTTCAAGCGGACGATGGTCATTATCTGGGAAAAGAGCAATCGAGACTAAATCTATATCTCCATCATTATCAAAATCTCTTGGGATTACTTTCGTCGCACCATTTTGTTGAAAAAAATAGCTTTGTTTGAATTGCGGTGAACCAGCCGAACCAGTATTTGTATAAACATAAACTCCGTGATAAGGCTTTAGAATTGTCGAGAAATCAGCATTATCGCCTGCTGTACAGACAATATCAAATTTTCCGTCTTTATTGATGTCAGCAATATCAAACGAACTCGTTCCATAAATCGAAGGAAAACGTAGAAGTTGTTTTGCTTCAAATTTCAAGCCTCCTTTATTCAAATATAAAATAATTTGCTCGTCTCCTTGAGCAAAAAGTGCCAAAATATCATTTCTTTTATCGCCATTAAAATCCATGACTATTGTCTTGGTAGCTCCTGTTTGCGTACTCAAGACCTGCTTTTGGTATTGATTTTTAGTATCTTTTTTCCATATAGATAAGCCGCCTTCTTTAAAACCAAACTCATTGCTGATTAGCTCATCTTCGGGGCTTTCATCAAGATTTTTCGTGATAACCTCAATCGGACGATTGAGATTTGGTAAAAGTTTTTTTGCATTTACAAAAGCATTATTCTTGATTTCTACTTGTTCAGCCGAGCCATTTACATCAGGATTTGCCTGTGTCGTGGTGCCAATGTAAGTCAATAAATATTGGCTGTTTTTGGCATTTGTCAAATCTATGTTTGTTAATGCGTTCTGATTTGTGATTGTTTGAGTTGGCTTACCATTTTGGTCAAGTACCCAAATCACACGGTTTGATTGGTCGCCTGCAATAATCTTTTGGTTAATCGTATCAATCGTAACTGCTGTAAAATTTGGAATCGTTGCTCCTTGAATGGCAATATTGGTCTTCTGGATTTCAAATCTTCCTTTAAGCTCTTCCAAGTTTTCATAGTTAGGCATATCGAGCGTTTTTGGAGCATTAGCCAAGTAATAACGCTTGATTTTGAGCCAATCTTCATCGCTAATCATCTGTGAAGCGGGGCGAAGAATGGCATAATCTGAAAGTGGCTTTTCTAAACCATTGATTTCGGTAGCTACTCCCATCATGATGCCCATGTATGGCAACGTGCTGTATTGCCAAACATTCTTTGGTAGCATTTCGGGGCTTGGCAATAGGTGGCAGCTTGCACAATAGGTTTGGGCAAGTTTTTCGCCTTCGGCTTCTTTAGATTTACAACTAACTGAAATAGCCGAGATGCCAATTACAAAAAAAGCACTAAGAATAAGTAGATTTGAATATCTTAATTTCATTAATCAGAATATAAACGTTGGGGTTCAAAATCTTGAACCCCAACTAATGATTTATTTCGTTATTTTCTTGAAAATCTGCATTTTATCGTTATTTCGAGTAACGAAGTAGTATTTAGTTTTAGGCGTTTTCAAAGTTTTGATGTCACGAACATCGCCTTCCATCAATAAACCATTATCGGTCGGAACTGATGCTGTAAATCCGCCCTTTCCATTTCCTTTCAAAATCAGACCAAAGAAAGCATCATAACGAGCTTGGTACATATTCGCACCGCTGAAGTTTCCGCCTACGATTACATCCAAATTTCCGTCGTTGTCAACATCTTCGGTTACGAGCGACATTACCTTTGAGACTTGTGCCAAACTCGGTAGTACAGTCATTTTGAAAGTATTATTTCCTTTATTTTCGAGGTAAACCGACTCAAAAGTATTGACGAGCTTCTCTTCGGCATCTTTTAGTTCTTTTTTAGTAAACAATTCGTCGATGGTTTTGCCAGCAAAGTTTTTGTATTCAACGTATTTTTTGTTGATAATGCTTGGCATTTGTTTGCCCATTTCATCTTTGCTATTTACTGGATACCAATGATCGCCACGATTATAAGCTATAATATGGTCTTTTGCTTCATTGCCATCAACGTCTTTGATGAGCATTTTTAGCTTACCACCTTCTTCTTTTCTGAATTTAGTATTTGTGCCGAGATTTCCTACTATGTAGTCAATATCTCCATCTTTATCGAAATCGGCCGCTGTGATACCATTCCAAAAGCCAGTAAATTTGCTCAAACTATTGTCAATTTCTTTGAATTTACCTTTATCGTTGGCAAACATTCTGATTGGCATCCAATCACCAACTACAGTTAAATCCTGGTCGCCATCTTTGTCAAAATCTGCCCAAATGGCATCGGTAATCATGCCTGCTTCACGGAGTTCGGGAGCGTTATTGACGGTTACATCCGAGAATTGTCCTTTACCATTATTAACTAAAAGATACGAACGAGGCGATTTCCCGTAATTATAACCAACTACACGCCCGCCCACAAACAAGTCAATATCGCCATCTTTATCAAAATCGTAAGGTCTCACGCACGATTTATTATCGTACATTGGCGGTAGGGCAGCCGTTGATTTTGTGAAGTTTCCTTTTCCATCATTAATATAAAGACGGTCGAAAAGTTGAGTCATTTGGTCATAAAATTCATTTCCACCCGAAACCACATAAAGGTCTTGGTCTTTGTCTCCGTCAGCATCAAAAAATAAAGCATCGACATCTTCTTGCAATGAATCTTCTTTGAAAATAGCTTGCGGTGAAGCTACAAACTTACCATCGGTCTTTTGTAAATAAAGCGAACCAGCTTGGTATTTTGCACCACCTACATAAAAGTCTTCTAAACCATCGCCATTCACATCGCCAACTGCCATTTTAGGTCCTTCGACTGATACTTTGAATGGAATCAAGAATTCTCTATTGAAATCAAAATAAACGTTTTCTTGATGTACAAACGGAATATTTACTTGGTTTGTTATTTCTTCAAAAATCGGCACTGCTGGCACAAAGAATTGATGGTCGGCTACTTTTATTTTAGCATTGTTTTGGTCGAGCGTAAGTAAAGTGTTGATTTTGGGATTCGTTATGATTTCCATCATTTCGTTTTCCCAAATCACCATCATTGTATCAACTTTGAGTTTCCCGATGCCGAAAATTAATGAAGGCTCAACCGAACTCATAAAGCCACGAGTCGGCATCATTTGTTGTAGTTGCTCGCCATCAGCGGTTTTCAGAATAACTTTTGCCCCAACTCCGAAGGTATTTTTATCATTACCTTTGAATTTAACTTTGACGAAATTATTATTTAAAACCTGACGACTATTGTTGAGATAAATGGCCGCTGGCTCGTTGAGATTATTTGAAATGAGGTCTAAGTCGCCATCATTGTCTAAATCAGCATAAGCCGCACCGTTTGAAATGCCTTTTTCATCAAAGCCCCAAAAGGCCGATTTATCTTGAAAACGTAATTCTTTTGTGCCTTTATAGAGATAATTGTGCCATTTTCCGCTTGGCATTTTATCTATTGCTTCTTGGTCGAGTTTTTCGGAAGTTGGTAAATTAAAGTGCAGAGAATCGCTGGCGATAAATTTCAAGTAATCTAAATCATTCGGGCGGCGTAAAATACCATTAGTGATAAAAATATCTTTGATTCCATCGCCATCATAATCTGCCAAAAGCGTACTCCAACTCCAATCGGTAGCCATAACGCCCGCCGAAGGTGCAATATCACTAAATTTTTTGCCTCCCATGCTTAACTGCAAGCAGTTGCGGCTGTATTGATTGAAATACCCAAATTGGAGTTTATATAAGTAAATATCAAGTGGGTCTTCGCCAACTGAAGATTTCTCAACGGCTTCATCTTCGGGATACATATCAAGTGTCATAACATCTTGATAGCCATCATTATTAATGTCGGCAATATCCGAACCCATAGAAAAGCGGCTCAAATGTTTGAAATGCTGTTTTACTTCTTCTGAAAAAGTGCCATTTTTTTGATTGATGTAGTAATAATCGTCTTCGTGGAAATCATTGCTTACATAAATATCTTGCCAGCCATCGTTGTTTAAATCGGCTACCGAAATTCCCAAACCATAGCCCATAGCAGCTTGATAAATACCAGCTTCCTTGCTCACATCAGTAAACTTACCATTATCATTGCGGTACAAATAATCGCCAGCTTCGTTGTCTTTGAGCATACGAGTATTTACACGGTCATAAGAGCGGGTATTATGCACAGCGTGATTGAGCAAATACATATCCAAATCACCGTCTTTATCATAATCAAAAAAGGCCGCTTGGGTAGAAAATCCAGTAAAATCAAGTCCGTATTCGTCCGATTTTTCGGTGAAAGTCAAATCCCCATTGTTGATATAGAGTTCGTTTGAACCCTCTAAACTTTTATAATTTCCAACGGCACACACATAAATATCAAGCAGGCCATCGCCGTTGACATCGGCCATTGTTACGCCAGTTTTCCAGTCGGAAAAGCCCTCAATGCCTGCTTTAGTAGAAATGTCTTCAAATTGAGGAGAGCCATCTTTTACTCCTTTGTTTAAGTAAAGTTTGCTTTTTCCTTGATTTGAAACAAAAAACAAATCGGTTAGGCCATCATTATTAATATCGCCTGCTGCTACACCACCACCATTATAAAAATAGAGATAATCGAGAATATTGAAGTCTTTAGATTCCTTTATTTGATTGATAAAATCAATTTTTGTTTCGGTTGGAGAAAGTTTTTTGAATAAAACTACATCGTTTTCTTTCTCACCAGACTTACAAGAGCTAAAAACTAAAGAAATGAACGTAATTGTACTTAAAAATTTAACTATTGATTTCATAGGTTTTACTTTTTAAAACTAAACACTTGTGCTTTATCATTGTTTTTTGCCAACACTACTACCTCTTGATTTGCACTGGCCTTTAATTTATACATCTTCCGAACTTGCCCAATTGTTTTGAAACCAGTTTCGCTTGATTTCTTTACTTCAAAATTTCCTTTGCCTTTTCCTTTCATAAACAAACCATAATTGGCATCGAAACGACCCCATTCTGGTAAAACATCATAGAAATTACCTGCCAGAAGAATATCCAAAATGCCATCTTTGTCAAAGTCTCCTGTTTCGATTGCTGCAATTCTGGAATATTGAGCTTCAATGGGCAAGGCTTTCATTTCAAAGTTACCTTTGCCGTCGTTTATCAAAAATACGGTTTTGGTAGTTGTAATTTTCTTTTCTACACAGTCTTTCATTTGTTCAGGCGTAAACATATCTGTAATGCTTTGATTGGCGTAATCGGTGTATTTTACATACTTACGTTTAATCATCGGCAAAGCACGTTGGAGTTCGCCTTTTAGTACCATTGGGTAGGTTTTTCCATCTTCGGTTAAGCACGAAATTATTTGCTCAACAGTTCCGTTGCTATCAAAATCTTTCACATGAAGTAAAGCAGGATTTTCGGGTGAAACTTTAAGTTTAGTATTATCACCGATATTTCCTACAATAAAATCAGTATCGCCATCGCCATCAATATCGGCTGGTTTAATGCAGTTCCAAAGCCCTTCCGAATCTTTAATTTTGCTCGAAAGTGTCATTTTTCTGCCACGGTCATTCTTGAAAATCACGATTTGCCCCCAATCTTGGGTCACAATCAAATCCATGAATCCATCTTTATCAATATCGCTCCATTCTGCATCTGTTACCATTCCAAGCTCGTTGATTTCTGCCATGAAACGTTTCGATTGATTCTTGAATTCACCAGTGCCATCATTTATGTAGAAATTACTCGAAGGATTTACTCCATATTTACCCGAAATCATGCGTGAGCCTACAAATAAATCTTGGTCGCCATCTTTGTCAAAATCGGCAGCGGCTACACACGAGCCATTTTCAAAAATAGAAGGAAAACGTACATCACGCTTGAAGTTACCTTTTCCATCATTTATGTAAAGTAAATCGTGCAATTCGGGAGCATTTTCAGGGAATTCATTACTGCCTGTCACGATAAATAGGTCAAGGTCGTTGTCTTTATCAGCATCGAAGAAAATCGCATCTGTGTTTTCGGTCGTCAAATCCATTCCAAAATCAATTTGCTTTGATTCTGCAAACTTTCCATTTTTTTGCTGAATGAAAAGCTGTTTTGCCTGACCAGCTGCACCCCCTAAATATAAATCATCAAGACCATCGCCATTTACATCACCCACGGCCATTGCTGGGCCTTGAGTTGAGTATTTTTGTTTGAGTAATACGTCACGGTCATAATCTTGAAAACTACTTTCAAGGTGCGTATAAGCAAGCGTATTTGCTGAAATATCGCTGAAAATAGGCGTTTTTGTGGGGATGATTTCTTTGAAAAGTAGGTTCGCATTTTTATAATCAAGCGTAAGTGTTTGGTCTGCTTTTTGGTTTTTTAAAACCTGCATTTTATCATCTGGCCAGATGATTTTTATTGAATCAATATTGGCTTTTTCGCCCAGACCAAAAACCATTTGGTGGTCGCTCGAAGACTGAAAACCACGATTAGGCATCTGTTGTAAAACAATACTCGTTCCTTGTTGATAAACCGTGATTTTTGCACCAATTCCATTGAGGTTTTTACCAGTTCCTTTCAGTTTTACTGTTAAGAAGTGATTTTTTGTCTTTTCGTTGGTTTTATTTTTGAAAACCGAAAGTGGAGCGTTTACATTATTCACTACTAAATCAAGGTCGCCATCATTATCTAAATCTCCGTAAGCTGAACCATTTGAAAAGCCTGGTCCTTCGAGCCCCCAACTTTTGGCATTGTTCGTAAATTTCAAATTACCGTCATTTTTGTAGGCATAGTTTGGAATTGGAACAGAAGATATTTTATCAATAAACTCTTTGGCATTGAAAATCTTGCCATCGAGCATTTGCTGCATGGTGTTTCTATTGCCCAAAAACTCTACAAAATCTTGGTCTGTAAGGTCTTTTGCAATACCATTTGCTACAAAAAGGTCTTTTAGCCCATCATTGTCCATATCAAAAATTAATGCTCCCCAACTCCAGTCAGTAGCGTGAACGCCCGCCAGTTGCCCAACTTCGCTAAACGAACCATCACCATTATTTAGATGAAGGTTATTTCGCATATATTGGTGCCAAAAACCTTGTTTTAGCTTTAAATCTACTAAATTATAGCCTTCAAAGACACTGGTAGTTTTCAAACGTCGGTCATCACCTGGAAGCATATCTGTTACAAAAATGTCCAAATTTCCATCGTTATTAATATCTGCAATATCAGCACCCATCGAACTCAAACTCGTGTGTGGCATTTGGTTTTCAAGGTCGTCTTTGAATGTGCCGTTTTTCTGATTGATATACAGATAATCTCGTTCGTAGAAATCATTAGAAATATAAATATCAGGCCAGTTATCGTTGTTCACATCGCCAATCGTAATACCCAAACCAAAGCCAATCAAGCTTCCATAAATACCAGCTTCTGCCGAAACATCAGTAAATTTTATTTCTGTTGCGGTTGGGCTATCATTTCGGAAAAGTTTATCACCACCGAGTTTGTCACGTTCATTGCGAAGATTGACGTAGCCAAGTTTATCAATAGGAGTGAAGCTATTATTGAGCAGATACATATCTAAATCTCCATCACGGTCATAATCAAAGAATGCTGCGTGTGTTGAGAAACCTCCATCTTCAAGACCAGCTTCTTTGGCTTGCTCTTTGTAGCTTGGAATGCCATTTTTGATACCTTGATTGATGTATAGCTGATTGCCACGTTGGTCACGGCTTCCCGAATTACAAACATAAATATCCATCAAACCATCACCGTTGACATCGGCAAAAGTCGCACCTGTTGACCAGAATTTTTTACCAATAATACCTGCTTTTACTGTAATATCTTCAAAGGCCATTTTGCCTTTATTTAGATACAGTTTATTATCTTCAAAATTTGAAGTGACAAAAATATCCGATAAGCCATCGTTATTTATGTCGCCAATAGCAACGCCGCCACCGTTGTAGAAATTACGGTAGTTAAATATATTGAAGTCTTTTCTTTCGAGGCTTCTATTTACAAAATCAATTCCTGTGACCGAACTTGGCAATGATTCAAATAGTGTATCTTCGGTTTTTGAACAAGAAAGCAACAGCCCCATACATGAGATAGCCCAGAGTATTTTTTTCATCAATTATAGGTTAAAGTATTTTTTCTTTGTAGTATTTATTGAACTACCAAAGATGTTAAAAGTTTCGCTGCCGATATTTTAAACTGAAAAATTTCGGACTACAAAATTAGTAATAAATAAACCTTATAGCAAAAAGCCGAAAGTCTTAATCGTTAATTATCAAATATTTACAAAATAAAAAGGCAGAACCGTTAGGAACTGCCTTTTTAAGAAAGATACTAAATATTAATATCCAGGATTTTGCTTCAACAATGGGTTAGCGTCGATACGAGCTTGAGGAATTGGGAACAATTCTCTTGTCTTATCAACAACCTTCATGAATTTACGAGTAGTGCTGAATGTTCCGAAACGAATCATATCATTACGTCTCCATCCTTCCCATGCCATCTCACGACCTCTTTCTGCTAAGATGTCAGCAGCAGTAAGAGTTTTCAATGGGTCAACCAATGAACGAGCTCTGATTGTATTTACATCAGCAAGAGCTTCAGTAGTTTTTCCAAGTCTGAAAGCTGCTTCAGCTCTCATCAAGATAGCATCAGCCAAACGGAAGAATACGTAGTCGTTATCTTGGTCTCCGTTCGGGTTGTTTCTTTGAATCTCATATTTTTGAGAACGAATACCAGCTACTTGGAATTCAGGGTCAGCATCTGTCATTTGGTCTTTATTGAAATCTGCGATGAAAGCCAAAGGTTGGTTTTTCGCATCTTGTAAAGGAGCTCCAGAAGCCGAGAATTGTTGACCAGAGATCCACATTTTGCTACGAGCATCTTTTGCCTCAAATGAGTTATAAAAATCTGCAAGCGTACAGAAACCGTTCCAAGGAGCATTACCTAAACCATACGTTTGTTGGTTAGCATAGTGCAAAGTTCTCATTTGGAAGTTCAAACCACCTGCCAAGAAGCTATCAAAAGGAATATTGAAGATAGATTCTGGAGAGCTTTGGTTTTGAGTAGTAAAGTTAGCAAGAGTAGTTGCTGCTAATGAGTAACCATTTTTAGATTTGATAACCTTATCAATAGTATCATAAGCTTTTTGCCACTCTGCTGTACCTTTATAAACACCAGCATTCAAATACAATTTAGCTAATAACATATTAGCAGCATCTTGTGTCATACGGCTATATGCTTTTCCAGCAGGAAGACTTGGAATAGCAGAAGTCAATTCTGACTCAATGAAAGCATAAACTTCAGCACGTGTTTTTGTAGCACCAGATGATTTAGCATCCGTTACGATTGGCACATTACCAAACGCATCAATTGCCATAAAGTAATAGAATGCACGGATGGCACGAAGTTCATCTACGGCAGCTTTATTTGCACTTACTACAGGAATCAATTGATTAACTTGAGCAACGTTTCCGAAGATGAAACCCCACATACCGTTGATTGGTCCGTGTTGTGGAGTCCAAGTGTGACGAGAATACGCCAACCAGTCACCATTATCGAACCAGTCACCACCACGAGTAGGAACAATTAATTCGTCAGAAGATGCTTCACTTGGGTTAAACCAGTCCCAAGTAATACCTCTCATACCAGAGTAGGCAGGTCCGAGAGCCGCAGCAACCTGAGCATCAGTTTTCAAAAACTGATCAGCAGGAATGGCATCATATACTGGCTCTGTTAAATCTGTACAAGATTGTAGCGACATCGCCGACACTACAACAGCAGCAGAAAGTACTTTTGAAATGTGTTTTTTTATATTATTCATGATAAAATTAATATTTATTATGTTTAAACAGAATGTTTAATAAAATGTTTTAGAAACTTAAATTAACACCAGCCGTTAGACCACGAGTTTTGTAGTAAGTTTCACGAACATCAATACCAGGTGCTTGTGAACCAATTGACAATGCTTGGCTAACTTCTGGGTCAACACCTGAGTATTTAGTGAATAATAATAAGTTGTTACCTGCAACATATACACGAGCTCTTTTAACAATACCTTTTCCTACTGGAATTGTGTAGCCTAATGAAGCGTTGTTTAAACGTACATAGTTACCAGATTCAACATAGTAGTCCATCGGGATTGTTTGTGAGTCATTGATTTTTGAAGTCAATGCTGAAACTAAAGCATTACTTTCTGCAATACGACCATCTTGTCTTCCGAGTAACAATGCGTTAGTGTTCATGATTTTTGCACCCATATTGCTTGTTAATTGGAATTGGAAGTCAAAGTTTTTGTATTTAACATTGTTAGTTAAACCTCCAACGAAGAAAGGATTTGGATCTCCTAAGTAATCTCTGTCACCAGCACTTGGCTCGATCTTACCATCACCATTCAAATCTTGGAATACATAAGTTCCTTTATCTGAAATGCTTGCAACTTTAGCACCGTAGAATACACCAACTGGTTGACCTGATTGTAATACAGAGAAGTTTACCGCAGATGTACCTCTGATGAAGTTACCTAAGCTTGTTGTTAAGAATACTTGGTCTGGAGCTGCAAATTCATTGTTTTTCAAGCTCAATACCTTGTTTCTGTTGAATGAACCTGCGAATGTAGAGCTAAATGAGAAATCTTTTGTATCAATCCATTGGTAAGATAATGAAATCTCAACACCACGGTTTTGCATACTACCAATGTTAGCTAAGATTGTTGGATATACGTATCCTTTTTCTTGCGGAGCATTTACTGTAAATAACAAGTCTTTTGTTTGACGAGTGTACCAGTCTAATGTACCTGAGATTTTTCCTTTCAAGAATGAGTAGTCGATACCAGCACCGTAGTTTTCGTTAACTTCCCATTTCAAGTTTGGATTTGGGTTTGATTGGATTGCATAAGCTGGTAAGAAGCTACCTGTATTTCCATCATAATAAGAACCACTTGGGCCATAGAATGATTTAGAAAGCAATGGTCTGATACCTTCAGAGTTACCAGTTCTACCCCAGCTAACACGTAGTTTCAAGTTATCAATTGCAGCATTTCCTTTCAAGAAAGCTTCTTCGCTAAGCGTCCAACCAACTGAAACCGATGGGAAGAAACCCCATTTGTTGTTATCACCAAATTTTGTAGAACCGTCACGACGTATGTTTACAGTAGCAAAATATTTGTTTGCTAAACTATACTGAGCACGACCTAAGAACGAAACCAATTTATATTCGTTTTTGTAAGAACCAATAAAACCTGGGTTTGTTCTGATACCAAGACCTGAACCAATATTATTACCTTCTAAGATATCAGTCAAGAAGTTATTATTAATTACACCAAAACCATCATTAACAACATCTTGGTAAGTATAACCTGCTAATAAATTTAAGTTACTGTTTGAAGTAACAGCTTTGCTGTAGCTCAAAGTAGTTTCCAATTGTTGGTCTGTTACAGCATTCAATTCACGAAGAGCAGAGTTTCCTGCGAAACCTCTAATTGGCACATTAGCAAATGAATTTTGGAATCCACTGATATTTTTTGCTTGTGTACGAAGCGTTCCACTTACGTTGAATATTAAACCGTCAACAATTGTGTAGGCAGCCTGAACATTTCCTAATAAATCGCTTAATTTCTCTTTTTGAGTTCTGTTCTCAACAATTGCTAATGGGTTATAGTTAGCAAATGTACCTGGAATTTGGTAATAAGTGCCATCTGCATTGTAAATAGGGTCAGTTGGACGCATATTTTGAGCTAAACCAAGAGCGATATTCTGAGCGATGTCGCTGTTTGTTTGTGAAGCAGAGAAATTGAATTTTAAACTTAATTTGTCATTCAATGCTCTTGAGTCGATATTCAAACGAGCGTTCAAACGGTCTTTTCCTGAACCAATCAACGTACCAACTTGGTCTAAATAACCAACTGATGCACGGTAAGAAGTTTTTTCAGAGCCACCAGAAACACCAACTTGGTAGTTTTGGGTGCTTGCACGACGAGTAATAACATCTAACCAATCAGTATTAGCACCATTATCAGTAAATGGTTGATTGTATTTTTTTGCAGCTTCTCTAAATTGAGCACCATTCATCAAATCTGGTTTTTGAGAGATAGACTCTGTACCCACATAAGAGTTGAAATCTACACTTGGAGCACCTGATTTACCTCTTTTGGTAGTAATGATGATTACACCATTCGCACCTCTTGAACCATAAATTGCAGCAGAAGAAGCATCTCTCAAGATGTCCATTGTTTGAATATCTTCTGGAGCAATGTTTTCGATTGGAGCACCAATCACACCATCAATTACATAAAGTGGTTCAGAACCAGCATTCAATGAACCAGTACCTCTCAAACGTACAGTTGGTCTTGAGTTCGGGTCACCGCTACTTTGTGTAATTACCAAACCAGCAACTTTACCTTGAGCAGCCGCTAATGGGTTTGTAACGATACCAGCGTTGAAATCACGGCTACCGAGACTTGTCACAGTACCTGAAATTTCTTTTCTTTTTTGAGTACCATAACCAACAACAACAACTTCTTCAAGAGCTTTAGTGTCGTCAACTAAAGTTACATCAACAACAGTTTTGTTACCGATAGCAACTTCTTTAGTTTCCATACCTACAAAACTGAAAACTAATATTCCGCCTTTCGGAACACCAGCCAATTTGTAAGTACCATCTAGGCCTGTTTGAGTACCTTTGGTTGTACCTTTTGTTTGTACAGTTACTCCTGGTAATCCGCTGCCATCAGCACCCTTTACCGTACCCGAAACAGTTACTTCTTGTGCCATCACAGTGAAAGTAAGTGATGTTAACAGCATTGCAGCGACTGTGAAAATAGATTTTTTCACACAAGCTGATAGTCGCCCAATATAGCGACCCACTTGGTAGGACTTCATCATAGGTTGTAATTAAAGAAAGATTAATAAATGATTAATTTAACTTAAAAAATAAATCGTCTTTTTCTTGTTTTTTCATAGTCTATATAACGTTGGTTAGACGAATCCAACCTTGTGATATAGAAATTTGTTTAGAAATCGTTGAATTATTTTTCTAATTAACTCTCAAAATTACAAAAAGAAATATATAAAGTCCAAAATATTATATTAAAAAATAAAATTTCTTTAAATAATTCAATTTTTAAAAATTGTACAAAAACAATATAGCTTTAGGTTTTTAGTCGTAATTTTGTGCTCCCATTTCATTCATCAATTATTGCTTCAAAGTCAACAACTAAATTAATTATTAGCAAATCGACCAGTAAGGGTTCGATTTGTATTTTTTTAAGATAATATGTTTACAGATATTGTTTTTTGATGGTAAACTTAAAAAATGAATATCTTTGAAAAATTCAAAAACTTTGAGAATCAATGATTAATCAACAATTACAGCAACTGGCCAAAGAATTGGCCGGAGAGTTTTATCTGGATGATGTCATGCGTACGCTGTATGCTACTGATGCTTCTGCTTACCGTGAAATGCCACTGGCAGTAGCAATTCCGAAAGATGAATCCGACATTCAAAAATTGATAGCTTTTGCTCGTAAAAATAATACTTCGCTTATTCCTCGTACTGCTGGTACTTCCTTGGCTGGGCAAGTAGTGGGCAATGGTATTATCGTTGATGTATCTCGTACTCTCACTAAAATACTCGAACTAAACAAAGAAGAGCGATGGGTAAGAGTACAACCGGGAGTTGTGCGTGATGAGTTGAATTTTTTCTTGAAACAAAACGGACTATTCTTCGGCCCTGAAACCTCAACGGCAAATCGTGCTATGATTGGCGGAATGGTCGGCAATAACTCTTGTGGCTCAAACTCAGTAGTTTATGGAAGTACCCGAAACCACTTGATGGAAGTGAAGGGTTTCTTGAGCGATGGTTCGTTTGTTGAGTTCAAAAATTTAAGTCTTGAAGAATTCAAACAAAAACTGGATGATACTACAACTCTTGAAGGGCGAATTTACAATCATATTAATGCTATTCTGAGCGACGAAGATAATCAGAACGAAATTCGTAAAGAATTTCCGAAGATGAGCATCGAGCGTCGTAATACAGGTTATGCCATTGATGAACTTCTGGAAACCGAGGTTTTTACAAAACAAGGCAAAAACGAAACCATCAAAACTCCACCTTTATCTGGCGTTTCATCGGGTGGTGCTTTTAACTTCTGTAAACTGATTGCTGGTTCGGAAGGAACTTTGATGTTTATTACCGAAATCAAACTTCACGTAAACCCGCTTCCGCCAAAAGTACAAGGTTTGGTGTGTGTGCATGTCAATTCGGTTGATGAATCTTTAAGAGCAAACTTGATTGCTTTGAAATATAAACCAACGGCCGTTGAACTAATTGACCATTATATTTTAGAGTGTACGAAAGAAAATAAGGAACAAAGTCAAAATCGTTTCTTTGTACAAGGCGACCCTGGGGCGATTTTGGTGGTAGAACTTTCAAACGATGATATTGATGAAGTAAAGGCTCGTGCTACCGAAATGGAAGCCGAAATGCGTGCTGCTGGCTTGGGTTATCATTTTCCAATTCTTTTCGGCGAAGACACCAAAAAGATTTGGACACTACGCAAAGCTGGTTTAGGGCTTCTTTCAAATCTACCAGGTGACGAAAAAGCTGTGGCAGTTATCGAAGATACGGCCGTTGACGTAAACGATTTGCCAGATTTTATTAGAGAATTTAATGAAATTCTGACTAAAAATGGTATGTCGTCGGTGCATTATGCTCACGCAGGTTCGGGCGAGATTCATCTCCGACCAATCATTAACCTTAAAACTGCCGAAGGACACCGCCAGTTTAGGTTGATTGCCGAGGAGATTTCGACTTTAGTCAAAAAATATAAAGGGTCACTTTCGGGCGAACATGGTGACGGCCGCCTGCGAGGTGAATTTATTCGTCAACAAATTGGTGATAAAAATTACGCTCTAATTAAGGATTTGAAAAAGGTTTGGGACGAACAGAATATCTTCAACCCAAATAAAATTGTTGATACGCCTCCGATGGATAAATTCCTTCGCTATGAGGCTGACCACAAAGTTCCAGAATTTGAAACAGTTTTCCGATTCAATAACCAAAATATACTCCAGCACGCTGAGCAATGTAATGGTTCGGGCGATTGCCGCAAGACCGAATTGAGTGGTGGAACGATGTGTCCGAGTTATATGGCCACTCGCAACGAAAAAGATACTACTCGTGCCAGAGCCAATATTTTGCGTGAAGTGCTGACAAACTCAGAAAAACTTGACCGCTTTGATAGCAAAGAGGTTAAGGAAGTAATGGATTTGTGCCTTTTATGTAAAGGTTGTAAGTCGGAATGCCCATCAAATGTCGATGTTGCAAAGCTGAAAATGGAGTTTTTGCAGCATTATCAAGAAAAAAACGGTGTTCCGATGCGGTCTTGGTTGATTGGCAATTATTCAAAAATGAGTAATATCGCATCGTATGTGCCATGGGCTTATAATTTGGTTTTAGGAAATGCTCCTTTGCGTAAGATTGCCAATCGTGTGATTGGTTTCCATCCTGAACGAACAATGCCACTTTTGAGCAACAATACGCTCAAACAATGGTATAAAAAGTCGGAGAAAACAGATTCAAAATCAACCAAAAAAGTATATTTATTCTGTGATGAATTTACGAATTTCAATGATGTTGAAATTGGGAAAAAAGCACTTGATTTACTCAATAAGCTTGGTTACGAGGTAATTATCCCAGACCACGTTGATTCAGGACGTGCGTATTTATCGAAAGGATTACTGAAAGATGCTCAAAAATTGGCTAATCAAAATGTAGCATTGTTGAAAGATATAGTGACCGAAGAGACGCCAATCATAGGAATTGAACCTTCGGCAATTTTGACTTTCAGAGACGAATACCCCGATTTAGTTGAAGTAAATTTGGCAGAATCGGCCAAAAAACTTGCCAAAAACGCCTTGATGATTGATGAATTTATTGCTCGTGAAATTGATGCAAAACGCATTACGACCGAAAACTTTACAAGTGAAAAACGCCTCATTAAATTACATGGACATTGCCAACAAAAAGCAGTCGCTTCGCTAACTCCGACGAAAAAAATACTTTCATTGCCTAAAAACTACGAAGTGCATCTCATTCCGTCGGGTTGTTGCGGAATGGCAGGTTCGTTTGGTTATGAAAAAGAACATTATGATTTATCAATGAAAATAGGTGAATTAGTGCTTTTCCCGACTGTCAGAAAACAACCCGAAGAAGTGATTATTGCTGCCCCAGGCACAAGCTGTCGTCACCAAATCCATGACGGAACAGGCCGAAAAGCCTTACATCCTGTTGAGATTCTTTGGCAAGCATTGGTCTGATTCTCAGATTTTTATATCATTTGGCGATGTTTTTCAGAAAAAGACATCGCCAATTTTGTTTTATAGTGGTAGTTTTTATGAATTTTTCGAGTTTTTGCTAAGTAAATATAGTTTTTGTGTTTTTATATTAATGTTTTTGTTTAAAATTGTCGAAGTATTTAGCCTTAAATGGCTAAAAAAGTGAATCTGAGTTCTAATGGTACATTCAGTAGGTAGATTGCTGGAACATTATGTGTATGTAAAGTGTTTTAACTCTTATATACACTTACGTACCCACTAAAAAAGTAAAAATGAGTAACCGAAATTTATTGAGTTTGGAGTTGACAACCCCCGTTGACGACGAACGACCTGTGTATTTATCAGGTAATTTTTGTGAATGGAATCCCGATGTGTCAGATTTTGAAATGAAGCGTGTGAGCAAGGGAAAATACAAATTTACGTTTGCACCAGAAGTAGCACTTCCTGAAAAAATAGAATATAAATATACACGTGGCGGCTGGGATTTTGTTGAGCTGGATACTTACGGAAATGCACCAAGTAATCGAGTCATTGATAAATTAGTAGGTAATTATGCCGATTTTGTACCTTATTGGCGACACGATGGCTCTACGGCATTTATCAAAAAACTGATGCCCAAAGTGCAGGTGGTTTCTGAAAAATTCGAGATCCCGCAATTAAACAAAACACGGAAAATTTATATTCTCCTCCCGCACGATTATGACCAAAATCTTGACAAACGCTACCCTGTTTTGTATATGCAGGATGCCCAAAATCTTTTTGGGAAAGGGTCAAACTACGGTAACTGGGAAATTGATAAACGCCTTTCGCTTTTGACCAAAAAAGAATTGGGTGATGTGATTATTGTGGCCATCGAACACGGCGAAGAAGAGCGTTTCAATGAATATTCACCTTACACTGTCGAGAAAAAAGGTAAAGGTTTGGGCATGAAATACGCCAATTTTATTGTGCGTAATCTAAAACCATACATTGATGCCAATTATCGCACTAAAACTGAGCGACAATTTACCGGAATTGGTGGTAGTTCGATGGGTGGTTTGATTAGTATTTATGCTGGTCTGATGTATCCCGAAGTTATTGGTCGCTTGATGGTGCTTTCGCCTGCTTTGTGGGTTTCTCCTAAAATTTACTTCGATGCTATTGAGTTTTTTAACCCAATGGATACAAAAATTTATTTATATGGTGGAGGAAAAGAAGGCTCAGCGATGATTCCGAATGTTAAGAAAATGAAAGAGTCAATTGAAAGTCAAGGCTGGGATGCTGAGAAAATACAAATCAAACTTTCGACTGACCCCAAAGGCGAACATAATGAGAAACGCTGGGGACAAGAATTTCCCAAGGCCATTGAATGGTTATTTTATTAGTCTTTTGGCTATTAGCATTTAGCTGTTAGCTTTTCGTAGAACTGAAAATATTAAAAAATTAGCTGAGGTTAGACCGTTGAGGTGGCTAATTGCTAACGGCTAAAAGCAAAATCATATGAAAATCAACATAACAACCAATAATACCGCTGCCAAAACAATTATTTTTCCATTGGTGGATAATGAGAAATTGGCCGAGAATCTTTCAAAAATTGCCAAACACGTTGGTCTTAGTGCCGAAACACTACAACAAGATTTTAAGGCAGGACTAAAAGAAACTATGGCTTTGTATGGAGAAATCGAAGGGCTCGAAAAAGTATATCTTTTAGGTTTGGGAAAAGCTCCAAAAGCGATTGATTTCGTGAAGGTTTTTCGTTCATTTTTCTATAATTCAAAGAAAAAACTACCTAAAAATGTTGGTTTGAAGTTAAAATTGGCTGGTTTAGAAGCTTACACCAAGCAAATTGTTAACGGAATCTGTTTGGCTGAATATGAGGTTGGTGCCTATAAAACCGATGCAAAAAAAGTAGCTGAATTTTTCACAGAAGATGCAGTTTTAGAAATACAAGTAGCTGAAAATCACTTAGGAAGTGCCGGAAAATCAGCTGAAATCGGGCAAGCAACTGCCGAAACACAGGCCCGAATCATGGCTTTGGTTGATGCACCTGCCAATTATAAATATCCACAAAAACTCGCTGAATTTGCCATCGAATCTGGCGAAAAATATGGTTTTGATGTAAAAGTTTACGACGAAAAACAATGTCTTGAACTTGGTTTACACGCACTTTTGGCTGTTGGTCGAGGAAGTACCGAAAACCCCGCCCGATTTATAGTAATGGAATATAGTAATTCATCAGAAAAAGGCAAAAAGGTAGGTTTAGTAGGCAAAGGTGTAACTTTCGATACTGGCGGAATTTCAATCAAAGGTTCGGCAAGTATGAGTTACATGAAGTCGGATATGGGTGGAGCAGGAGCCGTTTTAGGGGCAATGGAATTAGCCGCAAAATTAAAACTTCCAGTACATTTGATTGGGGTGATTCCTTCGACCGAAAACTGCGTTGATGGAAATGCTCTCAAACCAAGTGAAGTTATTTCGTCGTATTCGGGCAAAACTATCGAAGTAATTGATACCGATGCCGAAGGTCGTTTGATTTTGGCCGATGGATTGGCTTACATCAAGAAAAACTTTGAACCAGATGTAATCGTAGATTTGGCAACTCTCACAGGAAACTGTATTGCAGCTTTGGGTTATGCTGCCGCTGGATTACTCTCGAATAATGACAAATTGGCCAATGAATTACTCGAAATCGGGCAAGACACTGGCGAAAAACTGTGGCGTTTACCACTTTGGGATGATTACAAAGATATGATGAATTCGGATGTGGCCGACATCAAAAACCTTTCATCGGCACCAGTTGCGGGGGCAATTACTGCCGCTAAATTCTTAGAGTTTTTTATTGATGGTCATACCAATTGGGCTCACCTTGATATTGCTGGCTTGGCTTTTGGCGATTCAGAATTTGCCAAAATGAAATCAGCAACTGCTTACGGTGTGAATTTATTGACTACATGGATGAGGGGGATCAATTGATAATTGAAAATGGAGAATTGATAATGTTTTATTCTTTCTCAATTCTCCATTTTCAATTATTCATTATCCATTAACTAAGTACTTCCCGCAAAACCTGCAAAGATTTTATCTCACCGAATTCTTCTACGTGAATTCTGTAAAAGACAATAATAACTTCGAGTAAATGATTTCTCACGCCTCTGCTCATAAGTAGGGGCGTTTGATAATCGGCCAAAATAAGCTGATTCATGAGTTTTTGATAGTCGGTATCAAATGGAATCATGGCATTAAATTCCTTGAATTGCGATACGATTTCGCTCGAATCTTGTGGCGAAAAACCTAAGAAAAACGCATATTTAAGCAGAAAAATCAGATGAAAGTTTTCATAATGCTCATCGGTTTCGTCCAGAAAAATCAACGAATGATAAAGAAAATCAAATAAAAGCTCATTTTCGGTGTGTTCTTTCAGCGTTTTATTTAGAATCTCATCCAAAAACATTCCGATACTTGATTTATGGATTTCGTAAGGAAGGGTGCGAAATGGAAAACTTGATTTTATCTCCGAAATTCGGTGAAGGTCTTTCTTTTCATCATGATAAACCACCATGTCGAGCAGCGAAAGCGGCTGAAAAAGTGCGATTCTGTTTTTGCCTTTGCTGCTTCTTACACCATTTTCAATAAAAGATTGAATACCGAATTTTTCGGTATAAATTTTTACAATAATTGATGTTTCTCGATAACGAATATAGCTAATAACTATTCCACGAGTTTTATGAAGCATGGTAAAGTAAAAAGAGAAAAAGGATAATCCAAAGAATATCTATAAAATGCCAATAAATACTTATTAGTTTGATTTTCAGTTGGTTAGGTGGATTTACACTATAAACGAAAGAATCGACATATTGCATTCGCTGGAACGCATCTTTATTGGCCGATGCCAATGCAATTAGTCCACCAAGTGTATGCAAAATATGCAGTCCCGAAAGTACATAAATAAACATTCCGCCTGTATTATTAGCCATCGTAATACCTGCTGAAAGCATTTTTTGCCACCCAAGACCCTGCAAAACAATAAACAACACACCCGCCAAAAGCGTAATGCTAATATTGAGTCGATAACTACGAAAACGCTCTTCCTTAAAGGCTTTATTTGCACCTTGAAGTGTCAAACTGCTGGCAACAATCACGAATGTACTTACCCAAAACACCCCTGGGATTTTTAGCGGAATATCCTGATTACGTGCCTCTTTGGTGATAAAAACCAAGAGTAAAAAGAAAAATAACAGTCCACTACCCACAATGGCTAAATAAAGCATGAAGGCAAATGGTTCACGGCGTTTTGTAAGTTTATTCATAGACCCCCACCGAATGTCCCCTAAATAGGAGTGCTTGTTTATGGTTATTAGATTTTAAAGAATCCTTGCCACATTGCGAAGTTTGGGAAACTACTTTTCAAGTCCGTTTCTTGCTCGAAAATACCATAGACTGTCGAACCAGAACCTGTCATTGAAGCATAAATTGCTCCTGCTTGATAAAGTGTTTCTTTTACCTCGGCAATAGTCGGATACTTTAATAACAACTTTTCTTCAAAATCGTTTTTAACTATTTTTTTCCATTCAGAAATTGGTTGCGAAAGTGCCGTTTTTAGAGCTATTTGGGGCTTTTTTGGCGATACGCCCGAATACGCTTCGGCCGTAGAAATATGAATATCTGGGTTTACTAAAACCACATACTTCCCTTTTAAATCAAGCGTGAAGTCTTCAAATTCATCGCCTTTATTGAAGCAAAAAACTGGTCGATTTTCGATGAAAAATGCACAATCTGAACCCAGTTTTCGGGCAAAATCTTTCAATTCATCATTGCTGAGTTTTAGTTCATAGACTTCGTTGAGCATTTTTAGCGTAAATGCTCCATCGGCAGAACCACCGCCCAAGCCAGCACCCATCGGGATAACTTTGTGTAGATGAATCATTGGCGGGACACCGATACGGTCTTGCAATAAATTCCATGCTTTTAGGCATAAATTAGAACTTTCATTGCCAGGAATCGCCAAACCCGAACTCTGAAAGACAGCGTTTTTAGCATCAGGATTTTGGTTGGGGATAATTTCGAGGGCATCGCACCACTCGACAGGATAAAATACTGATTCGATGTTATGAAAACCATCGGAGCGTTTTTCGGTAATATTCAAGCCAATATTTATTTTGGCGTTTGGAAATGTAAGCATTGAGTCTGATTTCAAAATTCAAATTTAGTCAACCGCTTAGTAAATAAATAGTAAAACAATTTTAAGTTTTTCATAAAACCCATATCTTACTTTAAAATTAACCCTTTAACTCTCAAAAAATATGAAAACAATGAGACTTTTGGTGTCGCTGTTGGCGATAAGTATGTTTTTAAGTAGTTGTGGAAAGAAAAAAGAGGAGCAAACCGAACAAGAAAAGGCGATGGAATTGGTAGATAAAATTAAGGAGGAAGCCGAGAATATGTCGAACGAAGAGCCAAAGGAAGTGGTTGATGCTAAACTTTTGAAGGAACTTCTGCCCGAAGAAGCCGCTGGTTTAGCCCGAAAAAGTGCTGAAAGTGAAAAAGTAGGAGCAATGGGCTTTATGGTATCGAAGGCGGAGGCAAAATATAAAAATGATGATAGTTCAATAGAAGTGAATATCATTGACGTAGCAGGAACAGGTGCTTTGATGGGAATGGCTGCGTGGTCGATGATGGATATGGATAAAGAAACTGAAAACGGCTACGAAAAAACGACAACTTATAAAGGAAATAAGGCTTACGAAAAGTACAATTCTAAAAACAATGATGGAGAAATGGCTGTAATAGTAGCCAAGCGTTTTGTTGTATCTGTAAAAGGAAGAAATGTAGCAATCGATAAAATCAAGGATACGCTTGATGATATTGATTTAGGGAAATTGGAAGACTTGAAGTAACAAAAAGGGAAGCGTCGCTTCCCTTTTTGTATTATATTAAAAATTATCACTCCATTGATAAGCCTCAATAAGTTTGGTTTCGCCTTCTTTGCCTTTCGCAAAATTGCCGTGTTCCATACCCATAATAAACTCTTGATTGTTGGCTTTTGCTTTATCGTAGATATGCTTGAAAAGGCTTTTGTAGTTAATTTCGCCAGTTGTTGGCTCTTTTCGACCTGGCTCATCTCCGATTTGGAAGTATGCAATTTCTTCCCAACATAAATCCATATTTCGAGTCATGCGGCCTTCGTTTCGCTGCATGTGCCACATATCAAACAAAATTTTGCAAGATGGGCTGTTTACGGCCTTACAAATCATATAACTTTGATCGGAATAACGCAAGAATAAGTCAGCATTATCGCTCAACGGTTCAAGTACCATCGTTAGGTTATGCGGCTCAAAAATATCAGATGCACGACGCAAAGCATCAATTACATTAGCTGTTTGGATACCTAAAGGTAAATTTCGCTCGAAATAGCCAGGTACGACTGTCATGTATTTTGCATTGCAACGTTTGGCGGTTTCGACTGAGGCACGACAAGTTTTTAGGAAGTTTTCGAGAAATTCTTTTTTGCCAGTTGCCAATGATGTTTTCCAGTTATCGCCACCATCTACCACAAAAACGCCCATTTTCATGCCGAGTTTAGCGAGTGTTTCTCCGATTTTTGTTTGAGTTTCAACCGAGCGGCCCAACATACCGTTATCTTCAAGAGCCATGAAACCATTATCGGCCATGAATTTAAGTTGGTCGAAAAGGTCTTTTCCTGCCGAATTTTCAAACATTCCGAAATGTGGAGCATACAAAAGTTTGTATTTATACGGAGCTAAGTTTGTTGGCGAAGAAGCCAAATCGTTGGCCGCTAAAGCTGTGGCGGTACTTCCGAGGCTTGTTGCACCTGCGGCTAAGACACTTTTTGAAAGAAAGTTTCTGCGATTCATTAGTTTTTATAGAATTGAAGGTTGATTTTTAAAAGAGCGAATAAATATCTTTCAAATATATCATAAAAAAAGCGTTTGGTCTAAACCAAACGCTAATAGTTTTCTCAATACAAAAAGTCCAAATTTTCGGTTTTTACATCTTCGGGTTCGAGTTCTAAGAATTCTTCCCAAAATGGATTTTCGGGCAATGCTGCTTTACAGATAATTGGCTCTTTTTTTACGGGATGCACAAAATACAAGCGTCGAGCATGAAGATTGATGTTTCCTTCAAGGTTTGGGCGAGGAAAACCGTATTTTACATCGCCTCGAATCGGGCAACCCATTTTGGCTAACTGCACACGAATTTGGTGCGGGCGACCAGTAATCGGATTTACTTCGAGCAAATGCGAATGGTTGATTTCTCCCAAATAACGGTAAGTCAGCTCAGCCTTTTGCGAGCCTTCAACTTCTTCATCAAATGCTTTAACTATGTTTCTGGCTTCATCTTTTACAAGCCAGTTAGTCAGTTTTCCTGATTTTTTCTCAGGTTTTTTTCCTACAATTGCCCAATATGTTTTCTGAATTTCTCTTTTTCTGAAAAGTTCATTCATGCGTTCGAGAGCCTTTGAGGTGCGTGCAAAAACCACTAAACCACTCACGGGGCGGTCAAGACGATGCACTGTTCCCAAGAAAACATCGCCAGGTTTGTTGTATTTTTCTTTAATATAATGTTTTACGTAGTCCGAAAGCGTTTTATCGCCCGTGCTATCGCCTTGCACCAAAACACCTTGTGCTTTATTGACGATAATGATATGATTATCTTCGTAAACTACTTGAAATGGTTGTTTCTTTGCCACTTTACTTTTGAATTAAGAATTAAGAATGCAGAATTAAGAATGGTTTTACTCCGTTTTAATACTATCTTCTTTAAAATAAACTATTGTCTGCGGACTATCATCGACTATTAAACAAACTCCAAAGCCAGACGTCTGGTTTCTTTGTCGGTTTCTATATAATCTTCGAGCGTTGGTGTACGCACGAAATTTACTTTTTTCATGCAATCTTCAATCAAATCCGACATTTCTAAGAAACCGATTTCATCACGTAAGAAAGCCGCAACTGCTACTTCGTTGGCTGCATTTACAATACACGCCATGTTTCCGCCAACTTCAAGAGCTTCAAATGCAAAACCTAAGTTACGGAAGGTCTCATAATCAGGCTTTTCAAAAGTCAAAGATGGGAATTGTGCAAAATCCATTCTCGGGAAATTAGATTTTAAGCGATTCGGATAGCCAATCGCAAACTGAATCGGCACACGCATATCGGGTAAACCCATTTGAGCTTTCATGCTACCATCTTCAAATTGCACCATTGAGTGAATAATGCTTTGCGGATGCACCACCACTTCGATTTGGTCAGGCGTAAGTCCGAAAAGCCATTTTGCCTCTATCACTTCCAAGCCTTTATTCATCAACGAGGCCGAATCAATCGTGATTTTTGCTCCCATGCTCCAATTGGGGTGCTTTAGAGCCTGTGCTTTTGTAACGGTTTTCAAAAATTCACGGTTTTTTCCCCTAAATGGCCCACCCGAAGCAGTCAAAATTATCTTTTCGATTGGATTATGGAATTCACCAACCAAACACTGGAAAATCGCTGAGTGTTCCGAATCAACGGGTAGAATGTCAACTTTGTGTTTTTGTGCCAAATCTGTTACCAATTCGCCAGCTACCACTAAGGTTTCTTTATTAGCCAATGCAATGTGTTTGCCCGCCTTGATAGCCGCCACAGTCGGAATTAAACCTGCGTAGCCAACTAAAGCCGTCAGAACCATATTGACCGATTCCATTTCTACAACCGAAACCAACGATTTGTCACCAGTATAAACTTTTATATCAAGTGGGTCGAGTGCCGCAAAAACTTTATCGTAAAGGTCTTCGTTTGAAATCACAACTACATTTGGGCGAAACTTAGCTGCTTGTTTAATCAACAAGTCGGCGTTGTTTTGTGCAGTCAGCACTTCTACTTCAAAAATATCAGGATTGGCTTCTACTACCTCCAGAGCTTGTGTTCCAATCGAACCCGTTGAACCAAGAATGGCAAGATGACGTTTTTGCATGAAAAAGGATGAAATAAATAAATCTACTGAAATTTTTTACAAAGTTCGGAAAATTTAATGATAAAGTTTTTATTTTAACGTTTCTATTCGGATTGAATTACGAATTACGAGTTACGAATTACTAATTGTTTCTTGTAAAATATTGATAATAAGTCGATTGTGCTAATATTCGGATATGTTTTTTTAATAATTTAAAATATGCACTATTCATCCTTTTACTCCCCTTTAGGGGTTGGGGGTGTTTAGAGATTAGGGGTACTATGCAAACTGCTGAAGACCAATTCCAATTTTTTGAAGGCGTATTTTTTGAAAGCTTCGGGCGTGACCTTCAAGTAACCGAGTATCGACTATTGCAGGGCGGAAGTATCAACGTGACCGTGCAGGTAGTTACCAACGAAGGCAAATACTTTGTGAAATATAATACTCGAAATCACGAAGGAATGTTTGAAACCGAAGCACGTGGTCTTGACTTATTACGTGGGACTAACATCATTCGTGTGCCTGAGGTAATCAACTGGGGACGACGTGACGGACAAGATTATTTAGTGCTGGAAAACATAGAATATACCAAGCCAAATTTCGATTATTGGGAAATGTTGGGGGAGAAAATAGCCGCCTTACACCGAAATACTGACGAAAAATTTGGACTAAATTTTGATAATTACATAGGCTCACTTCGCCAAAATAATGAGCAAAAAGATGATTGGTTGAGTTTTTTTATCGAAAAACGCTTAAATCTTCAAGCTGGCTTGGCTTATTATAATGAATTGATTAGCAAAGAGTTATACGAGAAATTTCAGCAGTTCTATAAAGTTCTACCCGAATTGTTGCCAAACGAACCAGCTTCACTATTACACGGCGATTTATGGACTGGAAACGTAATAACAAATAATGATGGCGAGCCAACGCTCATCGACCCCGCCGTTTATTACGGAAATCGTGAAATGGAAATTGCCTTTACAACACTTTTTGGTGGCTTCGATAAGCGTTTCTATGATACTTATAATGAAGTGTATCCGCTACAACCTCGCTTCGATATGCGTGTGCCGATTTATAATATATACCCGCTATTGGTTCATGTAAATTTATTCGGAACGAGTTATTTACCGCCCGTGATTCGGACTTTAAATAAGTATCTGTAAAAGTCGTTCGTTTTGTTATGAATTGTTAAAAAAGTTACATGTTGTTTACTTTAAAAATTAAACAATCTGCAACTAAAACTACAACCTAAACTACCATCAGATTACAACCTCTGATATCTGAATTATCAAAACGGCCAATAATACTGAACGATTGATTTTCAGTGTTATATGCTCCTAAATCTTGGGTTTCTATAAAGCAGCAAGAATCAATGTTTGCCAAATCGACTACGTTAATTCCACCACGAATGAGCGTTCGTTCATTATTGGTTTTAAAATTTACTGTCGAAATAATCTTAAAAGGGTCGTTGATTTCTCGAAGCAAAACTTTCATCGTTTGTGGTAATTCAAAAATCCCATCACCCTTCGAGTATCCTTGCGAAAGGAGTTCGGTCATGCCATATTCTGAATGAATTTTTTCAATTCCAAAAGCTGAGGTCAGAATTTCATGAACTTCTTCACGCAAAAGTTCTTTTCTTCTTCCTTTCATTCCACCCGTTTCCATGACAATCAATCTATCTTTTAGTTTTTCCATAAAAGATAAATCTTCGCCCGATTCGGCCAAATCGAGCAAGGCAAAAGTTACACCAATCAACAAAACCTTTCGCTTTGAATTTTGGTTAGATAATTGGCGGAGCTGTTGAATCAATTCGGAAGTGTTTTTCAGATAAAAACCCGATTCTTTCGAATAAGTGCGATAAATAAAACTCTGCACCATATACACCAACGACGAATTATTTCGTTCAAGGTAAGAAGGTAGCAAAGCTAAAATATGGAAGTCGCTCAATGGGCCATAAAACTGCTCGAAGATTCGCTGACTGATATATTCATAGAAAGGCAAATCGCTCACTAAATGTTTGCTTGTTGTATCGCCAGTTGTACCGCTACTTTCAAATATGATTTGGGTAGGAGCAGCATCCGACACGATTTTATGGTGTTTGAAAAACTGAATCGGTAAGAAAGGGATTTTCTCCAGACGACTAACTTTTGTAGGATTTACTTTCAGAAAACTTAGGTATTCTTTGTAAGTGTAATTGCTGGCAGCTTGAAAACGAAAGATTTCTAAAGCTAATTCTTCAAAATCGTGTGGTCTTACTGAGGCATCGCTCAATTGTAAAACTGCCGATTTTAGTTCGTCACGAATACTCATTGAAAATTTTATAATTTTTACTAAATTAGCAGAAAATAGTCGATAGGCGACACTTGATAGCCCACAAAAATTAACCGTGGGCTGTTATCTAAATGACCATAGACTAATCAAAATTACATAATTACGATGAAAAAGGTTTCAGGATTTATCATATTAGCAGCAATAGGCTTATTAATAGGTTGTTATAAAGAGGTATCTTTTGATGTAAAACCAGCCATTGAATTTAGAAGTTTGAAAAAAGAAATAAGAATTGACCAATTTGCGGGTTCAAAAAAAGATTCTGTTATTTTAACTGTTAAGTTTCAAGATGGAGATGGAGATTTGGGGTTAAACGAAAAAGAAAAAACAACTGCCGAACTGACAAACGATTTCAATTATATCATCAGAATTTTCCGTAAAAAAAAGGGGGTCTTTACTGAATTTATACCAGATGTTCCCTACTCTGGGTATTTCCCTCGCTTAAAAACGGATGGAAAAACTGGGCCAATTGAAGGAACACTTGACTATTCGATAGATTTTCCCCACCCATTTACGCCAGTGAAAGATTCTTTAAAATTTCAAGTAACAATTAAAGACCGAGCAGGAAATATTAGTAATACTACCGAGTCTGAAGTAATTGTATTAAATGAGTTTTGATGAAAGTTTACACTTGATGGTCAACAGTCCACAGTAAAATTCCTATTACTTTTGTATTCTGTGGACTGTTGACCATTAGTTGTGGACTCAAAGAAGCGTTGCTCCCGTACCATTTACTTTTGGGTAAACAGGCTTACCTTTATCGAGATAAACACCCGTTGCAGGGTCATTAGCAATTAAAATCGAGCCATCCATATCTACATAATCAAGCAGAGGTGCAAGCTGCCCAATTGCCGAAATTCCGATACTTGTTTCGGTCATGCAGCCACACATCACCTGTAAACCTAAACGTCGAGCTTCGGCAATCATGCGTAATGCGGGCGTAATTCCACCACATTTTGCCAGTTTTATGTTTACTCCATCAAATTTCCCAACGCATTTTTTCACATCTTCTTCCACGATACAACTTTCATCTGCAATTAGAGGTAGAACCGATTCTGCCATTATTTCGAGCATTGGTTCATAATCATCTTTTTGCATCGGTTGTTCGATAAACTCAACGCCCAATTCGGCAAAAGCTTTTGAGTTTTCAATTGTTTCTTCTACGCCCCAAGCACAGTTGGCATCTACTCTGAAAAGTGCATCAGTATGTTTGCGAAGTTCACGGACAATCTCCACATCGTGGTCGGTGCCGAGTTTGATTTTATAAATCGGGAAATCGAACTCTTGCATTTTTTCAACCATTTTTTCGATGGTATCAATGCCAATCGTATAGTTTGAGTACGGAGCTTTCTTTATATCTAATCCCCAAATTTCGTAAAGTGGTTTTCCTCGTTTTTTTCCCCACAAATCCCAAGCAGCAATATCTAAGGCACAATGTGCGAAAGGGTCACTTTTTAGGTACGGATACATAAATGCCCAAAAATCTTTAGGACTATTTAGTTCATAGTTTTCGATAATGCTCTGATATTCAGTGAGTTTGTCTTTCATGCCTTCGGCCGTTACGCCGTAATAAGGAATCGGCGTAGCTTCGCCATAACCACTGAGGTCGCCGTCTTGAAGTTCTACAATAAAGGCATCAATATCATCACGAGAGCCATGTGCAATTGTAAAAGTATGCCGCATTTGCAGTGTAAGAATATGGAATTTTAGTTTCATTTTGATGAAGAGGAAAATGTTGTTGTTATTTAGTTTCCCCTCCTTGAAAAGGAGGGGTCGCCTGACGAAGTCGGCGGGGGTGGTTGGTTAGGTCTTAAAATGCCTTTTAATCTCATTCAAAACCCAATCAATATTTTCAAAAACTTGTTTATTTTCAAATCGCAATATATTTGATGTTGAGTGATTTTAAAAACTCATCACGTATTTCATCTTGCACAAGTCCGTAGCCTTCAAAATGTTCTTGTCCATCTAATTCTATGTTTAGCCTCTCCGATGGACAATAAAAGTCAAGAATATAAAACTCAATACTGTGCTGTCTTCTAAACTTTCGCCCTTCTAATTGGCTATTCTTTAAATAATTCCATAGAGTAGCTTCGGCTGATGTGGAATGGTTTCGTAAATATTTTCTATGTGGTTTTAGGGTTTTTAGATTATTGAGTTGCATAGCTTTTTGCTAAAAATTTAGTCCAATGTTTAACCACCCCGTCCGACTTCGTCAGGACACCCCTCCTTGAAAAGGAGGGGAAACTTTGTTCTCGCTTAATGTTCTCGCTAAAGTTATTTTTTACTAATACTTTACCTCACCCAAATACAAATATCACATATTCACCAACTCATTCCCACGAAGTACAGGCACAACATCATACAAATCACGTTGTAGGCAATAACCAATGTCTTTATTAATACCCAAACGTTGCAAACGACGAATATGCGATGAGTTCGCCAAATAGCCCAACATATCATCTTTAGCTTGTTGATACATTCGCATGGCCATAATTGCACTATCTTCGGCTACAAAAAACTCATTTTGCACTGCATCTACCAATGCACCTGCAAAAAGCGTATCTTCCAAATTTGTTCTACCTTTCCAGCCTGCACACAATACCAAAACATCATAAGGTTGAGTTTTCAAATACTCAACAATCGCATTGAGGTTTAAGAATGCACCCACTAAAACTTTTACGGCCGAACTTTTAGCTTTCGTAATTGAATATGTACCGTTCGTAGTTGTCATGGCAATTTTTTCGCCAATCAATTTTTCGTCCATATAGCTAAAAGGTGAGTTGTCAAGCTCAAAACCCTCTACTTTTTGAGCATTACGCTCGGCTGCTGCAATAAACCCTTTGGCTTGTAAGGCTTGACATTCTTCAACGGTTTCTACGGGAATAATCGCTTTTACGCCATAGGCAAAGCCCGTGACCATACAAGAAGTGGCTCTGAAAATATCCGTAACGATTACAATCGTATTGTCAATATTATGAAGATGGAGTAAATCTGGTGTTAAACAAACGTCAATATTTTTCATTTTAAAAACAATGATTCTTGATAAAAAAAACTGTTGCAAAGATGCCAAAAAATATGTTCAAATCTGACAACTTTCGCAAAGATGTCAGATTTTGGTCACAAACTTTCAAAATATAATTCAGTTTTCTAAAAATAATCCTACCTTTTTTATCTTTTTCTGCTAAAAATATGGGAATTGTGAAAATACTATCGTAATTTTGCACCCGAAAAAGCGAGGGTACAACGCAAGTTTTTTCAAATTTATATTCAAAACTCATCAAAAAAATTATATGGCATCAGTTAGACCAGATGAAGTTTCGGCAATCCTGCGTGAGCAATTGGCAGGTTCAAGAACCGAAGCCGAACTCGAAGAAGTTGGTACAGTGCTACAAATCGGCGACGGTGTAGCACGTATATACGGTTTATCAAAAGTTCAAGCCGGTGAATTGCTGGCGTTTGAAAATGGCTTGAAAGCCTTAGCACTTAACCTCGAAGAAGATAACGTAGGGGCGGTATTACTAGGCGATTCGACAGGTATCAAAGAAGGAGCAACAGTAAAACGTACAGGTGAAATTGCCTCTGTAAAAGTAGGCGAAGGAATCGTAGGTCGTGTTGTAAATACTTTGGCAGAACCTATCGATGGAAATGGCCCGATTCAAGGCGAAACTTTTGAAATGCCATTGGAGCGTAAAGCACCAGGTGTAATTTATCGTCAGCCAGTAACTGAGCCTTTACAAACAGGTATCAAATCAATTGACGCCATGATTCCAATCGGTCGTGGACAACGTGAGTTGGTTATCGGTGACCGTCAGACGGGTAAAACTGCTGTTTGTATTGATGCCATCATCAACCAAAAAGAATTCTACGATAAAGGCGAACCAGTATTTTGTATTTATGTAGCTTGTGGACAAAAAGCATCTACGGTGAAGGCTGTTGAGCAAACACTTCGTAAATACGGTGCAATGGACTACACAGTTATCGTAAATGCTGGTGCTTCTGACCCATCTCCGATGCAATTCTTCGCTCCGTTTACGGGTGCTGCCATCGGTGAATATTTCCGTGATACTGGCCGTCCAGCATTAGTTGTTTATGATGATTTATCTAAACAAGCTGTTGCTTACCGTGAGGTATCATTATTGCTTCGTCGTCCGCCAGGTCGTGAGGCTTATCCAGGAGACGTTTTCTACTTACATAGCCGTTTGTTGGAGCGTGCTGCGAAAATCAGTTCTGATGATACGATTGCAAGCAACATGAACGACCTTCCTGCTTCATTGAAAGGTAAAGTAAAAGGTGGCGGTTCATTGACAGCTCTTCCGATTATCGAAACTCAAGCGGGTGACGTTTCGGCATACATCCCGACTAACGTAATTTCGATTACTGACGGACAAATCTTCTTGGAGTCTAACTTGTTCAACGCAGGTATTCGTCCAGCGATTAACGTAGGTATCTCGGTATCACGCGTGGGTGGTAATGCTCAGATCAAGTCAATGAAGAAAGTAGCAGGTACTTTGAAACTTGATCAAGCACAATTCCGTGAATTGGAAGCGTTTGCTAAGTTTGGTTCTGACCTTGATGCTTCTACAAAATTGACAATCGACCGTGGTCGTAAAAACCAAGAGATTTTGAAGCAAGCTCAATTCTCGCCTACACCAGTTGGTGAGCAAGTAGCAATCATTTACGCTTCAATCAATGGTGTAATGGATAAAGTAGATGTAAGCAAAGTAAAAGCGTTTGAAAACGAATTTATTACATTGTTGAAAGCTCAAAACCCTGAGGTTATCACTAAACTTGCGGCTGGTAAATTAGATGATGACATTACAGCTATCATCAAAAAAGTTGGTAAAGAATTAGCAGAGAAATACGCTTAATACAATTAAGAATGTAGAATTGAGAATTGAGAATTGAGAATAAGGAAATATTCTACCTTCATTTTTAATTCTCAATTTTTAATTCTTAATTAATTAAAAAGATGGCTTCATTAAAAGAAGTAAGAAATAGAATTGTTTCGGTAAATTCTACGACACAGATTACCAAAGCAATGAAAATGGTATCGGCGGCGAAACTTCGTCGTGCTCAAGATGCTATTGTGCAGATGCGTCCGTATGCGAATAAGTTGAACGAATTGATTTCGACTGTTTCGGCAAATACAGAAGTAGGAGCAACGAGCCCATATACCAAAGTACGTACCGTTGAGAACGTATTAATCATTGTTGTAACTTCAGATAGAGGTCTTTGTGGTGCTTTCAACTCAAATGTTGTAAAAGCTGCATTAGCTCTTATTCAAGAGAAATACGCTCCTCAAGCCGCTAAAGGAAAAGTAGAAATCATGCCTCTGGGTAAGAAAGGTGGTGAAACACTACAAAAACGTGGCTTTAAAGTAAATACCGAGTATATGGATATTTTCCAACGCTTGAATTTTGCAACTGCTCGTCAGGCTGCCGAACAAGTGATGGAAGCTTTTACTAATGGTAAGTATGATGTAGTTGAGATTATTTTCAACGAATTCAAAAATGCTGCAACGCAAATTATCCGTGCAGAGCAGGTTTTGCCTTTGGTTGAGAAAAAAGATAATACTTCAAAAGCAGGTGCTATTGATTATATCTTTGAGCCATCGGAAGAAGAGATTGTTTTGGAGTTAATGCCAAAAGCTATCAAAATGCAGATATTTAAAGCAGTTCTTGACTCGAATGCGTCGGAACACGGAGCCAGAATGACTGCAATGGACAAAGCAACTGATAATGCTAACGAATTGCTTCGTACTTTGAAAATTGAGTATAACCGCAGTCGTCAAGCTGCTATTACTAACGAAATCTTAGAGATTGTTGGTGGTGCAGAGGCTTTGAAAGCACAGTAAAAGATTATAGTTCTTATATACAAAGGCGGCGATGTATCGAAAGATATGTCGCCGTTTTTTGTTATGCTATTCTTTGATTTCCCATTACATTGTTGGCACAATTTAGAAAATTGTGTTACAATTCCTGTACACTCATTACGCCCAAGTTTTCAAATAATTTCGACCAATAAAGTGTAATCGTTGGGTTATTTTCTTTAATTGAACTCGTTGGTTCAAAGGGTAATATCATCGAAATATCAGGGCCATTCAGAGCTAAATCTTTATATTTTTCGGCATCAGCTTTTGCCCAGTTTTCTGCTTCCGAGTTATCTTTTGGTGGGTTTATCTGAAAATCTCGACCACTTTTTACACTTTCAACCATATCACTCAAATAATAAACTTTTACTACTGCACCTGATTCTGAAGCTTTAGCAATAACAGGAAGGCTCGCCAAAATATTGGTTTCACGATTGGAAGCATTATCATTTTGAGCGTTGAGACGTGCCAATGCTTGTTTTGTTACGAAGGTACGTTCTTTTCTAATTGATAAGTCATAAGAGGTTTTAATAGCCTCTAAGTCTGTTGCATTCATACCTTCGGTGTCTTCCATTTCGGTGCGGCAAGTGAGCGAAAGGCAACGCCCTTTAGCTGTATTTTCGTGAATGTAGTAAATCTCAAATTTATCGCCCGATTTCCTTACATTTTCTTCGATAATACTATTGAGTGCTTGCTGGTATTTTTGGGCAACAAAAGGCTTTGAAACGTCCACACTGGCGGTTTTATCAATGAAAATAAGCGTATGAATGGCTGGTGCATCCGCTTTATTTTCAGTTTTTTGAGCTTTTTTTTCTCCGCATGAAGCAAGAATTGATATTAATGATAAAAAGACAAGAAAGTGATTGATATTGGGCTTTTTCATCAAATTATTGTTAATAGGCTATTTGCCTAAATTATAAATGCTTTTTCATGTTCAGGTCAGACCTTCGGTGTAGACCCTTTGCAAAATTATACTTTCAATATTTCAACTTTAAAAGTTTTCTATAAGTGGTATCAGCGGGCGAGTTTTTCTCCCAATAAGCATTTTGAATGGTTGCTTTCAGTACCGCTCTCGACGTTAATTTCTTTTTTCTTACTTCATACGTATCTTCCCAACCGATAATCTGGTGAGGAAAACCTTTCTCAAAAATGATTCTTAAATCTCGCTGACTTTCAGGGAACTTAATTTGATAGTCCATCAAGTCTTTACCCTTAAATGTTGAATCGCCTTTATAGGGTTCGAGTTTAATTTTGGTCATTTCGGCCTGCACTTTTTTATGACGCAAACGCAAAAACGTCATGCTTGGTATCAACAAAACATTTCCTTTGGGTAGTTGTTCGATAGGTAATAACCTAATCTTTGTCCAGAGTTCATCTTCGAGCATGGCATAATCAATATGACATTCTTCTGAAACTTCTTCTTCAAAATACGATTTTCCAAGTATTTGATACCCGTTTTGGTGATAATTTAGCTGCATAAAACTCTGCCCGCACCACTCTTGGTTGGTATTTGTGACCTTGAGCGTTGCAGAAAATGTATTGGTTTGAATAGGCGTGAAAACTGATGTGTACATCGAATAATCATAAATACCCGTAACAAATTTTTTAATAAAATTGAGTTTTAGCACTGGTGTTGCCTTTTCTTTGGCATCTGACTCCAGTTTTACCTGTTTGTCTAAACGAAAATCTTCACTGACAAATACCATCACGGCTTCGCCTTTATTGAGCTTTCCGTATTGAGCTTGTTGTAAATCATAACTACTGATTTCGGCTTTATTCGTAAACCAGTATTTTCTAAACTCCTGACTGTCAGATAATTGTATTTGTTTTTTTTCGTTTTTGTTAGTACAAGCAGTAATTATAAATAATAGGCTAAAAATTATAGTATAATATTTCATTCTTTGAGGTTTGTTGCAAATAATCTTTCAAAATTAATCAAATTGTGTGGTACTTATATAATGATTACGTGTTAATGATTCGTTATTAAACGGTATTTTTCAGCATTATCATTTTTTCCCTTTCCAGCTAATCAAAAATACACCGATTAAGACGAAAAATGTTCCGATGATTTGTTCGAGCCAGATGTTTTCTCCCAAAAATGCTGTTGCCAGAAAAATCGTAAAAATTGGTCCGATACTCGCAATTATCGAAGCATTACCCGAACCCACATGCTTGATTCCCTCTGACAACATGAATGTTGGCAAAACTGTTGAGAAAACGGCCATCGAAAGCGAAATGATATAAACAGGCCTCGGAAAATTAAAAATGGTAAGTCCGTTTTCGATGTAGCAATGAATGATTGTTGGAAAAAGTGCCGAGATAATCACCCACGAAGTAAAGCGAGTAGTGCCGAGTTTTGCGATGAGGCCATCGCTACTTATGAGATAAAAAGCATAAGTAAATCCACTCAAAATTACCCAAAAAGCACCCAAGCCGATGTTTTTTTGTTGATGAACATCAAAGTTTTTCAAGAATGCCAAAACGATTCCGAGATAAGTGATACCGAGAGCTAACCATTGAAGGCGAGTTATTGATTTTTTGAGTATAATCGCTCGCAAAAGCAAGACAAAAGTTGGGTACACAAAGAGCAAAATTCGCTCCAGACTGGCCGTGATATAATTCAAGCCTAAGAGATTGAAATAGGCCGAAACATAATATCCTACAAAACCAACTGCAAAGAGTTTTAGCCAAGTAAGCATCTGTACTTGTGGGTGCGATTCTTCTTGGATTCTTTTCCGAGATAAAATAAAAATATAGAATGGCACCGAAAATAAAAATCGGAGCGAAAGCAACGAAATAGTGTCAATGCCGTACTCGTAAGCCGATTTAATGAAGATTCCTTTTAAAGCAAAACCAAACGCTGCCCCAAAGACCAATCCTGCTCCTAACCAATAATTTGAGCGTTTGGGCATAAAAAATAACCAAATATTAACAGAATGAACGAATGAATATGATAGATTTGCTAAAAGAAATTTATGCAAAAAATAGCAGAATGTCTAAAATTAGCCTTTTAAGATTAGAATTACTTGAAAAGTTAAATTTTTTATTGCTATTGTTAAATTTTTTAAGCTAATTCAACCCTATGTTTTACCATTTTTTTTAGCAACATGGCAACCAAAGCAAAATTAAAGAAAGAATCAGAACAAACCATTAGTATTAAACCACGAGAACAAAAGAAGCCAATGTTGATGGAAATAGCTTGGGAGGTATGCAACCAAGTAGGGGGAATTTACACCGTTATTCGCTCAAAAGTACCTTCAATGGTAGAGGAGTGGGGCGAAAATTATTGTCTCATTGGCCCATATTTTCCAAATACGGCGATGATTGAATTTGAGCCAATTGCTGACCTTGACGAATCGCCATTTGGCAAAACAGTAAAGAAAATGCAAGAAATGGGTTTTGACGCTCATTATGGACGTTGGCTCGTAACAGGTAAGCCAAAAATTGTATTACTTGATTTTAAAGCTCTTTTAAAAAACACCAATGATTATAAATTTAAACTCTGGGAAAGACATCAAATTTCGACACTAAATGCCGAGCCACTTGTTGACCAAGTAATTGCTCTTGGTGAAATGATTAGGGTATTTCTAAGCGAATTTGGCGAAACAAATGGCTATAAAAATGATATTGTTGCTCATTTCCACGAGTGGATGGTTGCAACAGCCTTGATTGATATTCGGACGGATAATGTGCCAATTTCGACAGTTTTTACGACTCATGCAACTATGTTGGGGCGTTACATTGCAGGAAATGAGGCTGATTTCTACGAAAAATTATCAGGATACGATTGGGACATTGAAGCCAAAAATTATGGAATCGAAGCTCAAGCGAAAATTGAACGTTTGGCTGCTCAAAAATCTCATGTACTTACAACCGTGAGCGATGTAACCGCCAAAGAATGTGAGGTGTTTTTTGGAAGAACCTGTGATTTGATTTTGCCAAATGGTCTGAACGTAACTCGTTTTGCTGCTACGCACGAATTCCAGAATTTACACATGAAATACAAAGAAAAAATCCATCAGTTTGTGATGGGACATTTCTTTCAAAGTTATTCGTGGGATTTAGATAATACACTTTATTTCTTTACTTCGGGGCGTTACGAATTCCGCAATAAAGGTTATGATCTTACGCTCGAAGCTCTCAAACGACTTAATTTTAAACTCGTACAAGCAGGTATTGATACAACGGTAGTAATGTTTATTATTACTAAAAATCCAGTACATTCGATTGACCCCGAGGTATTGCAGTCGAGGGCTGTGATGGAAGAAATTCGTCAGACTTGCGAATCAATCGAAAAGCAAATCGGCGAGCATCTTTTTCACGCTTCGGCATCGAACGACGACCCAAATCTACCAGATTTGAATGAATTTGTGGATGAATATTGGAGACTTCGACTGCGTCGCACGATTCAGACTTGGAAAACCAAGAAACTTCCTCATACTGTAACGCACTTGCTCAAACAACCTGATGATATTACTAATTATTTGAAAGAAACCAACTTACTCAACCACGAGCAAGACCGAGTAAAATTTGTGTATCATCCAGATTTTATTTCGCCAACCAATCCACTTTTTGGTATGGAGTATAGTCAATTTGTGCGTGGATGCCATTTGGGAGTATTTCCGAGCTATTATGAGCCTTGGGGCTACACGCCACTTGAGTGCGTAGTACGAGGGATTCCGACCGTGACGAGTGATCTCTCAGGTTTCGGAGATTTTATCATGCAATTAATGAAAGACTACGATAATGTGGGTGTTTATGTGGTCAATCGTAAAACTAAAAATTTCGATAAAGCCGCCGACCAACTGGCCGAGATTTTATACAAATTCGTAACCATGAATCGCCGTGATCGTATCATGCAGCGTAACCGTGTTGAGAATATTTCCGAGATTTTCGACTGGACAAACCTTCGTTCATACTACGATACCGCCCATGATTTAGCTCTCAAACGCAAGGGCGTAACTCGTATGTAATGTCAATAAAAAATAGTAGTATTTTTGTTGATTTACTGCTACTTTAGTATAGAAATATTTAAAAATATACAATTTTGAATAAAATAAAAAACACATAATGTGCTATTTATCAGCATTTTATGTGTTTTTTGTCATAGGGCTAACACGAAATATCACAATTTTGTGTAATTTTGTCAGTTCATCATAATCAACAAATGGCCTTAATGATTTTTAGCACTATTTTCGCCTATTTAGCAGGCTCAATTCCCACAGCAGTTTGGTACGGTAAAATTTTTCATGGAGTAGATGTTCGTCAGCACGGAAGCGGCAATGCAGGAGCAACCAATTCCCTTCGCACGCTTGGCAAAAAAGCAGGTATCATTGTTCTCATCGTCGATTTTTTGAAGGGTTTTTTAGCTGTGAAAGCTGAAAGTCTTTTTTCAACCGAAACAGACAGTATTTTGCCTTTAATTATGGGGTTGGCCGTGATTGCGGGACATATTTTCCCGATTTTTGCACAGTTCAGAGGCGGTAAAGGCGTGGCTACCGCAATGGGCGTTTTGGTGGCTACTTTCCCTTGGGCTGCTTTGGGTTGTATGGTGGTTTTTATGATTATCGTATTCGCTACTAAATATGTGTCGTTGGGGTCTATTCTCGGAGCATTAGCTTTCCCCATTCAGTTGACTTTCAATCTGTGGAATGATAATGCCGATAAATATGCCATTGGTTTTGCTTGGCTGATATTCATTATTTTGGCTGTTATGCACCGCCAAAATATCCAACGCCTACTCAAAGGAACTGAAAGTAAGTTTGGTGCGAAGAAATAAACGCATAACTTTGTATTAGATAGAAAACCACAAATCAATGAACACTTACATCGAACAAAATAAAGACCGTTTTTTAGACGAACTTTTTGATTTTCTTAGAATTCCGTCGGTAAGTGCCGACACCAAATTTCAGCCTGATATGCTTCGTGCGGCTGAATTTGTAAAAGAAAGATTATTAGAAGCGGGTCTCGATAAAGCCGAGATTTGCCCAACCGCAGGCCACCCAATTGTATATGCCGAGAAAATCGTAGATGCCTCATTACCAACTATTTTGGTTTATGGACACTACGATGTGCAACCAGCTGACCCTTACGAATTGTGGGATTCCCCACCTTTTGAACCAACTATTAAAGTAACCAAAAATCACCCTGATGGAGCAATTTTTGCTCGTGGTTCTTGCGATGATAAAGGTCAAATCTATATGCACGTAAAAGCCATAGAAATGATGTTGGCACAAGGTGGTTTGCCATGTAATGTAAAGATAATGTTTGAGGGCGAAGAAGAAGTAGGTTCTGAAAACTTAGGTGTGTTTGTAAAAGCAAACAAGGAAAAACTCGCCGCCGATTTGATTTTGATTTCGGATACTTCAATCATAGCCAATGATATTCCTTCGGTAGAAACGGGTTTGCGTGGCCTTACTTACATGGAAGTTGCCGTTACTGGCCCGAACCGTGATTTGCACTCAGGGGTTTACGGTGGAGCAGTGGCAAATCCTGTAAATGTACTTTGCCAGATGGTTGCATCTATGCACGATGCCGATGGAAAAGTAACAATCAAAGGTTTTTATGATAAAGTTGCCGAACTATCACAAGCTGAACGTGATGATTTAGAATCAGCACCGTTCGATTTAGAAGAATATAAAAAAGACCTTGATATTGCCGAAGTTTCGGGCGAGAAAGGTTACACTACTCGTGAGCGTGCAAGCATCCGCCCAACGCTTGATGTCAATGGTATTTGGGGCGGCTATACGGGTGAAGGCTCAAAAACAGTATTGCCATCAAAAGCATTTGCTAAGATTTCGATGCGACTCGTACCTGACCAAGACTGGGAAGAAATTGCAGATTTGTTTGAAGCACACTTCAAAGCTATTGCTCCACCAACGGTGAAGGTTGAAGTAAGTCGCCATCATGGTGGACAACCTTACGTAACGCCGACAGATTCAGCTGGTTATAAAGCCGCAGTTCTGGCATTGGAAGAAGCTTTTGGCAAGAAACCAGTTCCAACTCGTGGTGGTGGAAGTATTCCGATTGTGGCTTTGTTTGAGCAAGAATTAGGGCTGAAATCAATCCTTTTGGGTTTTGGTTTAGATTCGGATGCCTTACATTCGCCAAATGAGCATTATGGTTTGTTTAATTTCTTCAAAGGAATCGAAACTATTCCTTTGTTTTTCAAGCATTATGCAGCATTGATGAAGTAAAATTATGGAAAAACCATCATACAATTTTGAGGTTTCAAATAACGGTCTAATTTTTTCTTTTGAAAGTGTGAGTAGAGAGAAAATAATAAAGAAAGTAGTTGTATATGAGCCTCTTGTTGATGAATTATACCATATGGGTTTTGGAGATTTGGTGGAAGATAATACGATTGATTACAGTGTAAAAAGTGCGAATAAAGATATGAATAAAGTATTGTCCACAGTTGTACAGACAATGTTTTTATTCTTTGAAAAATATCCAGATAAGAAAGTAGTTTTTACAGGAAGTAATGAAATAAGAACAAGGCTTTATAGAAGTATTATTTCGAAATTTGTAGAAGAAATAGAACTGTATTTTTTGGTTGAAGGTTTTAAAAATGATGGAACACAAGAAGTTTTTCGCAAAAATGAAGATTATTACGCATTCTTAATCTATCCAAGAATATGAAAACAAAGAGAGAGATTCCAAAAGTAAACCCAAATACATATAAAGTAAACCCAGCTTTAGATGATAAAAAGTTTGAGTTTACGCCTGAGACACAAGCTTTTCGCTCAAAGATAGAAAGGTTTGTAAAGACTCATATAAAGCCTCCTGTTTCTATATAATTTATTAACACAGTATGGAAAAACAATTCAATCAGGCAGTTTTTGAAGAACTAAAAAGCCTTTTGCAAGACCGTGTAACGAGCGAAACAAACATCCGAAACGAACACGGTGTTGGTTATAGCTATCATGCTTGTACTCCGCCCGATTGTGTTGTTTTTCCTAAAAATACCGAAGAAGTTGCCGAAATCGTAAAGATTTGTGCCAAATACAAAACTCCGATTGTTCCTTTTGGAGCAGGTACCTCGCTCGAAGGACACATTTTAGCTCTCGAAGGTGGCGTGTGTATTGATTTAAGCAAGATGAATAATATCATCGAAATCAATACTGATGATATGTATGTGACCGTGGAGTCGGGCGTGACACGTAATCAAATAGATGAAGCCTTAGAAGGAAGTGGCTTTTTCTTTCCGATTGGACCTGGGGTAAATGCAACGATAGGTGGTATGGCCAGCACAAGAGCATCGGGGACAAATGCGGTGCGTTATGGCACAATGAAAGACAACGTACTGACACTCAAGGCGGTTTTGCCCAATGGAGATATAATTCAAACAGGAAGCAAAGCAAAGAAATCATCAGCGGGCTATGACCTTACTCGATTATTGGTTGGGGCAGAAGGCACACTTGGAGTAATAACTGAGCTTACACTTAAACTTCACAGCTATCCAGAGGCTATTTTTGCTGCCGTATGTTCGTTTCCGAGCGTTGAGTTGGCGGTTAAAACTGCCATCAAAACTATCCAAAAAGGTATTCCGATCGCAAAAATTGAGCTACTCGACGACCAAATGATGCGTGCCATCAATCTGTATTCTGCTCTCAGTTATGCCGAAAAACCTACGCTTTTTTTAGAATTTGGAGGTTCAAAAGCCGAATTAGAAGAACAGATACGAAAAGTAGAAGAAATTGCCAATGAATACGGTTTGATAGAGTTTTTGTGGGAAAAAGGCGAAGAAAACCGTAAAAAACTATGGCGTGCCAGAACCGATGCCGCACCAGCTTCGGTGGCTTTAAAAGAGGATGGCAAATTGATGTCGACTGATGTATGCGTACCGATTTCAAAATTGGCCAAGTGTATTGTTGATACTCAAATAGATATTGCTGAAAGTAATATTTTAGCACCAATTTTGGGTCACGTAGGCGATGGGAATTTTCACTTGACTATCGTGATTGACCCAAATGATGTCAACGAATTTGAACGAGCAAAAGCCCTCAACGAAAGATTGGTAAAACGAGCTTTAGATGTTGGTGGTACTTGCACGGGCGAACATGGAGTTGGAGTCGGGAAGCTTCATTTTATGCAGCCCGAACACGGCGATGCACTCAATATGATGCGAACCATCAAACGAGCCATCGACCCTGATAATATCATGAATCCAGGGAAATTATTGCCATAAAGTATAGTTTTATTAGTAAAGCTTTTAGCGAGAATGATATTTCTTTACTTTTGAATAAATTCATCAACTACTCAATAGTTTAATTTTTAATTGAAGATAGTAATCCTATGTCACTTGGCTTAGAAAAATTAGCAACCGAATCCTCTTCACATTACGATAATCTCGAAAAAATGTCGATTCGAGAATTGCTCGAAGGCATTAATAACGAAGATAAAACGGTGCCTTACGCCGTAGAAAAATGTATTCCACAGATTGAAGCATTAGTAAGTCAGATTGTGCCACGCATGAAAGCAGGCGGACGTTTATTTTATATCGGTGCAGGTACAAGCGGGCGTTTGGGCGTGGTAGATGCCTCTGAGTGTCCGCCAACGTTTGGTGTACCTTTCGGAATGGTTGTGGGAATCATGGCAGGTGGTGATAGAGCTATCAGAAAAGCAGTCGAAAATGCCGAAGATGATATAGAACAAGCATGGATAGATTTACAAGAGTATGAAATAAATACCAATGACTGTTTGGTGGGCATTGCTGCATCTGGTCGCACACCTTACGTGGTTGGGGGCTTGCGTACTGCACGCCAACACGGAATCTTGACGGGTTGCGTGGTTTGTAATGCAGGAAGTGCTGTAGCAGCCGAAGCCGAATTTCCAGTAGAGCCCGTAGTTGGGCCAGAATTCGTCACTGGTAGCACCCGCATGAAGTCAGGAACTGCTCAAAAATTGGTACTAAACATGATTTCTACCTCAGTGATGATTCAGCTTGGTAGAGTGAAAGGCAATAAAATGGTTGACATGCAGCTTACAAACCTCAAATTGGTAGAAAGAGGTGTAAGAATGGTCATGAACGAATTAAACATTTCGCACGAAGAAGCAAGCGAACTTTTACATACCTACGGCAGCGTAAGAAACGCCGTTGATAATTACAGAAATTAACAAATAGATTCTGGTATCATAGAAAGGAAGAAAAATAGAAACGCAAAATTCTACATTCTTCATTCTCAACTCTCAATTATAAATGTGGGACTGGTTTTCAATAGATTGGCTTAGTTGGCAAACCCTGCGTTCATTCGTCTGGGCTGAAAAACTATACCTGTATGCTATCATTGGAGTGCCATTTTTATTCCTATTTCGTTGGCTTTTTTATACTCGTGGTCAGCAAAAATTGGGGCTTTCGCTCACGAGCTATCAACTTCGCACCAATTGGATTAGTTACCTGCGTTTTATTCCTCCAATATTTTTTATTTTAGGCGTTATCTGCGTTTTGTTGTCGTTGGCACGGCCGCAGCGAGTGCGAGAAAGCAAAGAACAGTTTTCTGAAGGCATTGATATTATGCTCGCCATGGACATTTCGGAGTCGATGCTGGCAACTGATTTAAGTCCGAATCGTTTGGAAGCTGCCAAAAATGTAGGGCATGAGTTCATCAAAGGGCGTTTTCAAGACCGTATCGGTTTGGTAGTTTTTGCAGGAGAAGCCTTTTCGATGTGTCCGCTCACGACCGACTACGAAGTGCTGAACGAATACCTCAACGAAATAAACAGTAACCTCATAAAAACCACTGGAACGGCCATTGGTAGTGCTTTGGCTACTTGCATCAACCGTTTGCGTGAGATTCCGAGCAAAAGTAAGGTTGCCATTATTTTGAGCGACGGAGATAATACCGCAGGTTCGCTCGACCCGCTCACGGCTACCGATTTAGCAAAATCTTTTGGTATAAAAGTTTATACGATTGCCGTTGGGGGGAACGATAGCGAAGTAAAAGTTGATGAAAATACCCTCAGAGAGATTGCCCGTGAAGGAAACGGACAGTTTTTTAGAGCAACCGATAACCAAACCCTCAGAAATATCTTCGAGCAAATCAACCGCCTTGAAAAAGTAAAAATCAAAGATAATGTATATCGTGATGTAGAAGATTTCTACTACATTTATCTCAACTGGGCTGTTGTGTTCTTATTAGCGGCTTTTTTCTTTAAAAATACTTTCATCGGAAATATTTTGGAGGATTAAGAATAGAAAATTGCGAACGATACCCTACATGACTTCTTTACAATTTCACCCCATTTTAATTCATCAATCAAATGTCGAACAAACGAAAAATCATTTACGCTATCCTGTTGGTTGTACTTATCGGATTGGTTTATGTGGGCAATTTTGCCATTCAGTATGCCTATATTGGTTCGTCGTATAATGCGAAAACTGTTTGTTCGTGTATGTTTGTTTCGGGGCGAGAGTTAGAAAATATCAAAAACGAAGAGCTCTACGCTGTTCCGTTTTCTACCATAAAAGTTGATGAAGTCAATAAAGCAGTAACAGCTAATATTTATGGTTTGGCCGAAACCAAAGCCATTTATCGCAAAGGTTTGGGTTGTACGTTGGTCAACGAATTGTCCGAAGAAGAAATTCGTAAACAGCCCTCTGTTCCATCGGCCGATACACTTACCGAGAAACTCACCTCAGCCACAGATTTTACCAAAATTGACAAAATTGCCTTAGAAAAGAGCATCAATGAGGCTTTTCAAGAAAAAGACCCTCAGAATGTGATACGTACAAGAGCAGTCGTTGTGCTTCGTGATGGGAAAATTATTGCCGAAAAATATGCTTCAAATATCAAACCCGAAACACCACTTTTGGGCTGGTCAATGACCAAGAGCGTAACGAGTGCTATGATTGGTCTTTTGGTGAAAGACGGAAAACTGGATATTAAAAAATCGGCTCCAATTACCGAATGGCAAAACGATGAGCGAAAGAAAATAACCATCGACCATCTGCTTCGCATGAGTAGTGGACTTGGTTTTGAAGAAAACTATGCCGAACCGAGTGATGCTACCCAAATGCTTTTCCGCAAGAAAGGTGCAGGTGCGTATGCCTTGCAGAGCAAAGCTGCTACCAAACCCGATAAAGTTTGGTCGTATTCGAGCGGAACGAGTAATATTTTACAGGAAATTATTCGCCGACAATTTACTACCCACGCCGATTATTTTGCTTTTCCGTATCAGCGATTATTTCATAAAATAGGCATGAAAAGTGCCGTTCTTGAACCCGATGCTTCGGGAACTTTCGTGGGATCGTCGTTTATGTATGCCACGGCTCGTGACTGGGCAAAATTTGGACAATTATATCTGCAAGATGGTGTTTGGAATGGTGAGCGTTTATTGCCAGAAGGTTGGGTAAAATATTCTGCGACCGAAACACCACATTCGGACGGAAAATATGCAGCACATTTTTGGCTCGACCACCAAGATAAAACTTTCCCGCAAGATGCATTTATGGCCGTAGGCTTTGAAGGGCAATACGTCACTATCGTACCATCGAAGAATTTAGTGATTGTGCGTTTGGGATGTACGCCAAAAGATAATTTCAATCATTCGGCTTTGGTGAAGGGTGTTGTGGCGGCAGTAAAATGATGTTTCTAATTTGTAGAGCCGTTGCATGCAACGGCTCTACTACAATATCTCTACGATAATTTAATCAAACCAAATCGCCATATAAATCAAATTCTTCGGCGTTGTTGATTTTTACATTGGCAAAATCTCCCAGCCTTACGTACTGAGAAGCTGGTACAAGTACCTCATTATCAACTTCTGGCGAGTCAGATTCGGTTCTTCCGATAAAATAACCGCCTTCTTTTCTATCAAATAAAACCTTATAAGTATTACCGATTTTAGCTTGATTCAATTCGGCAGAAATGCCTTGTTGAAGTTCCATAATAATATCGGTGCGTTCTTGTTTTACTTCGGCAGGGATATCATCGGGCATCGTAAACGAATGTGTGTCATCTTCGTGCGAGTATTGGAAAACCCCCAATCTATCGAAACGCATTTTTTCTACGAAATGATACATTTCTTCAAAATGTTCTTCGGTTTCGCCTGGGTGACCCGCAATGAGCGTCGTTCTGATGGCAATATCTGGCACTTTCTCACGAATAGTGTTTATCAATGCCTCAGTTTTTGGTCGGTCAATGCCACGACGCATGATTTTTAGCATTTCAGACGAACCATGTTGCAGTGGCATATCGAGGTAGTTACACACATTTGAGCGATTCTTCATCACATCCAAAATATCCATCGGAAAACCTGAAGGATAAGCATATTGCAAGCGAATCCAGTCGATGCCTTCAACGTCCGATAATTTATCAAGCAATTCGGCTAAATTACGTTTCTTATAAATATCAAGACCATAATAAGTTAGGTCTTGAGCAATCAGAATTAATTCTTTTGTACCTTTTTTTGCTAAATTTTGTGCTTGTAGCACCAACTCATCCATTGGTCGGCTTACATGTCCACCACGCATGAGTGGAATCGCACAGAAGCTACATGGGCGGTCGCAACCTTCGGCAATCTTCAAGTAAGCGTAATGAGCAGGTGTAGTCAGTAGGCGTTCGCCAACTAACTCATGTTTATAGTCGGCTTTTAGGGTTTTCAGCATTCTTGGCAATTCATTTGTACCAAACCACGCATCAACCGTTGGTATTTCTACCGAAAGCTCATCTTTATAACGGTGTGATAAACAACCAGTTACATACACTTTATCTACAATTCCTGCATCTTTGGCATCGACATAACGCAAAATCGTATCGATAGATTCTTGCTTAGCATTATCAATAAAACCACAGGTATTAATGATAACAATATTGGCATCGTCTTTTTTCGACTCGTGTTCTACTTTCATGCCATTGCCTTTGAGTTGCGTATAAAGCACCTCCGAATCGACAAGGTTTTTTGAGCAACCGAGCGTAACGATATTGATTTTATTTTTTACTATTCCTTTTGTTTTCATTTTTCTTTTTAAACAATTCGGGAGAATTGTTGTACATATTTTTTTGCAAAGTTCGGCAAAAATACCTTGTTTTCCTATTCAAAAAGCTGGCTTTGCATAGTTTTACTGCAATTCCGCCGAATCGCTTTATTAGGTTTTATATATTGCATCAGAAAATGAATTTATAGTTGAAAAAATGACTCGTTCAAAAGAAATACCCAAACTTAACCCTTCACAGTTTGACGATTATCTTTTTGGAAATTGGAAGCCGAAAGTTTCGAGTTTATATGAGCATTTTCATATCGAACGTATCGAAAATTATAAGTCTTTTCTAAAACTTCCTGTTTTACCGCACCGTCGTTCGGTTTATTTTTTCTTATACGTAACTAAAGGCTTTGCCATCCGAAGCAAAGGATTGAGTAATTATGAAGTAAAAGCTAATACATTTTTTTGTCTTTCAACCGACCAAATCACTTCACTTGAAGCCATTTCTGATGATGTAGAAGGATTTTATTGTCATTTTCAACCTGAGTTTTTCAATCAAACATTACTCAATATCGACCTTGAAAAAGATTTTCCTTTCTTTCAAATCACTTCCGAGCCGCTCATTCAACTTTCGGATAACCAGCGAATTGTTGATTTATTAGAAATCTTATTGGCCGAAAAGCTAAGAAACGAAGCCAATCGTGCCGAGATAATTGCTCTGTATTTAACAACTCTCTTGAAAGAAATAAAAGAATTTTATATACAAACTCCCAAAAGCAGCAATAATGCGGCCTCAAATCTTACACAACGCTACAAAAATCTGCTTTCTGAACTCATCTATGATAAAAAAACTGTTACAGAATTTGCCGAAATTCTGGCGGTTTCGCCCAATCATTTGCATAAATGCGTAAAGACCACAACGGGTAAATCGGCCCACGAATTATTAGAAGAAATGAGAGTATTAGAAGCCAAAGTTTTGCTTAAACAAACACCAATGCGGATTGCTGAGATTGCATTTAAGATTGGAGGCTTTGAGCCAAGCGATTTTTCGAGATTCTTTAAATCCAAGACAGGAATTTCTCCAAAAGAGTATCGGAATCTGCAAGATTAATTACATCTTCACAAACTCAACTCTACGGTTTTCAGCTTTGCCTTCAAATGTTTTATTATCACCAATCGGTTTAGTTTCACCGTAGCCTTTGGTTGTGAGGCGACTGCCATCAATTCCAATCGAGACTAATTGATTTTTTACGGCATTGGCTCTTGCTTCTGAGAGTTTTAAGTTGCTGGCATCATCGCCATCAGCATCTGTATGTCCGCCGATTTCTAATTTAAGAGAGTTGTTTTCCTTCAAAATCTTAGCAATGGCATTGATTTCGCCCATCGAAGCAGGTTTAATAGTAGCTTTATTTACATCGAAATTGATGCCGTGCGAAATGTATTTACCATCAGTAAATGCCTTTCCAATAAGGTTTTGGTCACCACCAGCGGCCAGTTTAAAGTTTTTAAAAGCCATTGTTTTACCTTCGCTGTAATCGCCACCGACCATCAAATAGCTGGCTTTTAACTCTACTTCTGGAACACTCATCACACGGTATTGATTCATATATACTTTTACTTGACCACCTTTTACGGCAATTGCATAATGAATCCATTTATTAAAATAGTTTTCGGCTAAAAAATCCTTCGGATTATCACCATTTAAAGTAGTACTGCTTGGGCCATAGAAAGTAGTATAATCTCGACTGGTTTCAATCGTTACGGCAGGTTCTTCTCCATTCATCAATAAAATTCTGATACCTGGGTTGCTATCATATCCTTCGTCGAGATACGCATCAAACTCGATGGTATAATCTTTAGGTAAATAAGCGGCAGTTTTTACTCTTGGCAATAATTTGGTATAAAACTTCATCAAAAAAAATGCCTTTTCATCGCCCGATTTATTTACCACTGCTTGTCCTTCTTTTAACTTCCAATGTGTACCAAATTCGCCTTCTTGGCTATCCTGAAAATCATCGGCAAAGATTATTTTATCTCCTGCTACAAAATCATAATTTTGATAGGCTTTTATGTCTTGGGCAAAAAGCCCCCCCGCCCCTAAAGGGGTGCTTAAAATAAGTACTAAAATGAGTTTTTTCATATCTGTTTTTTTAAAAAAATTCTGAGTTTAAGAGTTCCCCTTTAGGGGTTAGGAGCTAATTTGCTCTCATGGCTTTAAATTTGCCGCTTAGCCTTCCTCTGGCGATTTGTCCGTTATAATCACCCGCATAAACAATGGTATTTATCTTACCTTCAATATATTTTGCATCTTCATGGGTAATAATTACCGAACCAGTACAAAACTTATCCTCATTTGTATCGCCACAGCCCACACCCAGTTGAGTTCCGACAACCATATTTACACCACTATTTTCGGCTTCAAGGTTGAAAGTCCCTGCTCCAACACCTTTGTAGGCTATTGCCAAAATGTTATTTCCATTGGCGATGTTTTTGCTGCCATCCCCATCTGTATCAATGGCTTCGAGAGCTAAACCCGTAAAACGAAGCACCGAAAGATTTTGGTTGGAGTCATAAATGTGCATGGCATTGGCGGTGAGTCCGTTGATATTGTAGCCTTTTTGCTTTGCTGCATCAATAGCCGCTTGCGGTAGATTTAGATTTGCCGTTTTGCCGATTCCACCATCAATTTTGGTTACAAACTTTGCATTTATAATTCCTAAATCGGGAATATGAAGTGTGAAAAAGGTTTCGTTTTCGGAGAAATAAATAGTTTTTAATAAAGTTACTTTAGGAAGATTGGTACTTTGTGGAAGCAATTCTACCGAAACAATCATTTTTTTACCATTTGGAGCTGATTTTGGAGCAGTATAGGTGGCCGAATTAATATCGGTAATGATGTTTCCGCCACCTTCTACGATTCTCCAATTGGTTACTTTATAGGGTTTTTCTTCTCCGTTTGGTAATTTTATGGTCTGACTTTTACGAAATAATTCGGGGGTGTCATCATCAGGATTGGCTTTGGGAGGCACCGTAACCTCGATACTTAACATACAACTTTCGGAGGCTTCTAACAAGCCTTTGTCTGAAACCAAATTGAGTTTGAAAGCCTTACTGGCTACTACCTCATCCCACATTTCTTTTGTCCAGCCTTCGGGAGTTTGGGCGAAACTTTCGATGACGCAGGTAGTAAAAAAGAAACATATTAATAGTAATTTTTTCATGGTGAGTATTTGTTTGAATTATTGATTCAAAATTAGATTTTGAACCTTTATTTTTTCTCCACCAAAAAGGGGAATTTTAGTGTATATAAAAGAAAAGCCCGCAATAATTTGCAGGCTTCATTATTGAGAAATGACAAAAATCAAAGCTCTTTTAACCATTCTTCAGCTATTTTTCTGAATTCCAAGGTGGCAGGTTTGCCAATCCGATAAGATTGTTTCCAAATAGCTGATTTATCACGGTATTCCAAATTGGCAAAATCTTGGGCATTGTTATTACCAACTTTTACCAATTTTGCATCAAAATCTACATTGGCCGATTCTTCTAAAAATTGTTGTAGTTGGGCTTTTATGTTGGCTTTATAGTTTTTCTTTTCTTCGTATTGCTCCATGATAGAAGCATTGTTTTCTTTGGTATTTCTGATGTTTTCCTGAATCTCAGTATCGGTTAAAACTTTGGCATATTGTTTACAAAACTCAGCAGGGTTAGACTTTAGCATTGGTTTTAGTTTTAAAGTGGCTTCGGCGTTGGCAATGCTATTTTTATACATTTGTTTCATCATTGTTAGCATTTTTTTCTCGTCATCGCTGATGCCATCGGTCGACTTACTTTCTACCTCCTTCAACGCCTCTTTTGAACTTGATAAGATAGTCTCTTGCATCGAAAAAACTTGGTCGGTATAACCCGCAATCGTTATATCATTTTTGGTAGATTCGAGTTTTCCCTGATAGGTATTTGCATACTGTTCTTTCCATTCGGCAGAATTAGGGTCGGTATTTTGGATGTTTTTCTTTAATTCTTTTTCATAATCTTTACTGAAATTGACAGAGTTGATAAAACTTTTAGCAAAGAGTCCAACAGCCCTTGCCATTGCCGCTTGTTCGGCCGCAGGAAGTTTAAAACCCAATTTTTTTAGTTCGGGAGTGAAATAAAACTTAAAACCTGGAAAAGTAGTAGAGGATGACAGGTTGATGATACGCTCTTTAAATTCTGGAATATTTACTTTGTATTTCGAGAGGTCGTCAACAACTCGAAAAGCACTGATGCTAATAAGGGTTATGCCTAAGATAGTGAGTTTTTTCATGGTATTTCAGATTGAGATAATGATACAAAATTAGTGTACTGAAAATTGTTTATTCTCCACCAAAAAGGGGAATTTATCGTCATATTTTCACAAATTCTACTCTTCTGTTTTCAGCTTTCCCTTCAAAGGTTTTGTTGTCACCAATGGGTTTTGCTTCACCATAACCTTTGGTGCTTAGTCGGCTGGTATCAATTCCGAGCGAAACTAATTTGTTTTTTACGGCATCGGCTCTTTCTTGCGAAAGTTTTAAGTTACTGGCATCATCCCCATCGGCATCGGTGTGGCCACCAATTTCAAATTTTAAGTCGGTATGCTCTTTCATCATTACAACAATCGTGTTGATTGTACCCATACTTTCGGGTTTGAGGATAGCTTTTGCCACATCAAAATTGATTCCACGAGCAATAAATCTACCGTCGGTCGAGAGAGTTTTGTAAGGGTCGGCTCCACCTTCGGCTACTCTGATATTTTTAATAAAAACTTGTGCAGCCATTTCGTAAGCCGAAGTATTGGCCGAAATTTGGAAGCCCAATGCTCGCCCTTTGGTAATTTGAGCATTCAACACTCTTTCGCTATTGAGATATACTTTCAATGATTTTTCGGTAACAGCAATAGAAACGTGTACCCATTTATCGCAGAGGTCTTCGTAAGTATCGCCAAGTTCTTCCAGCTTTTTGCCCGATGTGTAACTTCCTTTGGCGTTAGCAAACTGAACAATGCCTTCGGCACCGATTGTCAAGGTATTGTTATAAAAATCGCCCAAAACCTCGTCTTGAAGCTCTCGGTTATAGTAATCGTCATTGTTGGCAAATTGTATCTCTAATCGGTTACCTCCAACATTGCCATCGGCAACAGCCTGTTTCCAAGGTTTGGCATTATGCCGATACAGGTAATCAAATTCTAAAGTAAAACGCTGCGGAGAAGCCCTTTTAAGATTATTTTTTAGGCGAGGATATGCAATGGGCGTACCATCTAATAAACCCATCGTCAACTCGCCATTGATTTTTGCCACTTCAACCTTACCCGAAACTATCCAATGAGAGGGAATTTCATCTGCACTTTCATCTAAGAAATTATCTTCAAACAAAACTTTATCGCCTGGTACAAAGTCAAATTTAGCATAAGATTTTTCGGGAATTTGAGCAAATATGTCAAAACAAAGAGTACAAAGAATAATTATAAAGTAATTTTTCATGGTTATTTGATTAGTTGAATTTATTTCAAAGCTACTGAATGCGAAATGGTTTGTCAATGGCACAATTGTGCCATTGGATTTGCGAAAAAAAAAGATTATTTTTGATAAAAAACCTTTATAATGAGTAACTTATCGACCTTGCAAAACCAGATAAAAGCCATTTACAAAAAGTTAAAAGGTTTTTATGAGTACCTTCCTCGTGATACCAATTTAGAGGAGTATATCGATAATTTTTCTTTTACCGAAACCATTGAGCGTATCTACGCCGTTGGCACTTACTGTTGGTTTATTTCGGATATGAAAAATGCTAAATGGGTAAAAGTTGGAGGGGCTATTGAGCAAATGACGGGTTATTCGACGACTGAATTACACAATGCTTCGTTTATAAAAGCTGCAAGATTTACATCGGCGGAAGAACTGATGGCAACGGTACAGTCGGCAGAGTTATTTTGGCAATATTTCTATTCAAAACCTATTGAGCATCGTCCCAATATAAAATCTTCGCATACTTATCGGTTCATCAGAAAAAATGGTGAGACATTTCATGCACTTCAACAGAGTTCGACCCTGTTTTTTGATAAATTAGGAAATGGCGTGTATCAGTTCGACCTCATTACGGATATTTCGCATTTAGACCCAATTCCGAAACTCCGTTTTTATTTATTAGATACGAATGACCCCGAAGACATGAAAAATATTCCGATTCATGAAGGAATCATTAGTAAAACAGAACCCATGCCAATCAGTTTATCCGAAAAAAGAGTTTTAGAATTGATAGCCAAAGGCAAAAGCATAAAAATGATTGCCGACGAACTGGGGCTGAGCGAAAATACAATCAAGCATCATCGAACCAATATGTTTGCTAAATGTGGAGTAAAAAACATGGCCGAACTCACCGGCAAAGCCCTTTCAAACGGTTGGTTTGAGTGAAATTCTTATAGTTTCACGGCCTTTGCTAAAGCTTTCACAGCTTCGCCATTGGGCTGATTTTTACCATTGACATCGACCAAAAGTTTATCGCCAATTACCAGCGAAGCCGTTGCCATTTTGCTGGATTTCATATACGTTATACTTCCTTTTGCCGAGCCAACCACCAACTTTTCGTAGGTGTGAGCATCATCTCCGCCATCACCTTGGTCGTTGCCTAATGCTCCGTAATCTACCATAGCAGGGTTTCCTTTGGGGTATTCGGTAATCGAAATTGAGATTGTCAGTTTGCTATTGCTGTATTTTTGTTCGCAGGTGTTCATGGGTGGCATTCCAGCCATATTCATGGAAGTACATTCAGATTTTCCGATAGGTTTATAACCCATTGTTTCCGCTGGGAATTTGGTAGATAATTGCCCGAAAGTTTCAGAAACCCAAAAAAGCGATAGAGTTAACATTAAAATGATTTTTTTCATGGTTATTCGATTATTGAGCTTGTCCTATTGCAATGAAATTAACTTGAGCATCGAATGTAATGGCTGTGTTAGTAGGGTTAAATAGCGAAATTGTTCCTCCAGTATTTGTAATATTCACTACATTGTAGATTATCTTGACACAATTTTGATTTTGAGTAACAAATTCATTAAACTTTATGCCCCCAAGACTCACATTCGGTACCGTTCCAACTGGAAATGCTTCATTAAAGGTGAATGCTGTCCCCGCCAGTGAGTTTGGTGCAATACTGATATTTTGGACAGCTAAGAGTAAATCTATTGTACCGAAAACAGTCTTTAATTGGGTGCTTTGGCTATTTCTTACAATTCCTTTATTAAACTGTACAAACAAATCACCCGTATTTCGGATGTTTCCATATACCTCCAGTTTTTGAGTAGGGTATAAAATTCCAATTCCCACATTTCCGCCTCTACCTTGCAGCAAAAGTGGCTTAAATGCCCCTTGTGCTACCGATTGAATATAACTCAATCCATTAGCGGCATCACTCCCCATATATAGAAAGTGGGGTGTGGTGGCGTTAGGGTCTTTTATCAAAAATGCGTGTTGCGTGTTTTCGTTTACATTATAATTACCAACTTGATTGACCTGCATTTTTGAAACAGGATTATCTAAACCAACGCCAATTTTTCCGCTCGTGGTAATATTTTGAGCTTTGAGCAGAAATGGTAGAATGAGTAAGAGGAATATTTTTTTCATCGACACAACGAGTTGAATTGTTGGGTCAAAATTAGAGACTGAAAAAATATTTTTTTTCCACCAAAAGGGGGAATTTTATTCTCATTTATTCTACTACCTTTGAAGTATCAAATCGGAAATGTATTTTGTGCTATGGCTCTGAAAATCAATTGTTTATCTCTACTTCTTTTGTTCACGTATTGTGCAAGTTCCTTTGCCCAAACAGGCGAATTGCAACCACTTTTGGAGAAATTAAAAACTGCAAAAACCGACACTAATAAAGTACGTTTGCTTAATAAAATTGGCGATGAATATGCTTATAACGACATCAAAACCGCTCGCCAATATTATAAAGATGCCTATGAGTTGAGTAAAAAACTGGATTATTTAAGAGGAATCATTCGATATTTTTCGAGTGAAGGCGAATTGCTGAATATTGAAGGAAAATACGACCAAACCATGCTGCTCCTGCGTGAAGGTGTGAGATTGAGCATCGAACGAAAAGACCGAATGCGGGAAGGAATTATGTATGAGAACATGGGAAATACATTCCAGGAAATGCAAAGACTGGATTCGGCTGCTACGTATTATTTCAAGGCTTTACCCATTTTTGAGGGCTTTCAAGACAGTGTAAAAATTGCTAATGTTTATAGCGATTTAGCCAATGTTTTTACGCAAACAGATAAACAAGAGCGAGCATTGGGTTACATTAATCAAGCCATCGCCATCAGTCAGCATTTTGAGGATGGGTTTTATATAAGTCATTTGGTAAATAAAGAAAATATTTTGTGGAAGCTCAGACGAAGAACTGAGGCCGAAAAGGTTAATAATCAGATAATTGCATTGGCTCGAAAACTAAATGATGTAGTTGATATGGCAGATGCCTTGCAAAATCAGTGCAATCATGATGTAGAAATGAAGCACTACGAAAAATTGCTAAATCACGCTCAGGAACTGGCAAAACTGAACCCTCAACTGCAATCTGCTGAGCGAACTACCTTGGCAGATTATTGGCTCTCGGTGGCGTACTATTTCAATCGAAACTACCAAAAATCATACAGTTATATTGAAGAAGCAGTAAAAAAAGCTGAAAAACTACAAAATACTGAGCATTTACAGCAGTATTACACCCATTACGCAAAAGTAATTTTAGCCTATAAAAACGACCCAATTTTAGCCGAAAAATTTAATAATTTATCAGATTCGTTGCGAGAAGTTAGTTTCAATAAAAACATTCTAAAAACCACTAAAGAACTCGAAACCAAATATGAAACCGACAAAAAAGAAAGGGCGATTCAGCAGCTTTCTTCCGAAAATCGAAACAAAAAACGTCAGATAAGTTTACTGATATTCTCTGTTATTTTGCTTTCGTTGGCATTGGCTTTTTTTGGGCTTTGGATGCAAAACCGCAATCGAATACGCAAGCAAGAACAAATCTTGCACGAACAAAAACTTAAACAACTCGAAAACGAGAAGCAACTTTTAGCAAGCCGAGCCGTACTGCAAGGTCAGGACGAAGAACGCAGCCGATTGGCAAAAGACCTGCATGATGGTCTTGGTGGCATATTATCGAGTGTAAAATATTCTTTTCAAAACATGAAAACATCATTTATTTTAGACCAAGAAAATGCTTTGGCGTTTGAAAAAAGTATGAATTTGCTTGATGCTTCGATGGCTGAATTACGAAGAGTTTCGCACAATATGATGCCCGAAAGTTTGGCAAAATTAGGCTTGGAAGAGGCTTTGAAAGATTATATTCAAACGATTGATGAAAATTCAGGAATCAATTTTACGTATCAAAGTTTTGGTTTGTCAGAAGTCGAACTCGAAAATATCTATAAAACCACTATTTTTAGAGTGATTCAAGAACTAACCACCAATATTATTCGACATTCGCAAGCAAAAGAGGCTTTGGTGCAAATTATGGCCAAACCTAATTTGATAAATATTACGATTGAAGATGATGGCATCGGTTTCGACCCGCAGCAAGTGAATAGCAAGAAAAGTATGGGAATTCAGAATCTTTACAACAGAATCGAATACCTAAAAGGCAAAATAGATTTCCAAACCGAGCCAAACGCTGGCAGTTCGTATTATATTGAGATGCCTTTATAATTTAGAATGAGTTAATTGATGAATGATAGAATAAAATGTTATCTGAAATAAAAAATTCCCCCATCGGGGGGTAGGGGGGCTATGGAAATATACTTAGTTGAAGACCATCCGCTCGTAACAGAGGGCATAAAAGCGATTTTTGATAAGGAAAATGGCATGAATTGCACCCATAGTTTCGATAATGGCAAAGACCTTTTGGCGAAATTACACATTCATCAACCCGATGTGATTGTGATGGATATTAACTTACCCGATGCCAACGGAATAGACCTATGTAAAACTGTGAAAGACCAATATCCGAGCGTTTCGGTGATTGCTTTGAGTATCAACAATGAAAAGAGCATCATCAAAAAAATGATGGAAAATGGTGCCAGTGGGTATATTCTGAAAGATGCCGCCAAATACGAAATCGTTGATGCGATTAAAGCTGTTATGCAGAGAAAAACCTATTTCAGCATTTCAGCATCAAATACCCTCAAAAAGCCCGACGAGCGAAAACTACCAGCACTCACTCGTCGAGAAAAAGAAATTCTGATAAAAATCTCTGATGGATTAACCAACCAACAAATTGCTGACCAACTCTTTGTCGATGTAAGTACAGTTAGCAGTCACCGCAAAAATATGCTTGCCAAATACGATGTGCCGAATACTGCTCAGTTGATAAAATTGGCAATTACGGAGAGGTTGATTTGACAGATTTACAAAATGTTGATTGAAATTGCATATAATTTACATCCTTTTTCCTATTAATCTTTCTTTTTATTATTCAATTTTGTATTGAAATAAGTCAATCAGTTTTTGGATAATAAAATGCAAGAAATAAAATCTCCCACCGAATCACTTCAATTAGAAATCAGGGATGAAATTTTATTGGTGGCTGTCAATCGCCCCGAAAAACGTAATGCCTTCAACGATGATTTAGTTTTGGGTATCGAAAAGGTTTTCGAAAACATTCCACCGCAAATTCGTTGTGTAGTAATTTATGGATTAGGCAAGCATTTCTCGGCGGGTCTTGACCTTTCTGAACTTCGAGAACGTGATGCCGTACAAGGGCTTTATCATTCCCGAATGTGGCATCGAGCATTGGATAAAGTGCAGTTTGGGCCTGTTCCAGTAGTGGCGGTTTTGCACGGAGCAGTTGTGGGTGGTGGACTCGAATTGGCATCTGCTTGCCACATCAGAGTTGCCGAAACCAGCACTTTTTATGCCCTTCCCGAAGGTCAACGTGGGATTTTTGTGGGTGGAGGAGCATCAGTACGAGTACCAAAACTCATCGGAATGGCTCGTATGATGGACATGATGTTTACGGGAAGAGTTTATAATGCCGACGAGGGCGAACGAATCGGACTTGCTCAATATTTAGTAGAAGAAGGTCAAGGACTCGAAAAAGGTATTGAATTGGCTAAGAAAATTGCCTCAAATGCGGGTATGACCAATTACGCACTGATGCACGTATTACCAAAAATTGTTGATTCGGGCCAGAGTGAAGGTTTAATGATGGAAAGTTTGATAGCGGCTATTTCGGCCGATGCCCCCGAAGCGAAGAAAAGATTGACCGATTTTTTAGAAGGAAGAGCTAAGAAAGTAGGAGAATAAAGCACCGTAGCGATGGTTTTCTAAATTATTTTACAAAAGAGAGATATTGATTCTATGAATGATATTCAAGATAGAAATAAAATCAAAGCCCCCATCGGGGGTTCGGGGGCTGGGCTTTATAAAAATACCTTATTCGGCCCTACCAAAACGCATAAAAAACAGCTTGAAAATGGCATGGTTCATTTTGGAAATGAGCAGAAATTGGAGGCTTTTCCTACAAAAATTACCGATAAGTTGATGTATTGGGCCGCAACAAAGCCTGACCATACCTTTATTGGAAGAAGAAACCCAATCACGAGAAATTGGGAGAAATTATCTTATGCTGAAACCCTCGAAAAGACAAAAAGTGTTGCCCAATATTTGATAAATCTTGAATTTTCGCCTGATGAAACCGTTGTAATTCTCTCAGAAAATAGCCTCGAACATGCACTTTTGGTACTGGCTTCGGTGCATATTGGTATTACTTACACGCCGATTTCTCCGCCATACTCTTTGGTTTCGGATGATTTTGGCAAGCTCAAACATTGCCTCGAACTCATGACTCCGAAAGTCATTTTTGCCCAAAGTGGAAAAGTCTATCAAAAAGCTCTCGAACTTGCTAAAACACTCTTCCCAGAAGCTATTATTATTACTGTTGATGGAGAAAATGGTATTCATTTCGAGGAAATGCTACTTACAAAACCTACAATTGATGTCGAAATTGCCGCAGCAAAAGTAAATTCCGATACAATTGCCAAAGTATTGTTTACCTCTGGCTCGACTGGCTTGCCCAAAGGTGTAATGAACCACCAAGGAATGTGGTGTGCTAATTTACAGCAGATTACACAGGTTTTTCCGTTTATGCAGCAGCAACCGCCAATTTTCATTGACTGGCTTCCGTGGAATCATACGTTTGGGAGTAATCATAATTTTGGTTTAGCTCTTTACAATGGTGGAACAATTTTGATTGATGATGGAAAACCAACGCCCAAAGGCATTGAAGAAACCGTACAAAATCTCAGAGAAATTTCTCCAACAGCCTATTTTAATGTGCCAAAAGGTTTTGAAATGCTGATTCCGTATCTTGAAAATGAGCCAGCTTTGCGAGAAAACTTCTTCCGAAATCTCAATATTTTGTTTTATGCGGGAGCCAGTTTGGCTCAACCCGTATGGAATCGTTTGGAAGAATTAGCCGTAGAAACTATTAGCGTGAAAATTCCGATTATTACGGGTTTGGGTTGTACAGAATCTGGTCCTTCGGCGATGTTTGCTAATTGGGGTGGAGCATTTTCTGGACTTTTGGGTGTGCCAGTGGCGGGAATGGATGTAAAACTCGTACCCGACGGCGATAAAGTGGAAGCTCGTTACAAAGCACCAAATGTAACCAAAGGTTACTGGCGAAACCCTGAAGCTACGGCAGCAGCTTTTGATGAAGAGGGTTATTATAAAACAGGCGATGCCGTAAAGTTTTTAGATGAAATGAATCCCGACAAAGGTTTGATTTTTGATGGCCGAATTGCCGAAGACTTCAAACTTTCGACAGGAACTTGGGTAAATGTGGGAGTGCTGAAAGCTAAAGTTATTTCTACGGGTTCGCCCATTATTCAGGATGTAGTTTTGGCGGGGCTTGATAAAGAATACATTGGGGCAATTTTATTCTTAAATGCCGATGCTTGTCGAAAATTAGCTAATTTGAATTCCGAAATATCAAATAAAGACGCATTTTTACATGCAGAAGTAGAACGATTTATCAATAATTGGTTAGTAGAGTTTAATAAAACCGCAACTGGGAGTTCGACGGTGATAAAAAAATATGTAATTGCCCTTGAGGCTCCTTCAATTGATTTAGGCGAAATAACTGATAAAGGCTCACTAAACCAACGGGCAGTTTTGAAGCATAGAGCTGATTTGGTAACTGAAATGTACTAAATAGAACAGATTTGTAATCTGTCATAGAATAAGTTTCAAAACTTAATGACCGTTTTCAATTAGAAGATTATGCCATAAAATATAATTATGAAAATAGAAAATAACACATTCTTAGTTACAGGCGGAGCCTCGGGGTTAGGCTTTGCAACTGCCAAAATGATAGTAGAAAATGGCGGAAATGCTGTTTTGCTTGATGTAAACGAAGAATCGGGAGCAAAAGCACAAGCAGATTTGGGCAAAAAATCTACGTTTATCAAAACCGATGTGACCAACGAAGAACAAGTGCAAAGTGCTGTAAATCAGTCGGTTGAAGCTTATGGTGACATTGCAGGAATCATTAATTGTGCAGGAGTTGGCCCCGCCAAAAGAGTTGTTGGTAAAGATGGACCACATCCACTTGATTTCTTTCAAAAAGTAATCAATATAAACCTTATCGGAACTTTCAATACCCTTAGATTAGTGGCCGATAAAATGCAAAACAACGAACCCAATACCGAAGGCGAAAGAGGAATTATTATAAACACCGCCTCAGTCGCTGCCTTTGATGGTCAAATCGGGCAAGCGGCCTATTCTGCATCGAAAGGTGGAATTGTGGCCATGACACTTCCAATTGCTCGTGAATTTGCTCGAATGGGTATCAGAGTAATGGCTATCGCTCCAGGTATTTTTGAAACGCCCTTATTAGCATCTTTACCACAAGATGCCCAAGATTCTTTGGGCAAGCAAGTTCCCTTCCCACCACGTCTGGGCCGACCTTCAGAATTTGCTGCTTTAGTAAAACAAATCATTGAAAACACAATGCTCAATGGCGAAGTAATCCGCCTTGACGGAGCAATAAGAATGGGAGCGAAGTAGTCAGAGTGACGAATTTTCAGAACGGTTCGCCGCTGCGATGACGAATTATTCGAATATTTAATGAATATTGAAGAATTAAAGAATAGATATAAATTATGGGCGATTTAGGTAGTTTTACTTACAAGAAAGCTGCCAAATGAGCCTGAATTTAAAGCTGTAAGAAATCAAATCGTCCCATCTACTGCTGCAAATTATCGGGCTGCTTGTAGAGGAAAATCTGGACCCGATTTTATCAATAAATTAAAAATTGTTGAAGAAGAATTAGACGAAACAATGTTTTGGTTAGGATTCATAGTTGCTTTATTACCAGAAATTAGACAAGAAATTGTGCCAATTTATAAAAAAGCAAATGAACTGCTTTCAATTACAGTATCGTCAATTAAAACAGCAAGAAAAAATAAATAAGGTGAAATGAGAGAATTACGTATAAATTGTGATTCTAAAAATTCGTAACTCGTCATTCGAGAAATTCGTCATTTAAAAAATATGATAGACATAAATAAAGTAATTGCCATAGACGTACACACGCACGCCGAAGTGTCGTGTTGCCAACCGCATGATGATTATCGTCCAGAACTGGATGAAGCTTTTGCCAAATATTTCAAGTCGGATAAACGCCCGACTATTCAAGAAACCGCTGATTTTTATCGTGATAATAATTTAGCTTTTGTCATGTTTACCGTTGATTCGGAGCATAACGTTGGCAAACGTCGAATCCCGAATATTGAAGTAGCTGAGGCCGCTCTCAAAAACGATGATGTCATGATTGCCTTTGCCAGCATCGACCCGCACAAAGGTCGAATGGGAGCAAGAGAAGCCCGTGATTTGATAGAAAATTATGGTGTAAAAGGCTTTAAATTTCATCCAACAGTGCAAGGTTTTTATCCTTATGATAAAATGGCCTATCATCTTTACGAAGTAATTGCCGAATACAAATTACCGATGTTATTTCATTCGGGGCATTCGGGTTTTGGTTCGGGTGTGCGTGGCGGAGGCGGTTTGCGATTAGAATATTCAAATCCGATGCACCTCGATGATGTGGCGATTGATTTCCCTGATTGCCCGATAATTATTGCTCACCCAAGTTGGCCGTGGCAAGATGAAGCTTTGAGCGTAGCGATGCACAAGCCCAATGTTTACATTGATTTGAGTGGCTGGTCACCCAAATATTTCCCGAAACAACTCATTCAATATGCCAATACCATGCTCAAAAACAGAGTTCTTTTCGGTACTGATTTTCCATTAATCACCCCCGAAAGATGGATGAAAGATTTTGAAGATGCAGGTTTCAAAGAAGAAGTAAAGCCTTTGATTTTGAAAGAAAATGCCATCAGAATGCTCGGATTAAAGTAAAAGTATAGAATACACAATTAAACTCTTATTTTTCTGATTGTTTTTGCATATTTATTCTCTTATTTTGCATAGTATAATCATGGTATAATGCAGAATTTTGTTGGAAAATTATAATTATATTTAATGAAGATTATTATTATCGGTGGCGGAATTGGCGGTTTGACCACCGCATTGAGCCTTCATCAAGCAGGATTCGAGGTTAAAGTTTTTGAATCAGTCAAAGAAATAAAGCCTTTGGGCGTAGGTATCAATACACTTCCGCATAGTGTTCGAGTATTAACAAATCTGGGTTTACAAGAAAAAATCGCCCAAAATGCCATCGAAACGAGTGATTTAGTCTATTTTAACAAATTTGGTCAACAATTCTGGACAGAACCACGTGGACGTTTTGCTGGTTATAAATGGCCTCAGTTTTCAGTACATCGTGGGGTTTTACAAATGTTGCTTTTTGATGAAGTAGTAGAAACGATTGGGCAAGATGCTATTCTGAAAAATCATCATTTGAGTCATTTTGAGCAAACTGATAGCGAAGTAATAGCTCATTTTATAGATAAAGATACCAACGAAAAAATAAGAGTAGAACGTGCCGATATTTTGATAGGGGCAGATGGCATTAATTCAGTGGTTCGCCAGCAGCTTTATCCGAACGAAGGCCCACCAGTTTATTCCGAAAATATACTTTATCGTGGCACAACCACCATGAAGCCATTCTTAGATGGTACATCAATGGCAATGATTGGTAGTTTACGCCAGAAAATGGTGGTTTATCCGATTGGAAAACCTGATGCTGATGGTAATTGCTTAATCAATTGGGTGGGAAATATTAAAGAAGGAAAATCGAAACTAACAGCTCGTGACTGGAATCGAGAAGCAGATAAAGCTCGATTAGTTGATTTATATAAAGATTGGAAATTCGATTGGCTCGATGTACCTACAATGATTGATAACGCAAAAGCCGTTTATGAATTTCCAATGTCTGACCGAAACCCATTAGATAAATGGACTTTCGGGCGTGTGACGCTTCTCGGCGATGCCGCTCATCCGATGTATCCGATTGGTTCAAATGGAGCTTCGCAGGCCATTCTTGATGCCGATTGCCTAACCAAATGCTTGATAAAGAACGAGAATCCTGAAAATGCTCTTATTGAATACGACAGAGAAAGAGTACCAGCGGCGGCGAAAGTTGTGCTTCAAAATAGAGCAAAAGGGCCAGACGAAATCATGGATATGATGGAAGATTGGTTTCCGAAAGGTTTTTCGGAAGATGAAATTCCGCACGAGAAACTTGCCGAAGTAATGGATAATTATAAAATAATAGCTGGCTTTGATATACAAACCCTCAACCAAAAGAACTAAGACATGAAACACTTACTTAACTACAAAGAAAATAAAATCTGTGCAAATCTGCGTTTCCAAAGGAATCTGCGTCATCTGCGTTCCATTATTTGTATCGTTTTCTGCCTATTAAATATGAATTCATTCGCTCAAAGCACCCCCGAAGCTCCAAGTTTAGAGTTTGTCTGTGAACTAAAAGTGAAGCTAAAACCACCTTATGTGGTAGGCGATACTCCTCACGGAATGCGTCGAATCATTCCAATTATCGGCGGAAGTTTTGAAGGCCCAAAAATGAAAGGCGAGATTTTGGATGGTGGTGCCGACTGGCAAATTGTAAGAAAAGATGGCGTAGCCGAACTGGAAGCTCATTATCAAATCAAAACCGATGACGGTGTAATCATTTACATTAAAAATACAGGCTTGCGTGTAGCCACCCCCGAAGTTGCGGCTCGAATCGGACGAGGAGAAGCAGTTTCTCCATCAGAATATTATTTTCGTGCAATACCAAAATTTGAAGCTCCACAAGGCAAATACGAATGGATGAATAACGCCATTTTTATTTGCAAAGGCATCAGAAACCCAGACAATGTAGCGATTCAAGTTTGGAAAGTAAACTAAGTAATTACTTTCTAACTTCCATATATTCAACCTTATATACCTAATAAATAATGATTTTCAACCCTAAAGCTCTCATCGACAAAAATCCGATGACAGGCCTGCAATACTCTACCATTTTCATTTGTTTTCTGATGAATATGCTCGATGGCATGGATGTACTGGTAATTTCATATACCGCTCCCGCCATTGCTAAAGCTTGGGATATTTCTCCGCAGGCTTTAGGTACAGTTTTTAGTGCTGGTTTATTCGGAATGACCATTGGAACGCTTTTTTTAGCTCCTTTTGCCGATAAAATTGGCCGAAAAGCCATTATTCTTATCAGCGGTATTATCATGGGGGTTTGTATTTATCTGACATCCTATGCTACTTCAATTACTGATTTATTGATTTATCGTTTCATAAGCGGACTTGGCATTGGTAGCATGTTGGCCAGTACGGCTTCGCTTGCTTCCGAATATACGCCCAACAAAACTCGTGATTTTTGGGTAAGTTTTGTTATTTCGGGTTATCCGATTGGGGCTGTAGTAGCGGGTTTGGTAGCTGCAAAAGTTATCCCGACTGATGGTTGGCAACAAATGTTTCGTATTGCGGGCATTGCTTCCATGTTTTCTGTGCCATTGATTTTGTTTTTTCTTTCGGAATCAATTGATTTTTATTTACGCACTCAACCCAAAAATGCCCTTGAAAAACTAAATAAGATTCTGACCAAAATGAATATTCAGCCTTTAGAATCTTTGCCAATCATTGAAAAAATCAAATCAAAATTACCAGTTGACCAATTGTTGAAAACCAACTTCAAAAAACCAACGCTTCAACTTTGGGTGGCCTTATTTATGGCTTTTGCTGCTTTGTATTTCTTAACAAGCTGGATTCCAAAACTCGCAAAAGATGCCGGGCTTTCGATGGAATTGGCCATTTATGCAGGAACTGTCTTTAATATCGGGGCATTTTTCGGAATCATCACGCAAGGATATTTCTCAAGTAAATATGGTTTAAAGAAAACATTGGGAGTAATCTTGGTGCTGACTGGCGTTTTGATGGCATCATTCGGACTTTTTGTTGGTTCGGATGTTATCCTGCTTATTTTGGCATTATTGGGTTTTGGTATTCAAGGCGGTTTTGTGGGGCTTTATGCACTTTCGGCAAGATTATATCCAACCGAATTTCGCACAACGGGTGTGGGCTGGGCAATGGGAGCGGGGCGTCTGGGCGGAATTGTAGGTCCAATGATTGGGGGATTATTGATTGGAGCAGGTTTAGGAATCGCTACAAACTTCCTCATTTTTGCCATTCCAGCACTTTTATCGGGCTTGATTACCGCAAAAATAGATTCAAAAGAAATAAGTTAAAAAGAGAGGTAAGTATCCTATTTTATTACTGATAAACAAGTCTATTTCATTGCCGTCTGCTTTGGCTGACGGCAATGAAAAAAAGTTTTTGCATTAAATTTTTTAAATAATTACATAAAATGTCAAATTTCAGAGCCGACCACGTGGGTAGTTTGCTACGCACACCAGCAGTAAAAGAAAATCGTTTAAAGTGGAAAAAAGGAGAAATTTCTGCGGAAGAACTAAGAGCAATTGAAGATGCAGGAATTGCCGAAACCGTAAAACATTTAGAAGCAACAGGTATGAAAGCCATCACCGATGGAGAGTTCCGCCGTGATTATTTTCACCTTGATTTCTTGAAAGAATTGGCAGGTGTAAGCGTAACAGGCGGTATCGAAGCTAACCCAAATGCCAAAGCTGCCGAAGATGGTTTTACACCACCAGTGTTGAGTGTAACAGGCAAGCTCAAGCACGTGAAAGACATTCAAGTAGCCGATTTTAATTACCTAAAAACGGTTGTTTCGCAAACACCCAAAGTTTCGATTCCTTCACCAACCATGATTCACTTCCGTGGTGGACGAAAATCAATAGATATTAATTCGTACCCCGATATGGATGAGTTCTTTGCCGATTTAGCAGCTGCTTATCGTGAAGAAATCGCACATTTATACGATGCTGGTTTGCGTTATTTGCAGCTTGATGATACCAATTTGGCGTATCTCTGCGATCCTAAAATGCGTGCAGCTGCTCAAGCAAGAGGCGAAGACCCGAACGAACTACCTCGCACATATGCAGCTCTTATCAACTCGGTTATTGATAATCGCCCAGCCGATTTGACGGTGGGTATTCACCTTTGCCGTGGAAATTACCGCAGTACGTGGTTTGCCGAAGGTGGTTATGAGCCAGTAGCTGAAATTCTTTTCAATTCGATAAATGTTGACCGTTATTTGCTCGAATACGACGATGAGCGTTCGGGTGACTTTGCTCCGCTTCGTTTTGTGCCAAATAACAAAAAAGTAGTTTTGGGAATCATTTCATCGAAAAAACGTGAACTCGAAAACATTGACGACCTCTGTAAACGCATCGATGAAGCGGCTCAATATGCCCCACTCGAAAACCTTTGTGTGAGTCCACAATGTGGATTTTCGTCAACCCATCACGGTAATGACATGAGTCACGACGACCAATGGCGTAAACTTGATTTGACAGTAAATACAGCCCTAAAAGTTTGGGGAGAAGCATAAAATTGTGGGTCGAACCGAGCGTCGGTCACTTCCCAGTTCGACCGAAGTAAAAAAGTAAACACAATTTTTTAATATAAAGCCTTTAAGTACCAACCTATTATTTTAAAAATTGCTCTATCCCCAATCTCCTTCTTTTCGGAGGAGGAGATATGGGGATAAAATTTTCCTCTTTTGTTGAGCTTGATTCAAACTACCTACAAATATGAAAAAAGTCTTAATTCTATTATTTATCACGCAGGCAGTTTTCTCCCAAAATGCCTCCAAAATTGATACAGGCAGCATCAATGGAGCGAAATATCGGATTCTTTTTCCCGAAAACTGGAAAGGAAAATTGGTGATGTATGCACACGGCTATGAATTTATGGGGTCGAAGCCTGCACAAAGTCAGAACCCTGATTTTCCAAAGCGAATGACACCTTTTTTGGAAAGAGGGTTTGCCGTGGCGGCTTCTGATTATGCGTTTCAAGGTTTGGCTTTGGCACAAGGAGTTGATGATACAGAAGCGTTGCGACAATACTTTGTAAAAAAATATGGTCAGCCAGATTCTACATTCATGACTGGACATTCGATGGGTGGGGGTATAACGCTGGCTACGCTCGAAAACTACGGACAAAATTACAACGGAGGCTTTCCGATGTGTCCGCTGGCAGGGCGAATTTATCTGCAAACTCGTAAGGAATTCGATTTATTTGCTACTTTTAATGGGCTTTTTCCTGGTATCGCTACTTCTCTGCATGATATTTTTGATATGTCGAAGCTAAAAGAGCCAATTTCTATGCAGGCGGGTTTTCGTAAAGCCGTTTTGATGAAAAAAGCAATTTATGCTAAAGACTCCTTACTCGCCGTTGAGTTTGCCAAGCATTTTGATTTAAAACCTGATGATTTAGCTTTTTCTTTAGTTTTTGGAGAAGGGGTTTTGCGTGATATTGCTCAGAAAGCAGGTGGAAATCCTTATGACAATACCAATACGGTTTATGGTAGATTTCCTAATAGTCTTTTGGTGAATCAAAAAGCCGAAAGGCTGGCGGCAACGGTTAGTCAGAATACGTTATTTGATAAATATGACCGAACAGGTATCATTGATAAACCAACGTTGGCTTTACATACGATTTACGACCAACTGATTCCTGCCGATATGGCCATTGTGAGCTACGAAAATTTGCTTCAAAAACAGGGGAAACAACAATATTTTAGCGTAAAATACACAAATGGGCAAGGCCATTGTAACTTTACTAACGAACAAACAGGTAAAGCTTTTGATGAACTGAGAAATTGGGTAAAAACTGGTCAAAAGGCAAAAGCAGGTTTTATGGAGTAAAAGCTCTTTGAATGTTAAAATTTTTGTAATCTCTGAATATTCGTAATCGCAACGGCGAACCGTTCGTCATTCAACATTCGTAATTTCTAAAACACTTACATAAATTTCTACTTAGAAAATGGCGGCTTCGGTCGCCTTTTTTATTATATTTTCTTAAACTCACTTGGTGAAACTCCCGTTTGTTTCTTGAAAAGTCGAGTAAAATAAGCTGGGTCTTTGAAATTAAGTAGATAAGAAACCTCCGAAATCGAATAATTTGTATTGAGTAAATACTTTTTCGCTTCGGCAATCAGATAATCCTGCACAATTTGTAAGGCCGATTTCTGAACCAAAGTATTACAGATTCGGTTGAGATGCACGGTTGTGATATTCAATTCTTTGGCGTATTCGCTGATGGGTTTTGTTTCTTGTATAGTACGCTTGATATGTTTTTGAAACGCCTGAAAATACATCAAAGTACGGTTATCAGAAGCTGAAATGGTGTTTTTAAGGGAAAAACTAAAACGATAGATACTGATAAAAAATAATTGAAATAACGACTGAACTACGGTTTGTTTTTCGAGATTTTCTTCATATAATTCTTTTAAAATCAGACTTTTAGAATTTTTTATTTGTTCAAAAATACTCGGGTCATTATCAAACTGGAGATACTTCAAATGATTGAATTCGAGTAGAATTTTGGGCGAATTTTTGAAAAGCGTTTCCAGAAAATTTTCCGAGAAAGTTAACACTTCACCAACGATGCTTGGCTCAAAAGCAAAACCATGTAGGGTATTGGTCGGAATCAAAATCAAACAAGGGCCTTCGATAGCAACTTCATTTTGCTCCGAAATCAAAACCCCACTTCCCGACTCAATCATAAAAATCTGACATAAATCGGTATGCAGATGTTCGTTGATTTCCCAATCATACATTTTGCTTCGTACTTCGAGCGACTCATGATGAATAAAATCAGGCAAAAGCGGATAATGGTTATCGCCATAAAGACCTTTAAAATTGATAATCTGCTTAGAATTACTCATGTTTAATTTTTACAATTATTATTTCATTGATTTATGCCATTTTCTATCATAAGTTCTTTTTAATCAATATTTTATTTCATAAATATACTATAATTATTGAATTTTATAAAATACTATGTTTAAATTGTACAAGTCTTATTTTGATTAATCCAAGATTAAGTTTGATAATTAGAATACTTTTGTAGGGTAAAAATGGCTATTCAATACCTCTAATTCTCAACCAAATGAGCAATATCATTTATAATCAATTCGACCGTGAAGTACATCCGCCGTACTTAGCTCCTGAATACAAATCAACAATTCTGCGAGCTCCAACCAAACCTTTAGTTATTTTGAAACAATCGCTTTCTGAACTCACAGGTCCAGTTTTTGGAGATTTCAATTTAGGAGAATTCGACCATGACCTTACTAAAAATTCTATAAAAAATGGTGAGCCTTTGGGTGAAAGAATCGTGGTTCACGGCAAGGTAATGAATGAAAATGGACAGCCAATCCCAAACACTTTGATTGAAATTTGGCAAGCTAACTCATGCGGTCGTTACGTACACAAAGTTGACCAACACGATGCCCCACTCGACCCGAATTTCTTAGGTGCAGGGCGTTGCATGACCGATAAAGATGGGAATTATAAGTTTTATACTATCAAACCTGGGGCATATCCGTGGGGAAATCACTACAACGCTTGGCGTCCGAATCACATACATTTTTCGTTGTTTGGGGCAAATATTACCAATCGTTTGGTTACACAAATGTATTTCCCTGGCGACCCGCTCTTGCAGCATGACCCGATTTTCTTGGGTGTTCCACCAAAAGGCCGTGAATTATTAATCTCAAAATTCGATTTAGATGCCACCGAGCCAAACTTTGCTCTCGGCTACCGCTTCGATTTTGTATTAAGAGGCCACAATGCAACACCTTTTGAAAATTTATAATAATAAATGACGTAATACGAAGTATATAAAATTCGTAAATCGTCATCGCACGGGCGACCCCGTCGTAAATCGTAAATCAAAATGAAACAAACTCCCTCTCAAACAGTAGGCCCATACTTTGCTTATGGACTTACACCTGAGCAATATTTATATGATTTCAGGCAATTGGTTGGTAATCAGATGGTTAGCCCAATCGAACACAGCGAAGCTATCACCATTACAGGAAAGGTTTTCGATGGAAATGGCGATGTGATTCCTGATGCAATGATTGAAATCTGGCAAAATGATGGTGAAAATCAACTTTTCGGGCGTTTCGGTACGGGAACTGATGCTCAGAATCGCTTTATTTTTAGCACAATTAAGCCAACATCGCTTGCTGGACAAGCTCCGTATCTTTCAGTAATTGTTTTTATGCGTGGGCAGCTTATTCATTCTTACACTCGCATTTATTTTTCTGACGAGGCTCAACTTAATGCAATTGACAAAGTGTTAAATGCTGTTCCTGCCGATAGAAAAAATACATTAATTGCCGAGAAACAAGGCGAAAAGGTATATGAATTCAACATCAATATGCAGGGCGATAACGAAACTGTGTTTTTTGAAATATAATTTGAATGACGAATTTTTCGAATGACGAAGTAGGAATTTCTTACTTATCATTTTTAACTCGTAATTCGTCATTCATAATTCGTCATTAAAAATGTCTTTATACTCAGAATATTTTTATTCCAAAGCCATCAACGGGCTGTTTTCTGATAAGCAGACAATTGCTCAAATGCTGCGTTTTGAGGGAGCTTTGGCAGTTGCTCAAGCCGAAAATGGTATTATTCCGCCCCAAGCTGCCCAAATCATCGAAAGTTGCTGTCAGGCAGACTTTATAGATATTGATAAACTCAAATCAGAGATAAAATTGGGTGGAAATGCTGCTATTCCTTTGGTGAAGCAATTGACCCGAATTGTTAAAAATAATGATGTTGAGGCATCGAAATACGTACATTTAGGGGCAACCAGCCAAGATGTGGTAGATACCGCAACGGTTTTGCAGATGCAAGAATATTGGTATTGGTTGAACGATAAATTGGCTGAATTATCGAATTTATTAGTAGAAATTACAAAAAAACACCGTAGTACATTGATGATTGGTAGGACGCTTCTTCAACAAGCCCGCCCAATTACATTCGGACTTAAAACTTCGGGATGGCTGCAAAGCATTGAGAGAAGCAAAGAGCGAATGAGAAGTACACAAAAACGTGTTTTGGTCATTCAGCTGGGAGGAGCAGTTGGTAGTGGAAATGCAAATTTATCGAAGGAAGTTCAACAAAGCTTGTCCGATATTTTAGATTTGAAACCATCTTTTTCTTGGCAAGCAAACCGTGATAATTTGGTTGAAGCGGCATCAGTTTTTGGAATCTTGAATCAATCGCTCGGAAAAATTGCCAAAGATGTATCACTGATGATGCAAACCGAAGTTGGTGAAGTATTTGAAGGTGCAGGCGAGGGCAAGGGCGGTTCGAGTACGATGCCACATAAGCGAAACCCTGTTACCTGTGCTGCTATATTAGCCAATGCCAACCGAATTCCCCATTTGGTAGCTACGTTACTGGCTTCGATGCCTCAAGAGCATGAACGTTCGGCAGGGCTATGGCATTCTGAATGGGAAGTTCTGACTGAAATAATGCTACTCACCGCAGGAAGTATTGAAAAAGCCATCGAATTGATTTCGGGTTTAGAAGTGGATGAAAAAAGAATGCTTCAAAACCTTGAATTGACTAAAGGGTTGATTTATGCAGAAAATGCCTCGCTTGCACTGGCCACAAAAATAGGTAAAATAAACGCCCACGAATTAGTCGAAAAGGCCTGTAAATCAGCTATTTCTCAACAAAAGCATTTAAAAGAAGTGTTGGAAGAAATGAAAGTTGATTTACCAAGTTTAGAACAACTATTCAAAGCCGAGAACTCGATTGGAAATAGTTTGGAGATAATAGATGAGATTTTGAAAAAATGACGAATGACGATTTACGAATTTCGAATGGTACATTATTCGTAAATCATCATTCAAAAATCGTAATTTTAAAATACTATGAACTATAAAATACAAGGTACACCAAATAGCCCAGTACTGATTTTTTCTAACTCTTTGGGTTCGGAAATGATGATGTGGGAAGAGCTGATTCCATATCTGCTACCATATTTCAGAGTATTACAATACGATACTCGTGGGCATGGTGGCTCAAAAAACAATATTAGCAAAGAAGGTTATACAATCGAACTTTTAGGTAAGGATATTATCCATTTGATGGATGAACTAAACATCGAAACTGCCTATTATTGTGGCCTTTCGATGGGAGGTTTGATAGGACAATATCTTGGTATAAATCACCCAAATCGCTTCAAAAAGATAGTTTTAAGCAACACAGGTGCAAAAATCGGAAATGATGAACGTTGGAATGGTAGAATCGAAACCATTGCAAAGAATGGAATGCAGGCAATTGTTGATGACACAATGGAGCGTTGGTTTACCGAAGATTTCAGAAAGCAAAAACCACAAAAAGTAGCCGAAACTTATGCTATGTTTTTACGAAGCGATGTACAGGGTTATTCAAATTGTTGCTGTGCCATTCGAGATGCAGATTTTAGAAGTCAACTACAAAATCTGAGGGTTGAAACTTTGGTAATCACGGGCGATGAAGACCCCGTCACGAATGTCGAGCAGGCAGAGTTTTTGGTTGTCAATATTCCAAATGCTCAATTAAAGGTTCTTCGTGCTCGCCACTTAGCCGCCACCGAACTTCCGAAAGAATACGCCCAAGTTTTAATAGATTTTTTCGTAGGTGAAGCCACTTTTGATAAAGGAATGCACGTCCGCCGAACGGTTTTAGGTAATGCCCACGTTGACCGTGCGAATAGCAAAATAAATGAGTTTAATACTGATTTTCAGTCGTTTATTACAAATTATGCGTGGGGTGAAGTTTGGACTCGTCCAAATCTTTCTAAACATAATAGAAGTCTGATTACAATGGCAATGCTGATTGCTTTAAACCGCCAAACTGAGTTTAAAATGCACGTCAGAGCCGCTTTTAATAATGGTGTAACGGTGGCCGAAATTAAAGAAGTAATCATGCAATCGGCTTTGTATTGTGGCCTGCCAGCTGCCAACGAAGCCATTCATGCAGCCGAAGAAGTATTTAAAGAATTAGGAGTCAACATTTTATAAACAGAACAATTCAGAATGAAAACAATAAAAACCCAAGTTGGAATTATCGGGGCTGGCCCTGCTGGACTTACGTTGGCTAATTGGCTCAAACAACAAGGCATTTCGTCGGTTATTATTGAGCATCGTAGTCAAGAATATGTGCAAGCACGTGTACGTGCAGGTTTGTTAGAGCAAAATACGGTCGATATTCTTAAAAACTTAGGTTTGGCCGATAGATTGGTTAAAGAAGGACAAGAACACCACGGAGTGTATTTAAACTTTGATGGAAAACGTATTCGTGTGCCTTTCGGCAAATTAACCAATGGGCGTAACATTACCATTTACGGTCAGCAAGAAGTAGTAAAAGACCTTACTGAGGCTTGGGTAAATGGTGGTGAAACATTGCTTTTTGAAGCCCCCGCTCTTGAATTGGATGGTCTCGAAACCAGTAGCCCGAAAATTCATTTTGAACATGAGGGAGAAAAAGGCATTATTGAATGCGATTTTATTGCCGCTTGCGATGGTTTTCATGGTTTAGGCCGTAAGTCAATGCCAAAAGATGCTTATAAAGAATACACAATTACGTATCCATTTAGTTGGTTGGGTATTTTGGCTCATGTTGCACCATCTTCCGAAGAATTGATTTATGCTTACCACGAGCGTGGTTTTGCCTTGCATAGTTTGCGTTCAGAAAAAGTAAGCCGCCTTTACATTCAAGTTGACAACGACGACCACGTAGATAATTGGACAGATGAGCAAATTTGGGAAGAACTCTCGATTAGATTAGGTACAGAAGGTTGGAAACTCAATTCTGGTCCGATTTTCGAAAAGAGTATCACGCCCATGCGTAGTTATTTTATTGATAATATGCAGCACGGACGATTGTTTTTAGCAGGTGATGCCGCTCATATTGTACCTCCAACGGGTGGGAAAGGCCTAAATTTAGCAGTAGCCGATGTAAAACATTTGGTAGATGGCTTTACTGATTTTTACAAGAATAATTCGATGAAGGCATTGGATAATTATTCAGAAATCGCCCTGAAACGTATTTGGAGAGCCCAAGATTTCTCTAATTTCATGACCACATTGTTTCATAAACAATACGAACACGGTTCTTTTCAATATCAATTACAAAAAGCTAAATTTGATTATATTTCATTATCTGAAGCTTACGCCACAACGCTTGCAGAAAACTATGTTGGTTTGCCGTTTGAGGCGTTTGGATAGAAAAATGAAAATGACGAGTTACGAATAACGAAGTACGAATATTTAATGGTAGCAACTATGATTTCAGATTTGAAAGAAAGATATAAAAATGGGCGGTTTCAATTGTTTTACTCACAAGAAAATTGCCTTTTGAGCCAGAATTTAAGGCTTGTAGAAATCAAATGGTTCGTTCTGCACCATCTGTTGCCGCAAACTATCGTGCTGCATGTAGAGGGAAATCTAATCCAGACTTTATTAATAAACTTAAGATTGTTGAAGAAGAATTAGATGAAACTATGTTTTAGATTGAATTCATTATTGAGTTATTGCCAAATTTAAAATCAGAATTTGAATCATCGTATAGAGAAGCAAATGAGTTACTTTCTATAACCGTTGCATCAATAAAAACAGCAAGAAATAATCAAAAATAATAATTGAATGAAGAGGTATTTATTAGAAAGTTTTTAATGGTCAGAATTTCATATTCATATTTTATAATTTGACATTAAAAATATTCGTACCTCGTCATTCGAAACTCGTAATTCGACAATATGAAACAAGTACCGATAATAGATTTACACACTGCTGCTTCAATGGTTAAGGATGGCGATGTTTTGCTACAAGGTGGCTTTGGCATGACAGGAAACCCTGTACACTTGATGCACGCTTTGGCCGAAACAGGCACCAAGAACCTAACTTTTATAGGAAATAACACGGGAGAACCAGGTTTGGGTGGCGATAGACTTTTGGCAAACGGACAACTCAAGAAGGTAATAGGCTCTTTCTTTACCTCAAATCCGAATGCAGTAAAAGCCGTGCAAGCAGGTTTAGTTGAAGCCGAACTTTTACCACAAGGAACGTTGGCCGAAGCCATTCGTGCGGGCGGTGCAGGTATCGGAGGTTTTTATACACCTACCTCCGCAGGAACAAAAATTGCTGAAGGCCGAGAAACCAAAGTAATTGATGGCGTAGAGCAAGTTTTTATCAAAGGAATTAGAGGAAATGTGGCGTTTATTCGTGCTTGGCGTGCTGATACCGCAGGAAATCTACAATACCGAATGACAGAAAATAACTTTAATAAAGCGATGGCTACCGCTGCTGATTTGGTTATTGCTGAGGTGGAAGAAATCGTTCCCGTAGGTGAAATTGCCCCCGAAAATGTGCATACGCAAGGTTGTTTCGTAGATTATTTGGTACAAGCCACCCTTACGCTCGAAGATTTAGGTACATCGGCATCGGTTTCGTCTTCGAAGAAAGTGGATGAAGTGAGAATGAATATGGCAAAACGTGCCTTGGCCGAACTAAAAAAAGGTGATGTAGTAAATCTCGGCATCGGTATTCCGACTTTAGTAGCCGATTTAATCACTGAAGAACATGGAATTATTCTCCACACCGAAAATGGAATGTTGGGTGTAGGCCCAGTACCAACTGATGGTGGTGGAGCAATGAATTACCCAGTAAATGCAGGAAAAATTCCCGTAACGCCCTTGCAAGGAAGTAGCTATTTTGATAGTGCCGAATCGTTTGCCATGATTCGTGGTGGACATATCGACGTAGCCATCATGGGAGGTTTAGAATGTGATGAAGCCGCAAATCTCGCCAATTGGGCAGTACCAGGAAAACCACTTTTAGGCGTAGGTGGTGCAATGGATTTAGCCAAAGGAGCAAAAAGGCTCATTATTACCATGACACACACAAATTCTGACGGCTCTCCTAAAATCGTTCCGTCATGTGTCTTGCCATTGACTGCTTCTGGAGTAGTAAGTATGATTATCACTGATTTGGCGGTTTTTGCATATCCAGCAGGTAAACTTACGCTTATCGGACTCATGCCAAATGTTACTTTAGAAGAAATAAAAGCCAAAACAAGTGCTAATTTTGACATAAAACTATCATAAAAATGGCACGCTGATAACGCAGATACTATCGTAACGCTGATAAGTACGGATTTCAAAATTAGCGTTGTTTTCAGCGTGCCAAAAGTTATCGAATAATGAAAGAATCATATATAATAGATGCCATCCGCACACCAATTGGAAGTTTTGGTGGCAGTTTATCGCCAGTGCGTGCCGATGATTTGGCAGCTTTACCAATAAAAGAATTAATTAAAAGAAACCCCAATATTCCGCTCGATGCAATCGAAGATGTGATTTTGGGTTGCCACAACCAAGCTGGTGAAGATAACCGAAATGTGGCTCGAATGGCCTTGCTTTTGGCTGGTTTACCTTATACCGTTCCAGGTGAAACCGTCAATCGTTTGTGTTCTTCGGGAATGTCGGCCGTTATCCATGCTAATCGTGCAATCAAAGCAGGTGATGGCGAAGTTTTTATTGCGGGAGGAATGGAACACATGACTCGTGGACCAATGGTGATGAGTAAATCTTCAAAACCATTTGGGGGCGATGTGCAGCTTTTTGACTCAAGTTTTGGCTGGCGTTTTGTCAATCCGCAAATGCACAAAATGTATGGAACTGATGCGATGGGTGTAACGGCCGAAAACTTAGCCGAAATGTATAATATCAGCCGTGATGACCAAGATTTATTTGCACTCCGTTCTCAACAAAAAGCTTTCGCAGCACAACAAAATGGCATTTTAGCTGAAGAAATCGTAGGTGTTGAATTGACCGATAGAAAAGGAAATATTACAGTTTTTGATAAAGATGAATTTATCAAAGGAAGCTCAACTTTAGAGGGTTTAGCAAAGCTGAAAGCATCTTTCAAAAAAGAAAATGGTACTGTTACCGCAGGAAATGCTTCTGGTTTGAACGATGGTGCCGCTGCCATGTATATTGCTTCAGAAAATGCCGTAAAAAGCTATAATCTTACACCAAAAGCAAGAATTGTATCTTCGGCGGTGGTAGGAGTAGAGCCACGCATTATGGGAATTGGGCCAGTAGGAGCAACGCAGAAAGCTCTCCAAAAAGCAGGTCTTACTTTAAATGACATGGACGTAATCGAGTTCAATGAAGCATTTGCTGCACAATGTTTGGCAGTTTCAAGAAATCTTGGTTTAGCTGATGATGATGCACGTATTAATCCAAACGGTGGAGCGATAGCTCTTGGTCATCCACTCGGAATGTCAGGTACTCGTATCATTCAAGCGGCTGTAAATCAGCTTGTTAGAACAAAGAAGCGTTATGCTTTGGCCTCTATGTGTGTAGGTGTGGGCATGGGTTATGCCGTGATTGTGGAAAGAGTTTAGAGAAAGAATATTGACTACGGATTTGTTTGTTTATATAGCAGTGACAAACTATCAAAAATCAATAATTTTCAATCGTTAATCTTCAATTTTCTTAATTAATAACATAGAGTGTAGCGACGTATCGCATACGCCCAGCTATCCAACAAAAAATCCCCTGTTATCGCTAACAGAGGATTTTTTTATGATTAAACTTCAACCAGGAATTAAGCGTTTTTCTTAGCAATTCCGTCAGCGATGTTTTGAGGTACGATTTCGTAGTGGTCAAACGTCAAGTTAGCCGTTGCACGACCAGATGACATTGTACGAAGGTCAGTTACATAACCGAACAATTCTGACAAAGGCACATCAGCTTTGATTACTTGTGAACCTGCTTTTGTATCCATACCTTTCATCATACCACGACGACGGTTTAAGTCACCAGTGATAGGACCTGTATATTCGTCTGGAGTGATTACCTCAACTGCCATGATTGGCTCAAGAATTTTCGGACCAGCTTGACGAGCAGCTTCTTTGAAACCTAAACGTCCAGCCATCTCGAATGACAATGAATCAGAGTCAACGTCGTGGTAAGAACCGTGGAACAAACGAACTTTCATTGAGTCAACTGGGAAACCAGCCAATGGTCCATTTACCATTGCAGACTCAAATCCTTTTTGAATAGCAGGGATAAATTCACGAGGGATAACACCACCTACGATTTCGTTTACGAACTCCAAACCTGGTTTTCCATCTGCACGTGGGCTGATTTCAAATACGATGTCAGCAAATTTACCACGACCACCCGATTGTTTTTTGTAAACCTCACGGTGTTCGAATGATTTTGTTAACGTCTCTTTGTAAGCTACCTGCGGAGCACCTTGGTTTACTTCTACCTTAAACTCACGACGCATACGGTCGATGATGATTTCAAGGTGAAGCTCACCCATACCACGGATGATAGTCTGACCTGTTTCTTCGTTCGACTCAACTGTAAGCGTTGGGTCTTCTTCGATAAGCTTAGTGATAGCTTTCGAGAAGTTATCTTGGTCAGCTGTTTTCTTAGGCTCAATTGCATACCCGATAACTGGGTCAGGGAATACCATTGATTCAAGAACGATTGGGTTTTTCTCATCAGTCAAAGTATCACCAGTTTTGATGTCTTTGAAACCTACAACCGCACCGATATCACCAGCACCCAATCTTGGAATTGAGTTTTGCTTGTTAGCGTGCATTTGGAAGATACGAGAGATACGCTCTTTATTTCCAGAACGGTTGTTCAAGATATAAGAACCTGCATCCAAACCACCTGAGTAAGCACGGATAAAGCACAAACGACCAACGTAAGGGTCAGTTGCGATTTTAAACGCCAACGCTGCAAATGGCTCATCTTCTGATGGACGACGAGTAATTTCTGCACCTGTATTAGGGTCAGTACCAACAATCGCTTTTTTGTCCAATGGAGAAGGCAATAAAGCCATCACAAGGTCAAGCATTGTTTGTACACCTTTGTTTTTGAATGAAGAACCGCAAAGCATCGGAACGATTTTCATTGCGATAGTTGCTTCACGAAGAGCAGCCAAGATTTCATCTTCAGTGATTGACTCTGGGTCTTCGAAGTATTTCTCCATCAAAGTTTCGTCAAACTCAGCTACTGCTTCTAATAATTTCTCACGATATTCTGTTGCTTCTTCCAACATATCGTCTGGAATTGGCACTACTTGGTAGGTCATACCTTTGTCTGACTCATTCCAAATCATACCACGGAAGTTGATTAAGTCAACAACACCTTTGAAGTTATCTTCCGAACCGATTGGTAATTGCAATGGCACAGCGTAGCTACCCAACATTTCTTTTACTTGCTTACACACGTTCAAGAAGTCAGCACCAGAGCGGTCCATTTTATTTACGAAGCCCAAACGAGCAACGTTATAGTTATTAGCTAAACGCCAGTTAGTTTCAGATTGAGGCTCAACACCATCAACCGCACTAAACAAAAATACAAGACCATCTAATACACGTAAAGAACGGTTTACTTCCACAGTAAAGTCAACGTGACCTGGGGTATCAATGATGTTGATATGGTATTTATCGCCACGGTAGTCCCAGTTTACAGTTGTCGCTGCCGAAGTGATAGTGATACCTCTTTCTTGTTCTTGCTCCATCCAGTCCATCGTTGCTGCACCATCGTGTACCTCACCGATTTTGTGACTAACGCCCGCATAGTAAAGGATACGCTCAGTGGTAGTGGTTTTACCCGCATCAATGTGGGCAGCAATACCGATATTTCTTGTGAATTTTAAATCGCGTGCCATTTTTTTGTTTTAAATTATTTTTTGATTTGTAAGTCTCTTGTAATGAAGTGCTTATGTTATGTACAAAAATCACTCCTTTTCAAATTAGGGTGCAAAGGTAGGAGTTTTTTTTGGTTAAATCATTAGTTTTCTCTAAAAATATTCGTAAAGAAGCCCGATTTCAAACTAAAATAGGTGGAGTAGCCGAAAAGGTAAGTTCAGATAGTAAAAACAGCAACAAAAAAAGCCTCAACGAAAGTTGAGGCTTTGTGGGAATTACTGGGTTCGAACCAGTGACCCCCTGCTTGTAAGGCAGGTGCTCTGAACCAGCTGAGCTAAACTCCCATGACATATTGTACTGTTTTGAAAAGAGTGGGAGTTACTGGGTTCGAACCAGTGACCCCCTGCTTGTAAGGCAGGTGCTCTGAACCAGCTGAGCTAAACTCCCTTTTCGCAAACAAACTACTTTTCTGTTTGGGACTGCAAAGATGCACGTCTGTTTTTTTATTTCCAAATATTCATCAAAAAAAAATAGCAGCTTTTTAAATTTCCTGCAAAAATTATATTTAAAATTTGTTTTGTATAACCTAATTTTAAGTTTTTGACACATTGAGGGGTGTTACTGTCAAAAAAGTATTTGTTCCTGACAAAATATTAGTTGGAGACTTCTCGCCTTAGTTATATTTTTGTAAATCATTTATTTCAATCTTAAAAATATGGCTCTTGAGCAAACATGGCGTTGGTTTGGCCCCAATGACCCCGTAAGTTTATCCGATGTTCGACAAGCTGGGGCAACTGGCATTGTTTCGGCACTTCACCATATACCAAACGGTCAGGTTTGGACAAAATCAGAAATTCAAGCTCGTAAATCTCTCATCGAAAGTAGCGGTTTGGTGTGGTCGGTGGTAGAAAGTGTGCCTGTGCATGAAGACATCAAGAAGGCTTCTGGAAATTATAAGCAATACATCGAAAACTACAAAGAAAGCCTCGTGAACTTGGCCGAATGTGGCATTGATACGGTTTGTTATAATTTTATGCCAATTTTGGATTGGACTCGTACCGATTTAGATTTTGAAGTAGCCGATGGTTCAAAAGCTCTACGTTTTGATATGACCGAGTTTTGTGCTTTCGAAATGTATATTCTGAAAAGAGTAAACGCCGAGAAATCTTATTCGGAAGCACAAATTGCCAAAGCAAAAGCATGGTTTGAAAGTGCCAGCGAAGCTGATGTGACTCGCCTGACCAAAAATATCATTGCAGGATTGCCAGGAAGCGAAGAAAGTTTTACGATTGAGGCATTCAGAGAAACGCTTGATACGTATAAATATATAGGAGATAAAGAATTACGCCAAAATTTGTATAGTTTCTTGAAAGAAATTACACCAGTAGCTGAACAAGCAGGCGTATTGTTGGCGATTCACCCCGACGACCCTCCGTATCCGATTTTAGGTTTACCTCGTGTAGTAAGTACTGAAACCGACGCAAAATTATTGCTCGAAGCAGCCGAAAGTAAGTTTAACGGACTTTGTTTCTGCACAGGAAGCTACGGCGTGCGTGCCGATAATGATTTGGTAGGCATGGTTGAGCGTTTGGGCGATAGAATTAATTTCGTACACCTAAGAGCCACTAAGCGTGATGCCGAAGGAAACTTCTATGAAGCTGACCACTTAGATGGCGATGTAGATATGTATGGTGTAATGAAAGCCTTGGTTTTAGAACAAAAACGAAGAATAAGCGAAGGGCGTGAAGATTACAGATTACCGTTCCGCCCAGACCACGGACACAAAATGCTCGATGACTTAAATGCTACCAAACGAACAAATCCAGGTTATACGGCCATTGGTCGTTTGCGTGGTTTAGCCGAATTAAGAGGTTTAGAGTTAGGAATAGTAAGAGGTTTATAGGAAATTGTTTGAGATATTCACTCATTCAATAAGTCATTCATTCAATCATTGATTTCATGCCAAAAATAGTAACTTTCGGTGAAGTGCTACTTCGCCTTTCGACACCCAATTTTCAGAAACTCGAACAAGCGACATCATTTAATGCTACTTTTGGTGGTACTGAAATGAATGTTGGAGCTTCGTTGGTAAAATTTGGCTTTGAAGCTACTCACGTAACAGCCTTCCCCAATAATTTGATGGGTCAAAAGGCAAAATCTTTTCTAAGATTTTTAGGAGTTAATGATGCTCATGTCATTTTAGAAGGCGAAAGATTAGGTTCTTTTTTCTTGGAAACAGGAGCAGTGATGCGTGCCAGTCAGATTGTCTATGACCGTGCTGATTCGGCATTTGCAAATATTAACCCTGAGCATTTCGATTGGGAGAAAATCTTGGAAGGTGCAGATTGGTTTCATTGGTGTGGAATTACCCCTGCTATTTCGGAAGGTGCTGCTAAAGCGTGTTTAGATGCTGTAAAAGCTGCTAAAAAATTGGGGATAACTGTTTCGTCGGATATTTATTATCGTAGCAATCTGTGGAAATATGGTAAAACTCCGCAAGAAATTTTACCCGAATTAGCCTTTTACTCAGATATTATTTTGGCAAGCCGCAAAAACATCGAAGAAATTTTCGGACTTCAAGTAAGTGTCGAGAAGGGTAAATTTGTGGAGGCTTGTAAAATGTTGATGGAGGCTTATCCGACAATTAAGAAAGTAATAGATACTGACCGTATTCAGGTAAGTGCTTCGCACAATCAGTATTCTGCTAAAATGTGGAATGGTGAAGAATTGATAGAAACTGGTTATCAGGATATTACCCATATTGTTGATAGAATTGGTACTGGAGATGCGTTTTTGGGTGGTTTTATTTATGGGCAAGTTGTATTGAAAGATGATTTGAAATCATTGCAATTTGGAACGGCAGCTGCGGCTCTGAAACATACCATCGAAGGCGACCAAAATTTAGTGACAGTCCCAGAAGTTGAAGCCGTAATGGGCGGAGATAAATCTGGGAGATTGAGAAGATAAATGAAAATTACGAATGACGATTTACGAATTACGAATTTTGCGTTAAAATCTTATGATTTTTATTCGTAATTCGTAATTTATAATTCGTAAATTATAAAACAATGGCAAGATTTGATAAAAATACAACCTTGACACAGGTTTCGGCAACGGGTTTAGTGCCGCTTTTTACGCACAATGATTTAGAATTGTGTTTAGGTGTGTTGCGTGCGTGCTATGCCGCAGGTGTGAGAGTTTTTGAGTTCACGAATCGCACCGAAAATTCGTATAATAATTTTGTAGAACTTGTAAAAATCGCTGAAACCGAAATGCCCGAAATGATCTTGGGAATCGGTACGATTTACGATGCTGCCACGGCACAGAAGTTTATTGATGTTGGTACAAATTTTATTGTAGCTCCAGTAATGAACCCCGAAGTTGGGAAAGTTTGTCAAGCAGCAGGTATTCCGTGGATGCCAGGTGTAATGACAGTTACCGAAATTTATAATGCTCGTGTAGCGGGTGCTGAATTTATCAAGATTTTCCCAGGGGATGTGTTGGGAGCAGGTTTTGTGAAAGCTCTCAAAGGAGGCCCAATGCCCGATGCACAGATTATGGTTACGGGTGGAGTTTCGCCAACCGAAGAAAGTCTAAAATTATGGTTTGGTGCGGGTACTACTGCCGTAGGAATTGGTTCACAATTAGTGCCGAAAGATGTTTTAGCAGCAAAAGATTGGGCAAAAGTTACTGAAATTGTTGGTAATGCTTTAACTATTATCAAAGGATTAAAATAAAATCCTCTCTTAATCCTCCAGCTAAAGCAGGAGGCAATTAACAAAAATGCTCCGAAAGAATATCTCTCGGAGCGTTTTTTTGTAGCACAATTCTTCGAATTGTAAAGCCTACACAATTCAGAGAATTGTGCTACAATCAAGCATAAACATTCAATGCGGCAGCTACTTCACGCACACCGATTGCCATCATATTTGATAAATGCGTAGTTACGTTTTCGGCAAAACCTTTGAGTTTGCGGAGGTCACTTCCCCAAAGCTGTTCGTTGCCAAGCACTGCATCTACCACTTCGTTTGGTTTATGGTTTTGCCATACTTCATAAAAATATTTTGCCGAATCGCATTGGATAGGATAAAGTTCGCCTTCTTTTTCGCCAAAATATTTACCGTTTTCTTCTTTTACTGCTTTCATGAATAAAATGTAAGCCGCAAACCCACGAGTAAAATATTGAGGAACTGTACTGAATTCTTTGTAGTAATTCAACAATAATGGAATATTACGCATCTGCATTTTCATGGTATATTGAAGCGTGATACTAATCCATTGATGGTCGAGGTATGGGTTTCTGAATCTATCCAAAACATCACGACCGTAGCGTTGAGCTACTTTTGCATCTATTTTATACGGAATTGCAGGAGCAATTTCCGACATCATCAGGTTTGTGATAAACTTCTCAGTCATATCATCGGCCAATGCTTCTTTCACTGTTTGGAAACCCGAAAGAAAAGCCATTCCACACATGAGCGTATGCGTGCCATTAAGCATACGAAGTTTTAGTTCACGGAATTGCTCGATATTTTTGGCAATTTTTACACCTTCATCGGCTTGGGCAAAAGTCAGAACCTCTTCTACTTTATCATCACCTTCAATCGCCCAAAGTCTGTATGTTTCGGCAACTGCCAAGAGTGAATCTTCATAACCTAACTTTCCTTGAACCTCGGTCAAAGCGTCACCTTTTGGCTTGCCTGGAACAATTCTATCAACTAATGAATTACAGAATGAATTTTCGGTCTTCACCCATTCAATGAAATTTGCTGGTAATTCATTAAAAGCAGCAACTTTCAAAACTAAACCTTTCAAAATATCACCATTTCCTACGATTAACTCGGTCGGTATAATTACAACTCCAGCTTGTTTATTTTGGAAACGTTCATACAACCACGCCGTAAGTTTCGCAGGAAACGAAGCAGGCGGAGACTGACGAATACTCTCTTCTACATATTGCAAACCGACTTCAGTTGTGTTTGAAACTACTACCGAAATATTGGGGTCTTGGGCAGTTTCGAGGACTTCGTTCCATTGAGATTGAGCTGAAATCACTCGACTAATAGCCGAACTGATGATGTTTTCTTCAGTAGCTACGCCTTTTTCAAGACCTCTCACACAAATCGTGTAAAGATTATCTTGTTCGGCAAACGCATCTGCACCACCCGAATCGGTTGATTTCACAACCACGATTCGTCCGTTAAAAATCCCCTGTTTATTGGCTTTGTCAATAAAATAGTCGCATAATCCACGAAGTAAAACCCCCGTACCAAATTGAAGTACTTTTTCAGGTAATTGGAGTGTTGAACTGTCGGTCAGTAATTCTTTAGAGAGTTTCATTAAAAGTCAAAATAAATAGATTGTATATAACAAAAGTAGGTACTTTATTAAGTTTCATCAACTAAAATTCAGTTAAATTATAATACTATTTTGTGATTTTGGTCATGAAATAGGAATAATTCTACAAGAAAATAATATATTGGTAAATTGGTACAAAAAAAGACTAATTTTTGATTGGTTTTTGCATCAAAATATCAGAAAAAAGTGAACTGTTTTCTGATATTCATCAAGAATTCAGACGTGTGATTTATTTAAAATTTTCCGTTTATCATCTTTGAATTTGGCGGAAACATCGAAAAAGTCTAATTTCGCTTCATAAACAAATAAAACTAAACCTGAAATGGAACAAATTTTTACAACAGCAGCTTTAACAAGTATTCTTACTTTAACATTATTAGAAATTGTACTTGGGGTTGACAATATTATTTTCGTCTCGATTATCTCATCGAAACTTCCACACTCTGAACAGAAAAAAGCCCGTACCATTGGTTTGGCAATGGCAATGGCCATTCGTATTGCTTTATTATTTGTGTTGGGTTGGATTTTAGGACTACAAACAGACTTATTTAACCTGAAAGATTTGGGCTTACCTTTCGACTTAGGTTTTAGTGGTAAAGATATTATTCTATTGATTGGTGGACTTTTCTTGTTGTATAAAGCAACCTCAGAAATCCACCATAAACTTGAGGGACGCGAAGAAAATATTAGTGCCAAAAAGACTTCTTCAAAATTATCAAAAGCTATTTTTGATATTGCGATTATCAACATCGTTTTCTCAATTGACTCTATCATTACTGCGATTGGTATGACCAGTAATATCATGGTGATGGCCGTTTCAGTAGTTCTTTCTACCTTTGCAATGTTGGCTTTTGCGGGTAAGGTAGGCGAGTTTGTTGAGCGTCACCCAACCGTGAAGATGTTGGCTTTATCGTTCTTAGTAATGATTGGTACATTACTTGTAGCTGAGGCATTTAAAGTACACGTACCGAAAGGTTATGTTTACTTCTCGATGGCATTCTCATTTTTGGTTGAAACACTCAACATCAAAATGCGTAAAAATGCAAAGCCTGTCGATTTGCGTAGTGATATAAAATAAATAGACGATAGTCAATAGACCACAAGTCGATAGTTTTAAAATTTAGAAAAAACACCCCTTTAGGGGACGGGGGCATGAAGATATTTTCTTGGATATATACAGTTTGGTGTGCGTTTTGGTTTTTGGTAGTGTTTTTATTACTTTTTCCTATTGTTTATGTTTGCTTGCAAAAAGAACAATGGAAACCAATTGCCCATTACTGTAATCGTATCTGGGGAAAGATTTTCTTTTTCGTAATTGGGCAACCCGTAAAAGTTACTTACGAAGAAGAACTTGACCCCAAGCGTGCGTATGTTTTTTGTGCCAATCATTTTAGCTATCTCGATATTGCGATGATGGGCGTGGTAGTAAAAAACTATTTTGCGTTTATGGGGAAAAGCTCCGTGAAAAAAGTACCGCTATTTGGGTATATGTTTACCAAACTTCATATTCAAGTAGATAGGTCAGCAAAGGATAGCCGGATTAAGGCATTGACTCGGTCTATAAAAGCACTAAAGTCGGGGAGAAGTATTATGATTTTTCCAGAAGGAGGTATTTTTTCGACCAATTTTCCCGAAATGATACAGCCTTTTAAAGATGGTGCATTTTCAATGGCCATCGAGAATAAAGTGCCAATTGTGCCGATTTCTCTTTTAGATAATTATAAAGTAATGCCCGAAATGCTATTCAAATGGCATAAAATTAGGGTAATCGTGCATAAGCCAATTGAAACAACCAACTTAACAAAAGCTGATATAGATGACTTGAAAAAGCAAGTGTATGACGTGATTCAGCCTACGTTAGATAAGTTTAAAGATTAAGAGAAAATTTAGGTACGAAGGTACAAAGTGGTAAAGTAGAACTTACTATGTGCCTTTACTACTTTGAACCTAAATAAAAACATGAAAATAGACCAAAAGACAGTTGAAAAAATGGCACATCTTTCTCGTTTGGAGCTAAGCGAGCAAGAAAGTGAAAAAATGGTTGATGATTTATCGAAAATCTTGAATTGGATGGACCAACTCAAAGAACTCGACACAACCAATGTAGAGCCACTTACACACATGAGTGAAGAAGTAAATGTTTTCAGAGAAGATGTTGCTCAAAACGCTCTGCCGAGAGAAAAAGGTTTGAAAAATGCCCCAAGCCAAAACGGCGAGTACTTTCAAGTACCGAAGGTGATAGAGTAGTAGTCAACACTTGATAGTTGGCAGTAAATATTGCTATAAAATGCACTTTATTAATCTGATTACTTAGGTTATAAGTTCTATAGAAAAGGCTTAGATTGTGAAAATCTAAGCCTTTTTTTGAAGACTGAAAACTGATAATTGAAGACTAATTTGAATGATGATGGCGAGCCGCTCTTCCGAAACAAAATAAGCTAATTGCTACCAAATAATGATAAACATCGGTTGGGTCGAGCAGAGTGTTGGGCATAAAACTCTTATTATAAGTAGCCAAAACCAATGCCAAAACTCCCAAAATAAGCCAAGAACCAACGGCTGTACGACCTTTGATAAGTCCAAAAATACCGATAACCAAAACTAATGGAATTGCCACCATTGATACAATCTGCAAGACTTTCGAGTTGTCGGTCAGTTGAACGATTCCGAAAGTAATAAATCCTAAAGCCAATACGATATAAGTGGCGTTTTGAGAAGCTGTTTTTCGTTGAACTAATAAAAACGACGCATAAACCAAGCAAAAAGCTCCCGCTGTGCCAGCTAAATGCTGGAAAAACTCCGAAATCGTTTTTGCAGGAGCGTAACCCAAAAATCGGATAACTCCGAAAAAAGCTGCGGCCGTAATTGAAAGCACGAAGGCTTCCCAAAGTAAGCAAGTATTAAATTCGAGTTTTCGGAGATATTGAAAAAATACATAAATACCTGTGAGTGTAAGCACTGCATCAGATATAGCATGAGTGATTTCCATAGTTTAGAGTATAGGTTTTTGGTTGAAATGTTGAACATAAAAAAAGGTTAACTATCAAATTGATAATCAACCTTTTCTTTCAGAAATATATACGTTTTACATCAGAAACACAAACTTGCCGCTCCGAGCAAACCAGCATCATTGCCAAGTGTTGCTTTCTTGATAACAAGTGTTTTGAGGTAATAAGGCGTCAGCCAATATTCTAATTGTTTATTGATAGCTGGCATGATATAATCGAAAGATGCTGAAAGTCCGCCACCGACTAAGATTGTCGTAATATCAAGGATACGAATCATAGAAACCAAAGCATTACCGAGCATTTCGCCTACTTCGCTGAAAATTTGAAGAGCTAATTCATCGCCTTCGGCTGCTGCTGCCACCAAACCAGTTGTAGAGATAGTTCCATCGTCAGGTAATTGAGTTTTACCTGTGTAGTTTGCTCTCATTTTATTGGCCAAATCGAGCAATTCGTTTTTACCGATATTTCTCTCTAAAACTTTGCCATTTTTTGATGGAACGTGACCCGGCTCCATAGCGTTTCCGCCGCCACCTTTGAAAACTTGTTTATCGATGATTGCCGCTCCGCCCACACCCGTTCCGAGCGTAACCATGATATAATCTTCTGGAATTTCTTCGTCCTCTCCGAAATAATATTCACCCAAAGCGGCTGCATTTGCATCGTTTTCGAGGAAGAAATCACATTTTGGGAAACGTTCTTTCAAATATGGTATAATCGGAGTGCCGTCGATTTCGGGAATTGCCGTAATTTCTACCAACGTAGTACGGTCACGGGTGATAAGCCCCGGAACACCAATTCCGCATTTTTCTACACCTTTATTTTCAGCTAATTGAATCGCAATTGCATCGCCCAAACGCTCAACAAAATGCCCTGATTTACGCCAGCTTGCCGTGTCGTGGCTATAAAAATTTGAAAGTTTACCAGTTTGAGCTTCAACAATGCCCATCTTGACGTTAGTACCGCCTACATCAATTCCTAAATATTCGGTTGCCATTTAGCGTAAATTATAAAGTATTTAAAGGTCAAATATAAATGTTTTTTAAAAAAAATTAAGAATAAAATTTTCTTTTCCTTTTTTGGGTAAAAATTTACTGATTATATGTCGCCACTTTGCGGACGCAAAACAATATCTTCGATAACTGCATTTTTCGATAAACTATAAGCACTCCAGATGGTTTCGGCAATATCAGCAACGGTCATAAATCTTTCTTCGGGAATTCCCGCTCCTGCCCAACTATCGGTGTAAACTGCTCCTGGCATAACAGAAGTTACTTTCACACCATACTCTTTCATTTCTTCACGCAAAACCTTACTGAATCCCAACAAAGCAAATTTTGAAATGCTGTATGAGCCGCCATTCGGATAAGCTTTTAAACTTGCCACCGAACAAATATTAAAAATATGCCCGCTGTGCTGCTCAATCATTGTTGGAATCAGCCCACGAGTGAGGTGATAGGCACTGTAAAGATTGGTTTCGATGAGTTGTTCTAAAACGCCATCGGCTTCTTCGTGTACGTTTCCAGGAATAAATGTACCAGCGTTATTGGTCAACATTCCGATGGGTTGAGCTAAAGATTTAATAAACTCAGCGAAAGCGATTGCCTGAGATTTGATAGCTAAATCGGCTTTTTGTACATAACATTTTACGCCATATTGTGCTTCGATTGCTTGTTTTGTTTCGGCCAAATCGGTTTCATTTCGAGCCGAAATTACTATATCGAAATCATTTTTAGCAAATTGTTCGGCAATTGCTCGCCCAATGCCACGTGTACCACCCGAAACTACTGCTAATTTTCTACTCATATACCAATAAAGTATTTTAGATTGGTTTTGCTGTAATTCTCAGAAAAACCTCAAATATAGAACCATGAACCCTAAACAAATCGTTATCTTTGCAAATATCGTTAAAATTTAGCTAAAAACTATGTTATCAGTAATAGGAAGATATTTAATATTTCTCGGAAAACTCTTCACTCGACGAGAATCTCTGAAAGTATATTGGGAAAGGTTCATTGATGAGTGTATCGGAATTGGGGTGAGTTCAGTGTTTATCGTGGCCATTGTTGCGGTGTTTATTGGTGCGGTGGTTTGTGTGCAAACCCGTGCCAATTTGGTGAGCCCTGTTATCCCGATTTATGTGGTGAGTAATATTGTGCGAGACATGACTTTGCTCGAATTATCTTCGACTTTTATGTGCGTGGTTTTGGCAGGAAAAGTAGGGTCGAATATCGCAGGTGAACTCGGTACAATGAAAATTACTGAGCAGATTGACGCCCTTGAAGTAATGGGAATTAATTCAGCATCTTATTTGGTTTTGCCTAAATTATTAGCTGCGGTTTTCACGTTTCCTTTGTTAGCTATTATTTCGGGTTTTCTCGGGATTTTGGGTGGATATTTGGCAGGAACACTTTCAGGTATCATCACGCCAGAAGATTATATTTATGGTATCAGATATTCGTTTATCCCTTTCAATGTCTTTATTTCTATCATCAAAGCAGTAGTTTTTGGTTTTCTGATTTCCACAATTTCGGCTTTTCAAGGCTACAATACTCGTGGCGGTGCATTGGAAGTAGGGCAGGCCAGTACTTCGGCCGTAACCAATAGTTGTATTGCGGTTCTGATTGCCGATTATCTTTTGGCGGAGCTTTTGACTTAATGAGTGAATGAATGATTGAGCGAATGAGTGAATATTACAATAACTCTCATTCTAAATTATCCATTATCCATTTTACATTATTTTTCAAATGATTGAAATAAAAAATATATCAAAGTCTTTTAATGGCCGAATGGTGTTAGATAACGTGAGCGGCTTATTTAAAAAAGGCGAAACAAGCTTGGTTATTGGTGCGAGTGGTACAGGGAAAAGCGTACTATTGAAATGTATGCTCGATTTGGCTCGCCCCGAAGCTGGAACAACGCTTTATGATGGTCGTGATTTTTATGTAGGCGACGAAGAAGATAAAAAAGATATTCGCCGAGAAATGGGTGTGCTTTTTCAAGGTGGAGCATTATTTGATTCTAAAACTGTACACGAAAATGTACAGTTTCCGCTCGATATGCTCACAAAAATGGGCGAAGGTGAAAAGAAAGACCGAGTGGAATTTTGCTTACAACGAGTTGGACTGGAAGGAACGGGTGGCCGAATGCCATCAGAGATTTCGGGAGGTATGAAAAAACGTGTTGGCATTGCCCGAGCGATTGTGATGAACCCAAAGTATTTGTTTTGTGATGAACCAAACTCTGGCCTCGACCCGCTGACTTCGATAAAAATTGATGAATTGATTAAGGAAATTACCGATGAGTTTGATATTACGACCGTAGTAATTACGCACGATATGAACTCCGTACTTTCGATTGGCGATAAAATTATGTTTTTGCACAAAGGCAAAAAACTGTGGGAAGGAAACAGCCAAACCATCATGGGCGATACCGTGCCAGAGTTAGAAGAGTTTGTGTTTTGTAATAAAGCCCTTAGTTTGATGAGGGCAGGGAAATAACAAAAAAGGCTTAGAAATTCAATTCTAAGCCTTTTTTATAGAACAATAGCACATCATCCATCCTATTTCTAAATTGTTCGCATGACAAGTCGGGAGACTTGTGTTACTTCTTCAACATCTTATAAATCTGCTCTCCAACTTCGGTTCGGATATTGAGCGTGCTAATCTTCACATTATCACGAGTTGGATAAACTCGGTTCGATAAGAATGTATAAACAAAATTATATTTCGGCTCAACCCAAACGAATGTACCTGTAAAACCTGAGTGTCCAAAACTTTCGGGTGATGCTGATGTTGGGCCATTTCCTACTTTCGGATTAAAATCTAACTTATCGAAGGCAATCGCACGGCGATTTTTAAGTTCTGGAAACTGGTATTTCGTACACTCAGCAAGTACTTCGGGCTTGATAAATTGTGTATCGCCATAATATCCTTTCTGCAAATACATTTGCATTAATTTTGTAAGGTCGTTTACGTTTCCGAAAAGCCCTGCGTGTCCCGATACACCGTTTAACATTCCTGCACCTTCATCATGTACGTATCCGTGAATAAGGGTTTTTCTGAATAAAGTGTCTTTTTCTGTCGGTACAATTCTGTCTTTTGAATAAAAACGTAATGGGTTATAAGTCAGAGAATTAGCTCCAATTTGTTTATAGGTTTTCTTTAAGTAATCTTCCCAAGGTATGCCCGTTAGTGATGCCATGAAAGTTGGGTATGTATAGTAGTGCAAATCACTGTAAACATAACCTTGTTCGGGCTTCAAAGATGAATTTTCGATGGCATCGAAGATAACTTTTTGGTAGTCTTTGTGCAACCAGAGAGAATCAGATATTTGCACTGAAAAATCAGCCGATTGTTTATTAGAAAGTGTATTTGGCTTCCAAACCATTGTTTTTGGCGAAAGACAGTCTTTCCAAAGATTTTTGTCGGTCTTGATGGCTTTAGCAAGTAAAAGGTTGTATTTCTTCTTGCTCATAAATAACTTTTTCTTGTACTGAGAAGCGTATTTGGTTTTAAAAACATCACTATTTCTAACCGTTTTTACAGAGTCGATGCAGTCAGTCCAAAAAGCAATCCAAGCTTTTAGGCCAGCTTTGTGTGTAAGCATATCACGGAAACGCAAGTTGGCTTTATTTCCGTCGGCAAATTCTGGATAATAATCTTTGAAAGATTTATCTAAATCAAATTTTCCTTCGCTCATTAATTGCATAACCGCCAATGCCGAAGTGCTTACTTTCGTAACTGATGCAAGGTCATAAAGGTCAGTTAAATTAACAATTCCTTTTGTAGTTGATTTTGATGAGTTGATAGCTGCATTTGCATTTGCCTTTTTCACGGCTTCGTCCATTACATCATTTTTATTATCAGCTTTAAATTTAGCATCTGCATTTGCTAAAACTGCTCCATTAGCTGCCTCGAAAGTATGGAACCCAAATGCTTTCTGATAAATTACTCGACCATCTTTAGCCACTTGCATGGTTGCCCCTGGATAGGCTTTTTCACGAAGTCCGAGGTTGATAACGGAGTCGATTCTTCTATTAAACTCTACTCCATCAAGTCCGACCATTTCGGGAATTCCATAAGCCAAACGCCCGATTGATTGGGTATTTTCGCCCATGCCATATTTGTATATATTATTGATAGAAACTGGCAGTTTTCCCAAAATCGGAATCGCTCCAAAAATTGCTTGGGCGGCTGCTTCTTCCATATAATTGGTTAGCTGATAAGCCATTACGATGGCTTTCGACTTTTCTAAATCATCAAATTTATCAAGCGAATAAGGATTTCCGAAGATGGTTGTAATCGCCTTACCAGTATTTGTGAGTGCTTTTAAAGCTTTTTTGTTGGCATCGGTAACGCCATATTTGGCGGCTGGACGAATATTATTGAGGTGTAAGTTTACCAAAATCACATCGTAGTTTTGAGTTTGTGCTAAAACCTTGTTGATGCTCGAATCTGGAGCATTTGGCGGAAGCAAAAAATGGTCAATATTTGTATAATTATCGGTCATTTTTTGGAAGGCCGTTGGCTGCAAGGCATCAATCGAAACACTGGCGATACGTTTTGTTAAGTCTTTGATAGGTAGTATTTTGTCGTCATTTTTAACCAAAGTAATTGTTGCCTCAGCTAATTGGCGATTTAGTAAATCTGACTTTGTAGTGTTCAAATCTCCAATCAAATTTTTGATGTCGGTTGGGCGATATTTATCCAATCCAACCCAAGATTTTGCCATCAAGATTTTACGTACACGAAAATCAATTTCTTCCATCGAAATTTCTTTGTTGGCTATGGCTGCTTTGATGGCTGCGATTGCTCCTTCGGCGTCTTCAAATGTTTCAAGAATATCATTTCCTGCTAAAACCGCTCTTACGTTGGCTTCACCTTTCGAGAAATATTTGATTGCTCCTTGCATATCCATGGCATCGGTGAAAGTCAAACCTTTGAAATTGAGGTCTTTACGTAAAATGTCAGTAACGATTCTTTTAGAAAAAGTTGCGGCCAGATTTTTACTTGTATCCAACACTGGAACACTCAAATGCGAAGTCATGATTCCACTTAAACCATTGTCTATCAGTTTTTTATATGGATAAAACTCAACAGCATCTAAACGTTTGCGGTCGTGTGGAATCAAGGGTAAATCGAAGTGAGAATCAACGCCAGTATCGCCATGACCTGGAAAATGCTTAGCCGAAGTAAGCAAATGTTCACTATTCATACCTTGCATATAGGCGAGAGCTTTGTTGGCAACATCTTCTTGGTTTTCGCCAAACGAACGGAAATTGATAACAGGGTTATTAGGATTTATATTGACATCAACCACGGGAGCATAATTGATATGTACACCAATTCGGCGACATTGTTTGGCTACTTCAACGCCCATATCAAAAAGTAGCTTTTCGTTACCTTGCATGGCTCCGAGCGTCATTTGGTACGGAAAACGCACCGTACTGTCGAGTCGCATTGCCAAACCCCATTCCAAGTCCATACCTATCAAAAGCGGCACTTTTGATAAGGCTTGTAACTCATTCACGATGCGAGCTTGCACAGTTGGCGGAGCTGCAAACATCACAATTCCACCGATTCGGTTATCTTTTACCCAACGTTTGAGCTTTTCTACATCGTGTGGTCGGCCAGAAGTATTGCCACGAGGCATGAGTAGTTGCCCGATTTTCTCGTCCAGCGTTAGCGTCGTGAAAACCGAATCTACCCAACGTTTATTATAATTAGTCAAGAAATCAGGTTCTTTTTGTGCAAAACTTGATAAAGTGTTGATAAGTAAGAGGATAAGGAAAAAAAGTTTTTTCATTAATGCGTTAGGTTTGATGATTAGTGAACCGTTACCCAAAGTAAATAAAAAATCGTTAAAAAACCTGCGTTTAATCGAAGTGCCGAGAGTACAGGATTCTAAAAGTCGAGAATTATTTTATATTTACCCCGACAATAGACCTAACAATCATAATGAAAAAAAACCTTGTACTTTTTATCAGTGTGTTCGCTTTGTGGGAGCATTCTTTTGCTCAGAAAAAAGCCAATAATATTTTCCCCGATGGCAGCATTATGTCCAAATGGTTTTCTGACTCAACTAAAATTTCGCTCACTAAACTTGGCAAACAATATGTCATTACCAATTACGGAGCAGTAAATGATAGCACCGTGTTACAAACAACCGTCATTCAGAAAACGATTGACGAGGCCGCTAAAAATGGGGGAGGAGTGGTAATAATTCCGAAGGGAATATTTTTGAGTGGAGCATTATTTTTCAAACCAAAAACACATCTTTACGTTTCGGAAGGTGCAGTTTTGAAAGGTTCAGATAATATTGCTGATTATCCAAAAATGCCTTCACGCATGGAAGGACAAAATCTTGATTATTATGTGGCTTTGGTGAATGCCTATCGAGTTGATGGTTTTACGATTTCGGGAAAAGGTAAGATTGATGGCAATGGTTTACGTTATTGGGAGGCTTTTTGGCAAAGACGCAAAGAAAATCCAAATTGTACGAATTTAGAAGTTTCACGCCCACGATTGGTGTTTATTTGGCAGTCGAATAATGTGCAGATTCAAGATGTGAAATTACACAATTCGGGTTTCTGGACGAGCCATTATTACCAATGTAATTTTGTAAAAATTTTGAATGTAAATTTTCTTTCGCCTTATCAACCCGTAAAAGCACCGAGTACTGATGCCATTGACCTTGATATTTGCTCAAATGTGTTGATAAAAGGTTGCTACATTTCGGTCAATGATGATGCCATTGCTCTAAAAGGTGGTAAAGGGCCTTGGGCAGATATGATTCCAAGTAATGGCGAGAATACCAATATTGTCATCGAAAACTGTGAATTTGGATTTTGCCACTCGGCTTTAACTTGCGGAAGCGAAGCCATTCACAACAAAAATATTATTATGCGAAATTGCTACGTAAATGAAGCTACAAGAGTTTTATGGCTAAAAATGAGGCCAGATACGCCTCAGTTGTATGAATATATTACAGTAGAAAATATCAAAGGTCAAGCCAATAGCCTGATTTACGTGAAGCCTTGGACACAGTTTTTTGATTTACAAGGCCGTAAGGATATTCCACTTTCTTATTCAGATAATATTACACTAAAAAACATCGACCTCAAATGCAATGTTTTTTATGATGTAGCCATTACCGAAAACGACCGGCTATCGAATTTTAAATTTGAAAACCTTACAATTCAAGCAAAGAAAACGGCCATTGATAAAAGTATCGTGAAAGGCTTTACTTTGAAAAATGTAAAGGTAAATGAGGTGATTGTTGAGTAATATTAGCCTTATTTTGTCAATCTAATACTATTTGGTATTTTTTGCTAACCCGATTAAAATCAGTATCTATTATAATCAAAATTGCATTCGTATAGATTCAAACAAATTCGGCTGACTAATTACAAGGATTGCTGCTAATTCCCGCTTCAAAGACAGTCCCTTCTTTTACATGAAAACCGGCTTTAAGTAGAATTTCTTTGTCTGATTTATAGCTTACATTGCCACTGTATATTTTATTGGTTGCATCAATAAAGTTTTGGGATTTGAGTGCGACAGTTTTGTTGCTTATATCATCATTTTTACTGGCCAAAGCTAATCCTTTTTCACATGGGTTATTTTTTTTTTTGTAAGCAAAGCTTCTGATTTCGGTAATGTTTCCAGCCAAAAAGCTAAAATTTAAGGTGAGAGTATTATTGGGTTTAGAACATGGCTCACCACACGGAAAAGAGTAAGTACTAAACGAAAAAGTACCGAACGAATATTTATACTCATCGGGGCATGGCGTTATATTGAAGGTGCAGTCTGAGTTGGCTTGTCTTTCTCCATACAAAAAAGTAAATCTTTTATCATTCAGGTAAATTCCCATTCCAAAATCATTATTGTTGGTCATTGCTACCCAATTTTCGGTGGCCAAATTCCAGAAATTTTGATTATTCTGACTTGGGCTTCTGATGTTGACAGGTTGGTGGGTATAAGGATTTTGACTATTATAGGTCTGCCATTTTTCGGCAAATTTATAGTTCAAATTAATGAAAACATTAAACGAAGACCCTACATTATCGTTACTTACAAAGTATGGAATGTTTTTTACTTGTTTTACAGTAAAATTAGCTGCAATACCACTCAAACTAATCCAATATTCGTTGTATCCTCCAGCATCTATTTTTTTGTAACTGTCGTTTTCAAGATTTACAAATCCCCATTCCCAGAGCTTAGCTTTTATGTATAGAATCTTGGTATCGTTATTGAAACTAATAATCTCTGGAACTCCTCCGAGGTGGTCTTCTTTTGAAAATTTTTCATTGTAAAAAGATCCTTGCGGCAGTCCGTTCCATTCTCTTGATGCTCCTCCTGCAAGTGGATAAATATCAGTCAGGTATTTCGAGTTAGAATAAGGTTTCCAAGTCGATGGATCTGTTGGGTAAATCCTGCTTTCAAAACCTGCTTGTCGCCCAGCATCGTGGTTGTTTATCAAGTTTTCACCATTAGTTTTTCGCTCAAAATAACTAACAACCCCTCCCATTCTTTTATCAAAACCCACCTTTATAATACCATTGTCAAGAAAAAACCTTAAGCTATCTTCATAGAATACAGTGCTGGCATCTTGCGAAAAACATTGTGTAGTGTATAAATAAAAACAGAAAAGAAGGCTTTTAACTTTTCTTAGAATCATAATTTTCTTTTTTTCTTTAAGATACGGCTAAATCAATTTTTTCGAGAGTGTAAAATAAAAAATTTATTAAACGGTCAATCATCAATGGAAGCGATTCGATTTTTGATATATCAATGTCTTCAAACCGCTCCTTCTAATAACATTTTCCTGCCAAACTGCCATATAAAAGTGCCTTGGCATGAGTATTGAACTATTAAATTTACTCATAAATGTTTTGTTTGTCAGAAAGGTTTAGTATTTTCACTCTGACAATCTGTCAGATAATTAAGCGTTTTTATTAAAGCCTTGATTATCAATATTTATGAAAAAGTATAATAACGCAAGATTTTAATCTAACCGAACCCGTTTTTAAAATTAGATGATAAAGACTCCACTGCTCAAACCAGCGAAATCAATAAAATCAGTTTCAAAATCTACGGTCTAAAAATATAGTGGTGAATGAATAGAGAACTTATCTCAAGACTTGTAATGGCAAGACAAGACGTTGAAAACGTTGAAATGATAGAAATTGCTTCGCCTGAAGAAGTGATGGAAAATGAAGATAATTTGCCAACTAATTTGGCTCTTTTATCTTTACGCAATACTGTATTGTTTCCTGGTATCGTAATTCCCGTGACGGTCACTCGCCAGAAGTTTATCAAAATGGTAAAAAAAGCTTACCGCACCGACCGCACCGTTGGCGTGGTGGCACAATTACGCCATACACAAAATGAGCCTACCCCCGATGATTTATTCAAAGTCGGAACGATTGCCCATATCCTGAAAATGATTGTGTTGCCCGATGGAAACGTAACGGTTATCATTCAGGGGCGTCGTCGTTTTGAGGTAGAAGAATATACCCAAACAGACCCTCACCTGATGGCCAAAGTGAAGTATATTGCTGAAAGCTTCCCGAATGTACGCAAGAAAGAAACCAAGGCATTGATTCAGAGTTTGAAAGAGGCTTCTTACAAAATTCTGAACCTCAATCCTGATATACCACGTGATGCCCAAATGGCCATCAGCAATATTGATAGTCCAAGCTTCTTGACGCATTTTCTTTCATCAAATCTTAATATCGAAATCAGCGAAAAGCAATTGCTTCTCGAAACTTTCGATGGTGGCGAGCAAGCCCACAAGCTACTCGAACACATGATGAAAGAAATTCAAGTGTTGGAAATCAAGCGTGATATTCAAAGCAAAGCAAGCATTGATATTGACCAACAGCAAAAAGAATATTATTTGCGTCAGCAAATCAAGGTTTTACAGGAAGAATTGGGCATGGAGTCGCCCGACCAAGAAGTAGAAAAACTGCGTGCAAAAGGCTCAAAAAAGAAATGGACAAAAGATGCTAACGACCATTTTAATAAAGAATTGAATAAAATTCTACGGATGAACTCAATGTCACCAGAATACGGTGTTTCGTTGAATTATGCCGAAACAATGGTTGATTTGCCTTGGAATGAATATACAAAAGATAATTTTGACCTCAAACGTGCCAAGAAAATTTTAGACGCCGATCACTCTGGCCTCGAAAAAGTAAAAGAGCGTATCATCGAATATTTGGCAGTTTTGAAACTCCGTAACGACATGAAAGCCCCAATTTTGTGTTTGTATGGCCCCCCAGGAGTTGGTAAAACTTCTTTGGGAAAATCAATTGCAAAAGCTTTGGGTAGAAACTACGTCAGAATGGCTCTCGGTGGCTTGCACGACGAAGCCGAAATTCGTGGACACCGCAAAACCTATATCGGTGCAATGCCAGGAAAATTGATTACGAATTTGCAAAAGGCAAAATCATCGAATCCTGTTTTTGTACTCGACGAAATTGATAAAGTAAACCGTGATCAACGTGGAGACCCTTCTTCTGCATTGCTCGAAGTGCTTGACCCTGAGCAAAATAACGCTTTCAAAGATAATTATTTGGAAGTAGATTATGACCTCTCGAAAGTACTTTTCATCGCAACTGCCAATTCGCTTGATACTGTTCAAGGGCCATTGCGAGACAGAATGGAAATCATTGAAATTTCGGGATATACCGTTGAGGAAAAGATAGAAATAGCTCGTAAACACCTCGTACCTAAGCAATTAGAACAGCACGGAATAAAGCCAAAAGATTTAAAGGTTGATGATAAAGCTATTCAGAAAGTAATCGAAGGCTATACTCGTGAGTCAGGCGTGCGACGTTTAGAACAGCAAATTGGGGGATTGATTCGTAAGATTGCTAAATCTATTGCGATGAACGAAGAATACCCTAAAACTGTAAAAGCTGAACACGTAGAAAAAATGCTCGGTGGCGTAATTTTCGACAGAGATTTGTATGAAGGAAATGATGTGCCAGGAGTTGTAACGGGTTTAGCTTGGACTTCGGTTGGTGGCGATATTCTTTTCATCGAATCAAGCCTAAGTCGTGGTCGTGGACAACTCACACTTTCGGGACAATTAGGCGATGTAATGAAAGAATCGGCCATGACGGCTCTTTCTTACTTGAAATCACATGCTGATGGTTTAGGAATTGATTACAGAATCTTTCAAAACTACGACCTTCACGTACACGTTCCACAAGGAGCGGTGCCAAAAGATGGCCCTTCGGCAGGAATCACGATGCTTACTTCTATGGCTTCGATGTTTACTCAACGAAAAATCAAGCCCAATACGGCCATGACTGGTGAGATTACTCTTCGTGGAAAAGTATTGCCAGTTGGAGGTATCAAAGAGAAAATTTTAGCGGCCAAACGTGCAGGAATTAAAGACATCATTATGTGTTATAAAAACCGTAAAGATGTTGAAGAAGTAGGCGAAGCATATACGGTGGGCTTGACCTTCCACTATGTTGATTATGTAGAGGAAGTGCTTGAAATTGCTCTTTTGCAAGAAAAAGTAGCTAATCCATTGAATTTTATTCTCCCAGAAGAAAAGAAAGAAATGCCAGTAATTGCTCCTTTGGATGTTGTAGTGGTTTAAATAACCCGCAGCGGCGGAACGCACTCCGCTCCTAAAGGGAAATTATAAAAGGGATTAAAAAAAGAAGCCTTCGCTCAAAGCGAAGGCTTCTTTCGTAATAATCGTTTCTAAAGGAGGTATTTAGTTCTTCTCAGCCCCCTGTACTTTTGAAGCTCCTTTTTGTGGAATACCTGGTTGAGTTATCTCAAAGTTTTCTTTTATTTTTGCATCAGAGACCATTTTACGAACATCGGCTAAGAGTTTTTTTGCATCATAAATTACACCGTCTTTTACAGTATATTTCACACCACCGACTCTTGTAACTTCGTTTTTGTCATTCACTTTGATAGCTCCTGTGCCGTAAAGAGTTTTAAGATTTGCCAAAGGATTTTCTTCGGTAATTACAAAATCGGCCAACTTTCCAACTTCAACCGAACCAATTTGGTCAGCCATTCCGAGGGCTTCTGCACCTTTGATTGTTGCCGCACGAATTACTTCAAGTGGGTGAAAACCTGCTTCACGTAATAATTCAAGTTCACGAATGTATGCAAAGCCATACAATTGATAAATAAAACCAGAATCCGAACCAGTAGTTACACGGCCTCCTTTATTTTTGTATTCGTTCACAAAACGCATCCAAATACGATAGTTTTCTTTCCAAGCAACTTCTTGTTCCGTTCCCCAGTTGAGCCAATACGATCCATGTGAAATTCTGCTCGGTCCATAAAAACGCCAAACCGCTGGAAGTGTATATTCATCATGCCATTCTGCCCTGCGAGCAAGCATTAACTCACGATTGGCTTCGTAAATATTGAAAGTTGGGTCAAGCGTAAAATCAAGTTTCAATAATTCATCCATCACTTGATTCCATTTGGCCGAACCTGGCTCTGCAGATTGTTTCCAAAGTTTTCCTGCTTCTTCAAAACGATTCTGCTCGTTATTATAATTATAATCGGCAGGATAATTCTGCAAAGTTCGTTCATCAAAAAGTGCTTCTGGCAAACCATACCAGTGTTCCATTGAAGTTAATCCTGCTTTGGCCGTTGCCAAAACATTCATTCTGGCTACTTCCAATTGAGCATGGTGGCAAGCCGAACGAAGACCGATTTTCTTATTTTCTTCGAGAGCTGCTCTGAAAACTGCTGGTTCTGCACCAAAAAACTTGATGCCATCTGCCCCTTTGGCCGCATTGTCTCGCACCCATTGGCGAGCTTCTTCAGGCGTAGTAATTGGTTTGTCGCTTCCCATACCGAAAGCGGTGTAGGCTTTGATACGTGGAGCGGTAATTTCGTTTTTCTCACTTCTTCGTTTTTGGTCGAGTGTCCAGTCAAGGCCATTTCCTGCCGAAGGGTCACGAATGGTCGTGATGCCGTGACCGAGCCAAAGTTTGAATACATATTCGGCTGGTGTTCCCTGCGACTTTCCACCAATGTGACCGTGCATATCAACAAACCCTGGCATGAGGTACATGCCAGTACAGTCAAGTTCTTTATCTCCTTCGTTGAGTTTTGGGCGGCTTTTCGGCTCAATTGGTACACCTGGATAGCCAACTTGTTTGATTTGTGCAATTTTATTTTTTTCAATCACAATATCTACTGGCCCAACGGGCGGAGCTCCAGTGCTATTGATGAGAGTCACGCCTCGAATGATTGTACGGTTGGCGTATTCGCCTTCGGCACGATTAGGTGCTTTTTCGATTTGGGCAAAAGCCACTGAAGCGATGAATGGAAGAAAAACTTTAATGAAAGGAAGTGTAATTTTTTTTAACATAGTATTTGACGGTTTGCTGGGATAGGTTTTTAGCAAATTTAATCATCATTTATCAGATTCATAGTTTTTGGCTATTTTTTTCGAGAACTCACCCAAAAATATACTTTTTCTGTCAAATAAGTATATTAGAAAAATACAATAATATTTACGTTTTAGTATTAAATTTCTTTAAATTGCACCATTCTACACAAAGTAGTTTTGATTAAAATCTATGGAAATTATAGGGTTTATATTGGCTTTTGTTATAGGCATAACGTTGGGCTTAGTAGGAGCAGGTGGCTCAATACTGACGATTACGGTTTTGGTGTATGTTCTTGGTGTTCCGCCCACAATGTCCACAACTTACTCGCTTTTTATTGTTGGAATTACCTCATTGGTTGGGTCGATAGATTATTTCAGAAAAGGCTTAGTCGATTTACAAAAAGGACTTTTCTTTTCGTTTCCAGCCTTTATTATGGTGTTTTTGATGCGAAAATTCGTGATGCCGCATATTCCCGAAGTTGTGTATCAGTCAGTAGATTTTACTGTTTCAAAGAATCTAATGGTGATGCTCATTTTTGCACTTTTGATGATTGGAGCATCGTATTCGATGATAAAAAGTGATAGAAAACCAAGCGAACAAATCGGCCATAAAGTAAGTTATTGGATGATTTTTCTGGAGGGAATTTTAGTTGGAATTCTAACTGGCTTTGTGGGTGCGGGTGGCGGTTTTATGATAATTCCAGCAATGGTGGTTTTTGCAAAATTACCCATGAAAAAAGCCGTCGGAACATCACTTCTGATTATTACAATCAATTCGGCGTTTGGTGCAATCGGCGATTTTTCGGCTGGGATAGCTCTCGACTGGTATTTTTTGACGAAATTTGCTGCACTTACCATTGCAGGAATTCTAACAGGTGGCTATTTGTCAAAGAAAATAGATGGAGACCAATTAAAACCTGCTTTTGGATGGTTTGTGTTGGTAGTGGGATGTTGGATTATTGTTAAAGAGTTGGTTTTACGATAGCCAAATAAATGAAAACTTCTCGAAAAGAGAACAAATATGAATAAATTAGAAGCGACCGTTAAATTAAAATGTCCACGTTGTCACGAAGGAGAATTATTTGAAAATAAAAGTCCCTTTTCTTGGCGAAAACTATCAAAAATGCACGTTAACTGCTCAGTTTGTGGCTTGAAATATGAGCGAGAAACAGGCTTTTTCTACGGAGCAATGTATATAAGTTCAATCATCAACATGATGTTTTTTGTGATAGCTACAGTTGCTTACTATGTCTATTTTGATGTAAGAGTCGATTGGCGAATTTATATTTGGAGTTATGTACTTTTTACGGTTTTGATAACGCCTGTACTCTATCGACTTTCACGCTCAATATGGTTGGAGATTTTCAACGATTACCAACCACAAAAAAAGTAGCACTTGGCTACTTTTTACCTTCATAAGCAATTCCGAATGTCCATCGGAAATCGTTATTTTGTCGGCCAGGCACTACGATACTTTCGTAAGAATTTTCGACCATACTACGGAAACTAATGTGTTTCGATAATTGGTATTTTAGAATTATATTACCATTCCATCGGAAATTTTTCTCGGTAATACTGGGTTGTAAAAAAAGCGTATGCGAAAGACTCAACTTACTATCATGAAAAGTGTATTCTCCAAAAATACGAGTCGAATTTCGCCAAAGGTTGCGATCAGGAAACTTTTCATTAACCACAAAATCAGTTTTTTCATAAAGAAAGACATTTGTTGCAGAAAGATAAGCGTTTGGTCGTTGAACAATTTTTAGCCCAACGCCTGCTGCACCAATAAAACGGTCATTGATTTTTCGGAGGTTACTTTTCTCGAACGATGTAAAGGCTAAATAGTAAAACTTTCGTTCGTGCAGAATACTGGTGCGAAAGTCAACGAAAAGTTCTTTTTCAGCCAAAACCTTGTTTTGTTGTCCATAAATGTATGATGGACTGCTCGAAAACTTGATAATTTTGCTATTATTGAAATCAAGAGCCGACGAAAACTGAATCAATGCACGATTGACGTTTCCTGATGTATAAGTGCCGTCAGCTGCAATTCGGTATCGAAATTTAGCTGGTGTATCGTCTTTTTCTTCCTCTTCCGCTTCTTCTTCTCCTTCTTCCTCTTCCTCCTCTTCGGAAGTACTGTCAGCAGGCATTACTGTATCGGTTTTTATTGGTTGAAGTGTATCAGATGGGGTATCTTGGGCGTTAGTATTGAAAAATAATAGTAAAAGAATAAGAGTAAATAGAGTTAGCTTCATGGGTTTTGGTTTAGAGTTTATGTTTGCATTTAGCCGTTTGTCCGATTAATGGTAGGCATTCGTAATGCTTTGTATTATATTTGAGTGAAAATTACATTTTTTTCTTAAAAATATATTATTTGAAAAAAAGAATTACACAATAAAAGGACGTTCGACTATGAATTTTGCTAAGTATCTGTCGGTAATTGCTGTAAGTATGTTAAAGTTTGCGGGTGGGCCATTAACAGGTCTGGCCATCAAATTATCATGGTTTGAAACAGCTATATGTTCGGTTGTGGGAATGATGCTTACGGTCTTTCTGATAGTTTTCTCGGGTGATTTTATCCGAAAAATATTTCGTAAAGATAAACCTACTAAGAAATTTACGAAAATGACTCGTTTTGGGGTTAAAATTCGACAAAAGTTTGGCTTAATTGGTATAGCTTTTCTTACACCACTTTTGTTTACTCCCCCTGTTGGTGCGGCATTGAGTGTTGCTTTTCGCTATGATAAAAAAGCGATTTTGTTGCAAATGCTTATCAGTGCTGTTGTTTGGGCAATTGTCCAAACTTTATTTTTTTTCTACATTAAAGACTTGATATTCAGTTAAATAGTATTTCTCAGAACGTCAGATTTAGACCTTCTACGAGAAATCTTAATTGTTTTTACTCACCTTGATAGTTTTGATTACTTCCGTACCTCGACTAACTTCCAAAACATAATTGCCTGTTGGAATATTGGCGTAACCTAAATCAATGTAGGCAATTTTATCAACTATATTGATGTATTCTTTCTTGATAAGCTGTTTTTTACCTACCATTGTGTAGTACGAAAAGCTAAGCTTTTCTACATCTTCGGTTTCGGGAATCTTAATATTACAAATTTGTTGAAACGGAATTGGGTAGGCATTCCAATCGCCCATAATATTATCAGATGCATTGGTCGATGCCTTTACATAAAACTGAATTGTTTTTGATGAAATCACAGAATCCTGCTTATAAGCTTTGGCACTGAGTGTATAAGTACCAATGGGAAATTTCAAGCCTCGACCTTCCCCAAAAAGATTATAAGGCAGCTTGTCTGAGCCACGCTTAAATTTATACGGGCCATTTAGCTCAAAAACCATATTTACCGAATCAAGATTACAGCGAGCAATCACATTGAGTTGGTCAGGAAGGGCATCTAAGTAAAGGGTACGTTTATTCGTAATTTGTCCCCAAGGCTCAATTGGCACATCGAAATAATCACCTTTGATAAGCTCAAAATCAATGATTGGTGGAACAATGTCCACAAAAATAGCTGATTCGAGCATGCCTCCCAAATTATCGTAAACCCTTACTTTTACTTTGTATTTGCCCAAAAATGGAGCTTTCCCGTAAAAATTTAACTCAAAACGATTAAATTCTATCCACTTGGGAGCTTCGATTACTTCGATATAAGCAATAAATCCATCAGTATCATAAAACAGATTTTCAGGAATCCTAAACTGAAAATTCTGATTTACAACAATCTCTTTCGTATATTGACTTACATTTTCTCTCGGAAGTTGGTTGGGCAAGTTATTGGGTGGTGTAATGACGACTGGTGGAGGAGTGACGATAGGCGTTGTTTCCACAATATCAGGTAAAGGGTTCTCTATTTTCTTATTTTCGGTAATTAAATCTTCTTCCAAAATTACTTTTATTTTCTTTTTACCATTGTCCGACCTTGTTTTCCAGTCATTAATTACTAAATCTTGGCTATCGGTCAACTGTGAAAGACGGTATTTTACCGAATCAGAGAAAGCAACTGGAGCAATAGGACGGCTCAAACCCTTGACCGCTTCTTGCACAGCAGGTAGAATCTTTTCATACTCAGACTGAACGTTTGACTCAATAATCAGCATAATAAACTCACAATCATATTCAACAGCTCGTTTACTGTAATTTTTGAGGTTATCGGCCGTTGGAAGGTCAAAAAAAGCTACTTCGGTATAAGCTTTTTGGTTGGGTTTGGTATTACTAAAAATTAGGTCTCCCTGAAAGCCTTCGATGGAAGTTTTTATGAAGTCGGCGTTGTCAGATAGGTTCTTAAAAGCAAAAGTATTACGAAGCAAGGTAAGGTTATCGGCTACGCCACCATACTCACATGCTACCTTATAGGAAGGCTCAACCGATTTGATAGTTTTAATGATTTGGTCATAATAGTTTTTTATCATCAAATGACGAAAAACATACCAGTCTTTTCCTCGACGCCCTCTAAACGAATCGTTTATGTTCCACCAATTTACATAAGGCTCAACTTCCAAAAAACTTTTATAATTTGTGCCCCAGTAAGTATTTAAGGTGCGAATAGTTGTATATTTTTCTCTTGCCCAATCTTTAAATTTTATCATGGCCCACTTGGAGTGGTCGAAAAGAGCTACGTATTCTCTCTCAGGCCATTGTTGGTTTTGATACGTAAACCCTAACTCCTGCTGGGGGGTGTTTACCACCGAAATATAAATGATTTTGCCACTTTTTTGGAGGTTTTTGTATCGTTCACAGACTTCCTTCACAAATCCCGTTGCTTTATCGACCGATGGCTGATGGGCAAAACTAAAATGGTTATTATCGTAGTAATTAGTGAGAACTTTTCCTCTAAAATCTTTAACAGCTTCTTCTTCCTCCCAAAAACCCTTCGTAAGACCATAATTTCGGCCGAGATGTATGCGGATCGCTACTTTTATACCCAAATTATTGACTGCGTGATTAATTTGATTGTCGAGTTGGGTAAAATTAGGCTTGGAGTTTGGTTGTGGATACACTCGCTCCCAGTGTACGGTGAGCATGGTAGCATTGCAGCCCGCTGCTACCAACTTATTCATGACAGGAATGGCGTTGTTGGGGTCAGAATCTAAATTTAAGATACCGTGACATACATATTTTTGAGCATTTGATGTGTTTCTGCCAGTTAATATAAAGGCAAAACATACTAAAAGAACTATTTTCAAACGTCTCATATTGCTTATTTTAATTCGTAGAATTCTTCTAAAATTTCAATTTTATTGTCAAAGCCCGCTTTTCTTCTCAGAATTTCGTCAAATTTTACGCTTTTTATCTCTTTATTTTCAACCGAACCAGTTTTAAAAAACTGCTTTACGTCCGTTACACTATCCATTTTTGCATTGACAATCAGACCTTTATTCAATAAAATTGGTACGGTTCGATAAATTGTTTTTTCGTTTTTGGTGGCAAGCTCCATATTGAGGTGGGGCGGCTGAAAGAACAAATTTAGTAATTTCCCGAACCAGTTGTATGTGGTTTTTACTTTAATAACAGAAAGCATCTTTCGACCAGATGAATCAGCTTTGATTGCTGAGTTGAGAGCAAATGGTTTGCCCATTTCCCAAACGATGCTTTGTTGCCTTACTAACCTTAAAGTTTTGGTTTGCTCTTTCTTTCTTAATAACAAACGATTCGACCAGATGTTTATTGGTTCATAGCGTTGCAAAAGAGCAAGCAGCGTGAGGGTTTCATCGCCAACTGCATATTTATTATCGGTGCTTTCGATGCCATAAATTACATAGTCGGGTGCGGTAGTCGAAAGGTATTTTTCTTGATTCTTTTTGTCTAAATATTCATTATACGCCTGATAGGATTGCATAATCGGGCGAGGATTATAATTGAGTTTATTTAGGTAAATTTCTGAGGTTTCGTTAGGCACTAAATCGATGGTTTTATTACCAATTATCTCTAAGACCTCTTTCGGGTAAGTAAAGTTGTAGTGTGGTGTATTTTTTTTTGAAATTTCTTTGAAATATTCGGGTAAAATAAAGCTTTTTGTACGCAAATTATCAATTATCGAAATGGAAAATTGGCCGTAAATAGGCTGATAAAAAACAAGATAGCTGATCAGGTTTAGCGAAACTAATATCCACCCGCTTAATTTAAGCCATCTTTCGCTATTAAAACTGCACATTAGCAAAAACGGCAAGCAAGCACTACGTACAAAGGACATCAAGTGTCCATCGTCGGCTCGAACAAAGGCATATTTGATAAGCACAAACGAACAAACGCCTACACAGCCGAGTATGAAAAAAGAATCAAGAGCAGCGTATGAAAAATCTTTTTTTATGAGTTTTCGTAAGATAAACGTCACAAAAACCAAAATGAATAGCACAAAAATAATATAAGAAGATGCCACTGCACGAAGCCTATCAGCAGGAAAAATCGACTGCGATTCATTGTATCCTTTTATTATTTCGATGCTTGAAAAAAAGTAAGCGATTAGGTCAACTTTCAATGCAAATGCTAAAGATATTAATAAAATAGTGCTTCCGAAAAAGTATAGCAATAGGTTTTTGAGTGATAATCTTTTCGAGAAAAAGGTGTAGAATAATAAAATGAAAACAAATCCGAGGGCGATAACCCCATAATTGGCCTTGATGTAAAAATTGATTACGCCCATCGTAATTGCATGAATAAGCAACCAATGATTTTGTTTTTTTAGAAACAAAAGACCCGAAAAAATACTAATATAGAAAAGTAAAAAGCTCTGCCATTCACCATAAATGGAAGAAATAAGCAAGAAAATGCCAAAATGTGCAAGTAATTGATAGAATTTGAGAGGTTTGGGTAATAAATGATAAAGTAGAAAACCTACATTTCCGAAGCAGAAAACATCAAAAAGAAAGAATTGAAGGTTGCTTGTTTCGATTGAAATTCGTTGCGTGAGTCGGCCGAGTGGGCCATAGGTATAAATAATGTCTTTGCCGAAAATTAAACCTTTTTGGTATGCCATTTCTAAAGCTATTCGCCACGAATTATCAATACCCGCACTCGGTATATTTGAGATTTGATAATAAGGAAATAAAAGAACTATTAGCAATAATAAATAAGCAAATTTTAGCCAAAGACTATCAATTTGCCATGTCAAGATTTTCTTCATAGATGATAAAAACCTGCCGTCTTATTAGGGTTACTTGAAAGAACGTAGGAAACGTATTATTTAATTATTTCTTCATGTAATCTCCACGAGAGAAGAATTTTTCTACAAAACAATACACCAAAATAAAGAAGTAGCGGCTACCCATTTCTTTGATTTTGAGTTTTGACTCGCCGTATTTTCGGTTAGTCCAGCTATTCGGTACTACGCTGTAAGAATATCCACGAACAATCGTTTTGAGTGGAAGCTCAACCGTTAGATTAAAGTGTGGTGAAAGAAAAGGTTTTAAGCCTTCCATTGTTTCACGCTTATAAAGTTTAAAGGCATTGGTTGTATCGTTATACTTGATACCAATCACCATTTTTATAATAAAATTAGCAACTCGATTGATGATTTTCTTGACTGCTGGATAATCAATTACTTTTCCGCCTTTTATCCAACGGCTACCAAAAACCGCATCAACGTTTTCGGCGAGCATAGTTTTGTAGTATTTTACCAAATCTTCTGGGTCGTCCGACATATCGGCCATAAAAACCGCCACGCAATCGCCCGAAAAACGTTCTAAACCATAACGTACGGCATAGCCAAAGCCATTTGGCCCTTTGTTTGTTTCAAAAACTAAGCTGGGGATTTCTTTCTGTAATTCTTGCAAAACGCCCAACGTATTGTCTTTTGAGTTATCATTCGTCACCCAGATTTCGTGCGGAATATCGTATTTCTTTAAAGTATTGTATAAACTTCTGAGGGTTTCGGAGATACTTTCTTCCTCGTTATAGGCAGGAATTACAACGCTTAGCTTCATTGATTGCGGTTTTCAAAAATTAACAGATTCAAACTTGCATTACCCAAATAATGATGGTAATAAAGGTACAAAAATACATAAAATCTTAGATAGAACGCTAAGATTGGTAGGATTAAAACGTCTGCACCGCAGGTCTGACGTTTCGTAGAGGCGAAAATTGTCAAATCTGCGGTGCATAACTAATGTCAGACCCGTGGTGCGTAACCTTTGGTACAGACATTTATACTCGCTTGCTGATGTTATCGTACATCTGTGTAAGCGTAGTTTTTAAATCATATTTCCAAGTCCATTCTGGGTAGTGATTTTTGAACTTCGTAAGGTCAGAAATATACCAAATGTGGTCGCCACTGCGATTATCTTCGGCATAGCTGTAACTCATTTTGTTGCCCGTAATTTCTTCACAAATTGCAATTCCTTCTTGCATTGAGCAGTTCGAGAAGCGTCCGCCACCCGCATTATACACTTCTCCTGCACGAGGGTTTTGGTAAAAATGCCAGAACATATTCACTAAATCCCAGCTATGGATATTATCACGTACTTGCTTTCCTTTATAACCGAAAATCGTGTAGTGATTGCCTGTAATAGCACATTTCATTAAATAGGCCAAGAAACCATGCAATTGAGCTCCCGAGTGATTTGGACCAGTCAGACATCCACCACGGAAAACCGCAGTTTTCATGCCGAAATATCTGCCATATTCTTGTACCATTACGTCAGCTGCTACTTTCGATGCACCAAAAACTGAGTGTTTCGAGTGGTCGATTGACATCAATTCATCGATACCATTGGCAAAATATGGGTGGTTTTGGTCGATTTCCCAACGAGTTTCTAATTCTACCAAAGGTAAGTAATTAGGCGTATCGCCATAAACTTTATTGGTTGAAGTAAAGATAAATACCGCTTCTGGGCAATATTTACGAGTTGATTCGAGCATTACGAGTGTACCGTTGGCATTTACCGTAAAGTCAGTAAATGGCTCACGGGCAGCCCAGTCGTGGCTTGGTTGTGCGGCCGTATGAACAACGAGTTTAATGTCAGCACCGTATTCTTCAAAGATTTTACCGATTTCTTCTTCCGAACGAATATCTGCTTTATAGTGACGGTAATTACTGTATTTTTCTTCCAAACCTTTGCGATTCCAGTCGGTAGAAGCTTCTGCTCCGAAGAAGTATGAACGAAGATTATTGTCGATACCGATTACTAAATCAAATTTTTCGGCAAAAAAGGCAACTGATTCACTACCAATTAAACCTGCCGAACCTGTAACTAATGCTATGTTCATTTTTGAAGTTTCGTTTTGAATGATGCTTTGGCATCACGAGATATTAAAAAATAAAAAATAGGCATATTACAGTATATGTAGCATCAAAATGCTATGATAAACTGTAAACCGCCTACTGATAAGCTAAATCATTTGAGGTAATTATGCACCTTCGTTAGACTTTCCTAAACCGAAAAATTTTTCTTGAATTGCCTGTGTACGTTTTTCAAGCTCAGGATTAGCTGTATATTTATTTTTTAATTGACGTGCTGCCGAATCTGGACTTACACCGTAAACCCACTCATCGCCTTGACGAACGTCTTTTTGCTCAATAACATTGGTTTTTTGATAATCGCATGAAGCCAACGAAACCGCTGCTACTGCAAATAATAAAACACTAAACTTTTTCATGTCTGAATGTTGTCGTTAAATTTGCACAAATTTAAGTTTGGTAATTCAATTCGCCAAGAAAAATTGTACTTTTTAAATGAAAGGCCAATAATTATGAGTTATTAGATATGAATTATGAGATAAATGTGTTAGAAATTTCATTTAGTTCAAGTTGATTTCTCAGTTTTTTCTTTGAAAATATATTTTAAAATAAATATCTATTGATAACAATGTCGATTTTGAGTTCGGAAATATGTAAATAATTCTTAATCGCACGGGCGACCCCGTCTTAATTCTTAATTCTCAATTTTTAATTGTAAAAAATGATTTATGATGTAACAGTAATCGGTGGAGGTATCGTTGGGCTTGCCACTGCTTTGCGTATAAAAGAGCAAAACCCAAGTTTGAAATTGCTTATCATCGAAAAAGAAGATGTAGTAGCCAAACACCAAACAGGTCATAATAGTGGCGTGATTCACTCTGGGCTTTATTATAAGCCAGGTAGCCTAAAAGCAACGAATTGTATTCGTGGCTACGATATGCTACTGGATTTTTGCCAAAAAGAAGACATTAAATATGACCTTTGCGGAAAAATCGTGGTAGCCACACAACCCGAACAAATTTCGATTTTGGATGGGCTTTTTGAGCGTGGAAAACAAAATGGCTTAGATGGTTTCAAGATGCTTTCGTCGGAACAATTGAAAGAATATGAGCCACATGTAAAAGGCTTGAAGGGCTTCTTTGTACCGCAAACGGGTATCATTGATTACACGGATGTCTGCAAAAAATACTTAGCTAAAACTCAGAAATTGGGCGGAGAAATTGCTTTTAATGAAAAAGTTGAAGGAATTTCTACAAAAAACGGAGTTTCGGTTATAAAAACTTCAAAAAATACCTACGAAACAAAATTAGTCGTAAACTGTGCAGGGCTTTACTCTGACAAAGTTGGACAAATGACCGATGAGCGTGCTAATAACCTCAGAATCACGCCATTTAGAGGCGAATATTTTGAGATAAAACCCGAAAAACAATACCTTGTTAAGAATCTCATTTATCCAGTTCCTGACCCCAACTTCCCATTTTTGGGGGTGCATTTTACTCGCATGATTCACGGTGGCGTAGAAGCAGGGCCAAATGCAGTTTTGGCTTTCCGTAGAGAAGGGTACAAGAAATTAGATATTAATTTCAAGGAATTATTTGAAACCCTCGCTTGGCCAGGATTCCAGAAAGTAGCGGCCAAATATTGGCAAACGGGTTTGGGCGAAATGTATCGTTCGTTCTCGAAAGCGGCTTTTACAAAAGCTTTGCAAGAATTAATTCCTGAAATTCAGTCGGATGACCTCGTAGCGGGTGCAGCGGGTGTGAGAGCTCAAGCCTGCGACCGTGAAGGTGGGTTGGTAGATGATTTTGCGATTTTTGAGAACCAACAAGCCATCAATGTTTGTAATGCACCATCGCCAGCGGCTACTTCTTCACTATCAATCGGACAAACAGTGAGTGAATTGGTTTTAAAGAGGTTTTAAGGAGGAGAGTAGGAATTAGGTTTTAGGAGTTAGGTTTTTACAGAATTTATTTGCTAAATTTCTGATTAAACACATCTAACTCCCAAAACCTGATTTCTAAAACCTAAAAAAATGAAAATCTACGATGCCATTGTCATTGGGGCTGGCTACGCTGGCCTGACCGCAACCCGTGAACTCCTCAAAGCCGAAAAAGATGTTTTACTGCTCGAAGCTCGTGATAGGGTCGGGGGGCGAGTTTATACGAAGTATTATGATGATGGCACATATTTAGATTTAGGAGCGGCTTGGGTTGGGCCAACGCAAGATAAAATCTGTGCCTTGGCCAAAGAATTTGGCGTACAGACTTTCCCGACTTATGATGAAGGAAAAAGTACCTTGCTTTTCAATGGAAAGGTAAAACGCTACAAAGGGCTGATTCCTCCGTTGCCGATTGGTTCGTTGCTGAGTTTAGATTTTGCCATCAAGCGAATGAATAAACTCTCAAAAACCATTGATTTAGAAAAACCGTGGGAGTCGCTTAATGCGGAATATTATGACTCTATGACTTTGGCCACTTGGATGGATAAGCAAATGAGTTTCAAGACTGCTAAAATTATGTTTAAACTCGCTGCCGAAGCTATTTGGGCAGCCGACCCTAATGAAGTTTCGATGCTTCATGCACTTTTCTACACAAAATCGGGGCGAGATTTAGATACCTTGATGAACGTAAAAAATGGAGCTCAAGAAGAACGCATTTTGGGCGGAGCATCGCAGCCCGCTTTGCGTTTAGCCGAAACTTTCAAAGATAAAATCAGGTTAAATTCGGTCGTAAGAAGTATTTCACAGGAAAATGATATTGTGACTGTTAAAGGTGAGGGTTTTGAGTTTTTGGCAAAAAAAGTTGTAGTGACACTTCCGCCAACGTTGGCTGGCCGAATCAATTATTTTCCACTTATGCCAGCTAATCGTGAACAACTTACTCAACGAATACCAATGGGAACGGTCTGGAAAACGTATGCGATTTATGACAGACCCTTTTGGCGAGAAGCGGGTTTAAATGGCTTATCGGCTACTAATGAAGGTTATACGACGGTGACTTTTGATAATTCACCCAAAGATGGAAGCAAAGGAATAATGATGGGTTTTGTGTTGGGAAATCAAGCAAAAGCGTTTTCAAATTTATCAGAAGAAGAGCGAAAGACTTCGATTTTGGATTCATTTGCTAAGTTTTATGGCGAAAAAGCCCGAAATCCGATTACTTACATCGACCACAGTTGGGCGGCTGAAGAATTTACTCGTGGGTGCTACGCTGGCCTTATGCCTACGGGAGCGTGGACATCGCTCGGAAAAGCACTCCGTGAGCCAGTCGGCAATATTCACTGGGCAGGAACGGAAACCTCTGATGTATGGAATGGCTACATCGACGGAGCAATTCGCTCGGGTGAAAGAGTGGTGAGGGAAATATTGAAGTCGTGATACATATTCTACGTAGAATTTATGTACTCCGTTAGGAGTTGAATATTGACGGTCGGCCGCCGCCGTAGAAAAAACGAAATTTAAAAGTCTTTATACATGCCGTAGGTATGTAACACAACATATAATGTTACATACCTACGGCATGTGTATTTTTTCATCATTTAATCAGCTACCGATATTTCATCCCGTTGGGATGATAGTAAAAGTATTATTTTCTCACGGCTTCAAAATCAAAACTTTCTCCGAAACCGCTACGATTTTTGATTTCGTGAAATAGACTGGAAAATAACCGCCAGTTCCCCATAAATTAAATAAATCTCCATAATGCTCCGAGCGTGGGTCGCCTGATTGACCAGGATTATTTATGCCCAGAGTTCTGTCCCAATTTTCGGTATCGACAATTATTTTGAAAGATGCTCCGTGTGTTTGGTTGAGGTTATTGCTTGAATTATTAACGGTTTCGCCATAACCACCCCGAGGAATTGGACCAAGATTAATTTTAGCTTTCAAAGCGGGGTCGGTTACCCAGTCAGAAAGGGCGTGTGTTAGTTTGATATGTTTATTATTAGCTTGGCCATATTGCCATTGGCTTTCGTCTTTCCCCAGTCTGGCGGTAATATTATCAACCGCTTGCTTGAAGCACGCAATCAAAATCGAATCTCGACTTAGCAATGGATTTGCCCCTAAAAATGGTGGAGGAGTCACGAGCCAATCGGTCAGGCGTTTGGTTGGAATTGACTTCATGTATTTTTGGGCTTTTTCGGGAACGGCCAGTTTATGAACCGCCTTTTGTAATAAACTTTCCCATTCTACATAAACCGTGGCGTTGGTCGATTCTGGACTGAGTTCAAAAGTGTCCCAGTTTTCGAGTTTTGATTTGAGGCTGCGATATTTTTCATCAATCGGTAATCTTTTTAACATCGGAACTAACACACGAGCCGTAAGCGAAACATAGTCGTTTTGTAACAAGGCAAATTCTTCTAAAGTGTGCTTTTTACCCGAAGCCAAAACTTCTTCAATACGATTGGCACGTACAGGATTTGCCCATCGCCAACCGATAGCATTTCGGTTCGGGAAATTATTAGGAGTGAGATTATTATTGGCCGTAGCCACAAAACCCTCTACTGGGTCGAATTTATTGGGTAAAAGCTCAATAGGTAAATAGCCGCCCCATTCATAACGGCCATCGCCCGGCACTGGTACTAAGCCCGACCAATTTTTACGAATCGGCGAGATACCCACCGCTTGCCAGCCGATATGTCCTTTTTTATCTGCCCAAATCATGTTTTCACCTGGAATGCGGCTAAACGTGCAAGCTTTGCGAAACTCTTCCCAACTTTTGGCTTGATTCATGCGTAAACTGGCCAAATATGGAGCACAACCTACTTCTTGCCAACCCGCCCGAACGGCATATAAATGATTGTTTTTGGCATCTTCAAAAACAACTGGCCCGTGTCGGGTATATTTTAATTGAACTATTTTTGGGGCTTGTCCTTTGACTTTTATAGTGTCCGAAATGACTTTTATGGTTTCCCAAACACCTTTATATTTATATTGATTTGGGTTTTTAGGGTTAGTTTCGTAAACATACAGGTCTTCGTTGTCGGTTTCAAAAATGGTCAAACCCCAAGCACCGTATTCATTATGACCAATCGAAACCCCTGGTAAAGTTGGTTCGCCACCACCAATGACATTCCAATTTGGAGCGTGCAAATGCACCCAATAACGCAGCGAAGGTGTAGATTGGGCTCTATGCGGGTCATTTGCCAGCATAGGATAACCACTTTCGGTGAGTTTACCCGAAACTATCCAGTTATTTGAGCCAACATTATCTTTTTCGTCTTTGTACCAATCTTGAAAATCGTCGAGCAAACCTACTTTATTATCTGGTTTTGGGAATTTTAGAGGAGCTCTAAACGCTTCGTAATATTCTAAAATATGCTCAAAAAGCACATCGTTATCAAGCATTTTATCGAGTTCGAGGTTGGGTTCATTGTCTGAATTTTTTGGGTGAAACCACGATAATTCTCGCATTTTATCAGCTCCTAAAATCTTTACCAAACGTGCATTATTGATTTCGTCTTCGATGTTGCTCAAAAGCCCTTGATGGCGGCTAATGACCACTTCGGGTGTCCAGAAATCGGGTAGAGTGTTGAGCAACTTAAATTCAAAAGGAAGGTCGTCAGGTTTTTGTCGAGCTTCGGAAATGTAGGCGTTTATTCCTGCTACAAAAGCCTCAATGATTTGTTTGCTTCGTGGATGATAATGCTGTAATTCGGCCGTTAGATTTCCCCGAAACTTAAATAATCTTGTGCCAATATCTCGCTTTAGTTCACGTTCGCCCAGCAGTTCGGCTACTGTGCCAGTGGCTTGTCTTCGCCACATTTCGAGCTGAAAAAGTCGGTCAGAAGCCGCCACATAGCCTTGTGTGACGAACAAATCATGCTCATTTTGGGCATAAATATGCGAAACGCCCCATTTATCTTTATAAACCTCGACGGGCTGTTGCAGAATCTTGATGTTAATTGTTTGGGCAAAGGTAGAAATGCTTATGATAGAAATAAGCAGCGTTTTGATGAAGTTTTTCATGTTTAGGCTTAGTTTGGATAAGCCAAATATATCCATGAATTTGTCGAATTCAAAATATAATGTCGTAGCATAATTCTCCGAATTGTGCTGTATTGGAGCAATTCGGAGAATTGTGTTACAAAATTAATTCAAGTGTAGTCCCAAAACCAATCCCCACATTAGCACAAAACTAATAAGGAGAGAAATATTAACCAATGTTCCTGCAATGCGAGAATCATAGTTGAGCTCATCAGAAAAAGGTAAGATTGTCATACCAGAAGGAAGCATTACGCAAACAATCAAGACCGCATATAATAAACTATCGTGCGATAAGCTAAAGTAAATTCCCAACACAAATAATATTCCGACAGCGTAGCGAATAACCAGTACTTTCGAGATGGCTATCATTTGTTTTTTATTTAGTTCAAAACTTAAGTAAATTCCCATCAAAAGCAGCACCAGAGCCTTATTTGCTTTGGCAATTGTATCTAAGAAATCAAAGAATAAGGTAGGCATTTCGATGTCTGATACATTGATAAGTAGCCCGATAACCATTCCCAAAACAGGAGGTAAACGAAAGATTTTCTTCATTAAAGTGCCAAATTCGGGCAAACCTTTATGATTGGCCGAAAAATAACTACCAATCGGATAAACCACGCCGAAAGTCATAATTGTATTGCCAATATCAAACATCACGGCATATACCATCGCTTCTTTCCCGAAAAGCCCCTCGATAATCGGGAAACCAAAAAGACCAACATTTAGTCCGCCCGCTCCCATTGTCAGTACGCCACGTAAATCATTGGGATATTTGGTAAACCAAATCCACGCAACGGCAATCATAATTGTGCAAAAAATAATACAAAATAGCGGAATCAGAAAAAGTGAAGTATCAAGCTTTACACGAGCCGTTGAGACAATCATCAAGGCAGGAAAAGTAGTGTGCATCAAAAACTTTGAGATAGTTTTTCCCTCCTTTTCTGTAATGAAATTATATTTTTTTAGAAAGAATCCTACGCCAATAATAGCAAGGGTAAGAATAAAAACGCTGTTAGTTTGACTCATTATGCTGTAATATTTACTACTATTTTACTTTCGTTTCCTGTGGCGGCCAGCTCTAAAGCACTTTGAAGGTTTTCTAAAGACGCATAGCTCGATATAATAAAACTCGGACGAATGATATTTGAGCGAATCAGTTGTAAGGCTCGGGCAAAATCAAAAGGGTGGTCGTAGATGATGGAAGGTACAATCTGGATACCTTCACGGGCGATTTTTAGAGGGGTGAAAGTTGCTAAATTTCCCGAAAGCCCTACTAAAACAATCTCAGAGCCACGAGGTGCAGCTGCCGTAGCCAGCGAAGCAGTATGTGACGACCCAGCACATTCAAAAACCGCCGAAACATTATTTTCTAACCAAATTTTCGATAATTCTGTTGTTTGAGTTTCCAAATCGCCAGTCGGAGAAATGGCCGTTGCTCCCAAATCAGTAGCGATTTTTAATTTTGCCGCATTGAGTTCGCTTACAAAAACCCTATAACCCAACGAAAGTGCCAAATGCGTAAGCAGCAGCCCGATTGCTCCCAGCCCAATGACTGCAATGGTATCGCCAGGTTTGGTTTTTGTGCTAAAAAGAGCATGCACCGCAACGGCGGTTGGCTCAAGGACAACTGCATCTTCGTCGCTGATTTCTTCGGGGATTTTCCATGCAAAATCGGCAGGTAGCGTGATGTATTCGGCAAAACAACCTGCTTCGGTTAGTCCGATTACTCGCTTATTGGTGCAAATATTTCCTCGTCCACTTAGGCAATATTGGCATTTTCGGCACGGAATATTGGGTTCGATGGCCACTCTTTCTCCAATGCTTCGATTGCTTATGCCTTCTCCGATTTTATCAATAAACCCTAAACCCTCATGACCAATAATGGTTGGGTTGGCCAATAAACGATGCCCCAAAAACAAATGCACATCCGAGCCACAGATACCCACTTTCGATAAACGAACCCGCACTTCACCGAACTTTGGCTCGGGAATTTTGATGTCTTCTAACAAAATTTCGTTGGGTTTATTTAAAAATGCACTACGCATGAAAATCTATGATTAAATGATTGTTTTGTTTTAGAAATGCTTGTTAATCAGCTAAATACAAACACAAAAACCAAAGCAATAATATAATAAGCCGCAAAGAAAATATATTTTATTCAGAAAATAGCTTATTTATTTGAAATGAAGCATTTTTGCGGTTTGATTCTAAATACCTCTATGACCTATTCAGACCTACAAAACCGCTTCAAAAATCTCATTGATAATAGCCCGATGAGTACTTTTCAAATCATAATCGTGGCTATTTGCTTTGTGCTAAACATGAACGATGGCATTGATGTGCTGGTGGTGTCGTTTTCTGGCTCAGATATTACGAAGGAATGGGGACTGACGAAAACCGAAATGGGCTATGTCTTTAGTGCGGGTTTGACGGGTATGATGGCAGGGGCATTTTTGCTCGCTCCATTGGGCGATAAACTTGGCCGCCGCAAGGTTTTTCTTATTTCTTTGACTTTCATTACGAGCGGAATGTTATTGGTGTTTTTCTGCACGAGTTATACACAATTATTACTCTTACGTTTCCTCACTGGCTTGGGTATTGGTGGAATTTTACCAACGATGGCCGCCACGGCTTCGGAGTTTTCAAACAATAAAAACCGAGATTTCAACGTCGGACTGGTGCAGGCTGGTTGGCCAGTTGGGGCAATTTTTACGGGCTTTTTCTGTGCCTACGCCATTCCCGAATTCGGTTGGCGATTTGCCTTTTTGTTTGCGGGCGGTATTTCGTTGTTGATGCTTATCGGAGTGTTTGTTTACATGACCGATTCGTTGGAGTTTTTGGCAAAAAAACAACCCGAAAACGCTCAACAAAAAATCAATGATTTGCTCACAAAAATGGGCCACGATGGCATCAAAGCATTGCCACAAAAACCTACCGAACAAACAGCCGCCCCGATAAAAGAATTATTCAAGCCAGCTTACCGAAATTCTACTTTTAAAGTTTGGGTGGCTATTTTCTTTGGTTTCTTGACGCTCTACACGCTCATGAGTTGGGTGCCAAACATTGCCAAAGAAGCTGGTTTACCTTTTGAAATGGCTACTTACGTAGGTATCGCACTCAATGCAGGAGCGGCCATCGGCACGGCTTCGATGGGTTGGGTCGCTGGCCGATTGGGCTTGAAAAAAACTGTCTTGAGTTTTATGCTTTTGGCCTTTGCCGTGATGCTGATTTATGGAAATTTTACGCTCAATACGGCCATGATGTTTGTCATGATTTTCTTCATCGGAATCTTCGTTCAAGGTGGTTTCAATGGTATGTACCCAACAATTTCGAGGGTTTATCCGACCGAAATTCGCACGACTGGCGTTGGTTTTTCAATAGGCGTAGGGCGTATGGGGGCTATTCTTGGGCCAACACTTTTTGGGGTTTTGTCTGATGCTGGTCTGAGTATTCAGATGCTTTTTAGTCTTTTTTCACTGCCGCTTTTGGTAACTGGACTGGTTGTTTATAGTCTAAAATCGGAAAATTTGAGTTGAAAATATTAAATTGGGTTAGCCCTGCAAAATCTTGCCGATGATAGTATATATTGGTTAAAAATTTCCCCTCCTTAAAAAGGAGGGGAAACTAAAAATACCTCCCCAGCTCTCCCCAATGGAGCAGGGCTGGGGAGGTCACTTTCCTCATGTAGAAATTGTAAAACTTAGTAAACCAATTCAAACAATTATTATCAGAAAGCACAACGTTAGATAAAAATGTATTCGTAAATTAGGGTCTTTAAACTAATATTCAATCCTACGAATCAATTTTAATCATGAAAAAACTATCAGTATTGTTGTGTTTGTTGTTGTCGGTCAGTTTGGCCTTTTCGCAGAAAAAAGAAAAAGGTTGGGTTTCGCTTTTTGATGGCAAATCGTTTGACGGCTGGAAAATAAACGAAGACCACCCCGCCACATTTTCTATCGAAGACGGAACAATAAAAGTAGCGGGCGAACGAGCCCACTTATTCTACGAAGGCAAAGTTGGCAACCACGATTTTAAGAATTTTGAGTTTAAACTAAAAGCCAAAACGCTCCCTGGCTCAAACTCTGGTATATTTATTCACACGGCGTATCAGGCAAAAGGCTGGCCCGAAAAAGGCTACGAAGTGCAAGTAAATCAAACCCACACCGACTGGCGTAAAACGGGAAGTTTGTATGGCATAAATGATGTGAAAGAAAACTTTGCGAAAGACAACGAGTGGTACGAATACCATATCATTGTGCAAGACAAGCACATCATCATAAAAATTGATGATAAAGTAGCGGTTGATTACACCGAGCCTGACACCCTCCCCGAAAACCGTGGACTAAAAAGATTGAGTTCGGGTACGGTTGCCCTACAAGGCCACGACCCCAAAAGCATCGCCTATTTTAAAGATATTAAGATTAAGGTTTTGAAGTAGGAGGGTAAATATGAAAATTTGAGTTGAAAAAACTTACCAAAGTAGAGATTGTTTTCTACTTTGGTAAACTTTCTGTTTAATGATTTATTTTATAAGCTTCCTATTACTTTCAAATTAATCATTGCCCTTTCTAATAAATAATTTTCTGTGACACCAAGTAAAGTTAATTGTTGTTCCGTCACAGTTGCTTGCGAAATACTTGGTTGAATTATGAATACTTTAAAGATTATAGGGATTCTATTATGAACTAACTTTAAGACTTTAATTAAATCATCCCTTGTTCCTTTCTCAAACCTTGAACAGCTTTCTGTTTTATCTTTTTTGATTTCCCTTCTTAATAAATGGTCTAAAAACTCTTTACTTTTCTTGAATTTCCAATTTACAGATTTTTGTGCTTGTCCGCATACTTCATATAAATTTGAAATTTGACTATCAATTTTTCCACTTTTTGAATATTTTATGTGGTAAAGTTCAACTTCTATTTTTTCCCCTAAAACTTTAATTGTTACAATATCTGCAATTTCGCCTGAACCATCGTCATCGTAGATAATATCATAATCTAACTGTTTTAAAATTTCTAAACTCCTAAATTGTATTGAATTTGTTTTTTTAGGTTTTACACCTTGTGCTTCAACACTTAAATCTATTCCAGACCAATTCCAAGTAATTATTTGTTCTTTATTGAATGGATTAATTAAAGTTTTTAATTCAATATAATTGTTCCCTTCTAAAAAATCACCGTTAGCAAACCAGATTACAGGAGGATTTTCATAAAAATATTTTTCAATATTTTTTTCTTGTGTACCAAATTTTATAATTGCATCTGTTTTTGGGTTAATTTTTATAAATTTATAATCGCCAAAGTTTTGAAAATTTGTATAGATTTCTAATTCCAATTCTAAAATTAATTTATTATCTACTTCAAATCCGCATTTTATATTGCCAGTTTCTGAAGGATTTATCAATACTAAACTGATGTTATAAAAATCGTAGTTAATATTATCAATGACAAATGAGTATCGCAATTCTGAATTTAAGTAAAATTCTTCGCTCCAATCTATACAAAATGGGAATAAATTAGGCCTTTGTTTTAATGCTTTTGGCATTAGTGTACCTTTTAAAACTTCTTCACTATCTATATTTTTATCCGTTATTTTATTCCCTAACTTTTTGCACCAATTAATAAATTCAACCAAATTAGTCTTTCGTTTACACCAAATACGACCCTTGTAAGAACATCCAATATTATCGTCTTCTCCATTCTCGTAACCACTTCCAAAAATGAATGATTTTTTAGAATTGTTGATTTGTGTCTGGCTTAATGCAGCTTCAATGTCAGAACCAACTCGCATCTGAAAACGAATAAGCTTACCTAAAACTTCTACAAGCCCAACATTTTGAAGCTTTAATCTTTTTATACCGCTTAAAACCCTAAAAATTGCACCATCATTTTCACCATTTATAATTTGAGCCTCTTCTCCAATTATCGCTTTTGCTAATTCTATATGCAAACTTTTTGTGTCTGAACTATGAATAAATAGTAAGTTCTTTTTTGTCTCCCAAAATACTATGTATAAATTCCAAGAGAAGTCAAAAATATTCTCACTACTAACCCAATCTTTTAGATTCTTTTTTGCAGTTAATATTATCAATGTTTTGTTCTTTGGATTTATGCTATGACGAATTAAATCATAACTATCTATATTTTGTAAACCTTTCTCAAAATTTGAAGGAAACCAAGTATCTGTGTTGTTTTTAAAAACAACTGTGCTTTGTGCTGGTTTTAAACTTTGAATAGACAATGGAAAACCTTCTAAATTTGAAAAGCCATTTAAGAACTCATATAAATCTACTTCTTTCTGTGTTCTGTTTTGGCTAATATTTGGTAATAAAATATTCCAATCTACATCTTGTGCGTATAAGTCCTCTAATTCATTTGCAACCTCTAAATCTGCTAAGTTTGCAATTATTGTGGCATTACCTAATTGCTCGTCATATTTAGTTCTCGTGAATCTTCCAATAAATTGTAATGTTATAGGTAAACTTTTTCTTATATCGTGGAAAGCCGCAATTTTCAGTTCGGGTAAGTCAAAGCCTTCCCCAAGCATATCTACACAAACAATTACATCAATTTCTTTGCTAATAATCTTATTGTAGATTTCTGTTTTTTCTTTTGTTAGTAGTTGTGAGTGGATTTTAACTACTCTAAACTCAGTAAATAATTTATAGATTTCATAAACTTCATTTGCCCTTTTTGTAGTCCCAACTCTTGCTAAAAGTATATGAGGAAATATTTTTTTATCTTCTTTTAATTGACTTATTGCAGCTATTGCTATTGCATTATCTTTTTCTATTTGATTACCATATTGATGTAGTTTGGTAAAATTGATTTTCTGAAAGTAACCTTCTTCTTGGGCTTTTCTTAGTGGATAGTTAAAAATTATTTTACCACCCAACATTTTGTTGTCGTTCCTAAATGGTGTTGCGGTAAATTGAATTATTTTTTTGTCTTTTAAATTATCTCTAAAATTATTCCAAGTGGTTGCTTCTGAGTGATGAGCTTCATCAATGAAAATATTTGTCAAGTTATTTTTTAGTACTTGTAAATATTGATTAGCAACTCTTGAAATAATATTTGCTGTTGCAACAATTACATTACATTTCTTGAAAAATGAGTTAGCATCTTCTTCTGTACTAAAATTTGATTTTATTACCCCAACTACTGGGAATAAATAATTTGAATTCAACAATCCAAGTTTACTTAAAAGTCCAAGATTTATAAATTTTTCAGAAATTTGCTTTCTTAATGGGTCTGTTGGAACAATGATTAATAGTTTTTGGACTTGTGCCAGTACTAAAACAGATAGCATTGTTTCAGTTTTTCCTGTCCCAGTAGGCATCACCACTGTACCAATTTCATTTGAATGTGTCCAATGAGATAAAATTGAATAAATAGCCCCAATTTGTGGATTCCTTAAACCAATTTCACCAGTTTCTAAGTTCTCTTTTTTTAGATTTAAAGCATTTTTCCAACTCAATATAATATCACTACAATCTAAAAACTCAGAATTGTCATTTTCAACTTTTTGAATAATATTGTTTTTTGAAATGGTTGTTTGTAAATACTTCATTTACTTATGGTTTAGTTGGTATTAAACTCAAATGACGTCAGTTTCCAAATATACCGTATCTCAAATCAACATCTCCAATCTCCAACAAATTTGTCTCCCTTTATTTATTATTCGGCACAACCAACTCATAATTAGTACTTCTACCGCCAGCGGCTTCTTTTTGTAGTACTTCTTTCTTTATCAAATCTTGTATATCTCTCAGAGCGGTGTCGGGTGAGCATTTGGCAATTTTTGCCCATTTTGAAGAAGTAAGTTTGCCTTCAAAATTATCCATTAACTTATTGATTATCAGCTTTTGGCGGTCGTTAAATGCTGTGTTTCGGTGTATATCCCAAAACTTTGCTTTAGATAAAACCTTTTCAAGAACCGTGTCGGTATCGAGCAATGCTTGGGTCAGGCATTCCATAAACCAAAGCAACCAACCCGTAATGTTTGATGTGCCTTTTTGCGTTTTTTCGAGTATGGCGTAGTAGTCGTTTCGCTGTTTCCGTATCTGTGCCGACATACTAAAAAATCGCTGTGAACTACCATCTGTTTTTGATAATTGCATATCGGTAATGGCTCTCGCAATGCGGCCATTTCCATCATCAAACGGGTGAATCGTCAGAAACCACAAATGTGCAATACCAGCTTTTAGCACAGGGTCGAGGCTTTGCTCGGCATTGAACCAATCAATAAATTTGCTCATTTCTTGGGGCAGAAGTGCCGCATTGGGTGCTTGAAAATGCACTTTTTCCTTACCCAAAGCCCCCGAAACTACCTGCATTTCTCCAGTACGCCACGCCGCCACTTCAATGGCATACATGCCACTTCTGCCAGTCGGAAACAAAGCAGCGTGCCAATCGAAGAGTCGTTTTTCGCTCAGTGCCGTTTGGTTATTTTGGGTAGCATCGAGCATCATTTCTACCATTCCATCTACATTCCTGTCGGAAGCCACCAAGCCCGCAATGTCCATTCCGAGTTTCCGAGCCAACGACGAACGCACCTGTTCGGGATTAAGAAATTCTCCTTCAATTTCCGAAGATTTCAGTACATCCAGCGAGAGTGTTTCTAAAAGAGCCTCTTGGCGTAAGGCAAAACCCAAGATTTCCATTTTGCCAATAAGTTTACCTTGCAGGTTTCTGACCTTGCCGAGCGATACCGACAAAGCGGCATCGTCCCACGTAAAGTTTGTCCAATTTTCTCGCTGATGTATATAAAAACCCATAGTAAAAATCATTTATGCGGTGAATATAAGCATTAATCTCCGCATAATTTGCGGAGATTAGCAAAATTATTCTCCGCAAAACCTTTTGGGGCATAATAGCTCAAATAAAGTATCTTTCAGAAATAAATAAATCGCCCAATACTTACGTTAATGCAAAAGCCAATAAATCTTTGGCATTGGCATCAGTTTTTTGGAATAAATAGTAAATTTGTTTACGCATTAATCCTTTCTTAGCTATTACTTTATGAAATACATCCTTCCACTTACCATTAACAACCGCCGCACCAATTACCTTGATTTAAAAGGAAGATTTTCTGAAAGTAACGAGTCTTTTATCATCGAATTACCCTTAGAAAACAACGCTTTTACGCTGTTTTCGATTGATAAAAGCAAATTGATGCAGACCCTCGTGACCAACGAAAGTGATGTTTTGTTGGCCAATTTGCAGTTGAATGTGTCGTTTGATGCCACAATTCCGCAATTACACATTCATTTATCGACATCAAGCAAACCCGCTGCGTTTCAAGCCAACACCGATGAAGAGGATGATTGGAAAAATCCAACAAAACCACAGCCAACGGTTGTTCAGCCTACTTTTCAGCAAAATTCTTATCTCTTGGGCGACATTGAGTTTTCGGTCATTGATAATGCCAATGATTTTAAAATCATCGGTCATTACATCGACCATATTCCCGAAGAACCCATTCAGCAAGATTATATCAACTGCCATTTTTCGTACGAAAGCAATGGCAAAACCTACCAAAATAGGCTGCATTTTCATTTAGCTCATGCAAGCTGTTTCCACCATTTCGGACTTGATTTTGGTTCGGAGGCATCGCAACTGAAAGTCAGTAATTATCAATACATCAACCGTCGATATACCAAGAGAAGTCCTTCTAAAAGTTTGTTTAAATTGGTCAAGGATTTCAAAGGACTCACCGAAGACGACCAAAATTTTATTCAATTCGAGAAAAACACCGACTTCATCAAGTCGATTTTCTTTTTGAAGAAAAAACTGCATGATTTTCACGAAAGAAAGGATAGATTTATCAAAAATGAAGATGAATTGAAGTTTTTGGTGCAGAAAAACGAACTCAATTCTAATCTGACCAATAATTTTCATCAGCTTTCAAACCTCAAATTGGCTCACAAACACGGCGATATTTTGAAGTTTATGGATTTTCAGTCAATCCTCAACGACAAAGTGCGTTCGCTGAGTTTAGACGACCTCAAAAATCAGGCGTATTCTACGATTCTGAAATCGTTTATTGAGGCAACCCTGCACAACGTGCTTGACGACGAAAGCGAAAATACATTCATTCGTTTTACGGTTTTGGTGCCAAATATTTATAGTATTCACGAAGTAGCCAACACAAAAGAGGTTATCAACGAGATTTTCAAGGATTTACAGCAGCACGCCTACGCCCACAAAATAAAGGCTTGGGAGGTAGTGACGATTTCGGAAAGTGATGCTGCATTTTTGGGCTATTTCAGCAAAGGTCTCAACGAAATCAGTGCCAATAAATACTATATTATTGTTGATTGCGGCAAAGGCACAACCGATTTTTCGATTATCCAAACGGGGTCGAATAATTCACGCAAAATCAAATCTTTGTATCGCAATGGTTTTGCGGGGGCGGGCAATCTGATAAGTTATGCTTTCTTTGAGTCGATTTTGCATTTTATTCTCAAAAACTCGCTCAATCCTGCGGCTACGAAGGCGTTTTTCTTAGAATCACTCGAAAAGGCCGAAAAAGGACAAATGAACCAGCTTTTCGAGAAAATCGAATCGCTTAAATTTCAGTACAGTAAACGTTCACCCGAAAACCAAGAGGCGGTCGAACGGGCATGGAATGCGGCCGCTCAAAGTGGCGATGTTAATCTCCGCACTTTTGCCAATAACGAATTTACGGCCACAATCGCCAACCTCAATTTGCTCTTGCAGAAAGTCGATGGTTTTTATGATTGGGGCGGTTATGTTGAAAACGCTTGTGAGGTAATTACTTCCAACATCGTTGAAAACATGAAGGGCGTAGTGACAAACATCGAAAAAGGAATTGATTGTGAGGGTATTTTATTGACAGGTCGAGGCTTTTTGTTTGCTCCGCTTTTGGAGAAACTCAAAGAAAAAATGACGAAAGATTTAGGTTTTTCGAGCAATTTGATAAAAATGCCAACCGAAGCCAGCCAACTAAAAGCCATTTGTTTAGATGGAATTTTTGCCAGTGGCTACATCGTGCATCCCGAATTGGTTGGTTTCCCGATTCAGATTTCTACTCGCAAACAAGAGAAAGCTCCAACGCCAACCAAGGCCAAAATGCCAGCGTTTTTTGATTTCTTGCTGCGTCTGAGTAATATGCACGATAATTATGACGAGTCGAAGAACTCCTATCGCATCAATGATTTGGATTCGTTGAAGTTTCTAATCGGAAATACGCTTTATACTGTTGCCGATACTAATTTTCACGATAAAAAATGGCTCGAAACTCCTCCCGATTTGATTTTTACGAAAGAGGGTTTTTATGTCAGAAATATTTCAAAAAGCAATCAGATAAAAGGTTATTCGGGACTCGAACAAAACTCTGAGATTGATACCGTTACGCTGCAATATCTGATACCGTCGTTGTTTCCTGCAAAAATTGATATTGAGTACATTCAGTCTTTGAAAGGAAATCAGCCAGCACCCGATGAAAATTTGCTGAATTTGATTAGTTTATTGCCTGATTGAGGGTGAAAGAATTGTAGAAATAGATATATTATTTTTCTATATTAATAGGAGTTACGCAAGGTTGGGGTTTCCCCCGTGCGACTGTCGCTCCTTTTTTCAAGGAGGGGTGCCTGACGACAGTCGGCGGGGTGGTTTTTTGGCACAGAACAAGCTAAAAAGTGTTCAATTTGGAACAAACCACCCCGTCAAAATTCGACTTTGTCAGAATTTTGCCACCCCTCCTTTTTTCAAGGAGGGGAAATTTATTACTCTGACGACTTATTGAAATTATACAAACGCATTTAAAACAGCCCAAAATATGCTCAAATACACGCTTGCAGTATTGCTTTTTGTTTTACCGAAGGTAGCTTGGTGCTTGGCCGATACCCTCAAAATTGCCAATACGGGAAATCTCTCCGAACGCACGGTTGGTCTTAAACTACAGGTCAATTCCAACCTAAAAGATGGCTGTACTTTCACTATTTCGAGTCAAGAAGATAGTATCACGGTTTCTCTTTTTGGGAAAGCCATCAAAAACGACACATTGTTTTTGATGCAAGATACCAGTCAGGAAGCCCGTAATCGTATCTATGGCTTGTTGGGCTGCGAAGAAGCTGATTTAAAAACCAAGTATTATACGCCCGACCCACGTTTTGGCTCCGACGTAATTAACCATTTAATAAATCGTATTTATAGTTTGCCCAATCATCAATCTTCTTTGGTAATTTCGCCCATTACGATTGCTGATGAGCCAGTGGCTTCTTCGAGTGGTTTTTTTACCAAAGAAATGCTCTGGGGAATCATCGGATTCTTAGCTTTGGCAATCGGTTTACTAACTTATTTATATCTCATGGCAAAAAAGAAAACAACTTCGACCAGTGACGACCCACTCAAAGATAAGATTAATGAAATAAAAAGCGAGTTGGGCATGAGAGGCAACTACTCCGACTTGTCGGCCCTCGATGCTTTGCTAAATAAATACTTCGATTCGATAAAATTGGGTAAAGACTACGAAGAGTTGAGCCGAGAATTGGAAAGCATGAAACAAAGCCATCAAAGAGCTTTGCAGGAAATTGAGACGCAAAACAGCCAAGAAAAAGAATATCTGACTGCCATTCTGAACGAATACGTTAGGCCGTTTATCGTGCATTTCAAAGACGATACCGACTACCCAGCCAACCGAGAAACCCAACAAAAACTCGTTGAGAATCTACTACCTTTGGCTTTTCATTTTATGAGTTATGTAAAGCACAAAAATGGCGTGAGCAATGAGCAAGATATGCTTAATCTGCAACAGTTCCGAAACCCACAAATTCATTCGTTGCTTAAAACCATTGATTTTTCGGCCAATACGACCAACACCGATAATAAATTGGTGCTTCATATCATTGATGTGCTGAAACAGTACGAAGTCAATGAGCTAAAAAATGTCAATATCAATGGGTATCTCATTAAAAACGATTCGTCAAAATGACCAAATCAAAAATTATAATTTTGTCGTTGCTGTTGATTGGTTTGGTGGTGGGTCTTTACTTTTTTCTGAATTTATTTTCGCTGTTTTTGTGTGGCGTTATTGTGTTTTCGTTGTTGTTTTTTCTCGGAATCATCAGTTCTGAGCGAATCATCGACGGACCAGAATTTCAGAAAAGATTTCCAAGTTTAGATAAACAAGCACTCAACGCTAAACGCCTTGCAACCTATAAGTTTTTCTCAACTTTTCTGGGCCTAACACTGCTGACCTTGACATTTTTGGCATCGGTTTATGTGTTGCGAAAATACCAGCAACCCAGCGAGTCGAAGCCCTATTTCAATAATGCTGATTATCATGCCGTGTCGAATATCGGGGTGGCTTTCAATCAATCGCTTACGCTTTCTACCAACGCCAATCAACCTTCAGTTGATGGTCTTTGGAGTAATGAAAATGGCACTTTCAAAGCCAGACAGACCAATAGTGGTAGCTTTGAGTTGAGTTTCGACCGTTATTTCGAGCCTGTTTTTGTTAGAAAATCGGCAGATGAAGCATTTACGCCCGTCAATACTATTTTCCGAAAATCCATCAATAATAACTTCACCATCAGCAATGATAGCGTAAGTGTGCGATGTACCAATATCAAAACCGTTGATGAAGCACCATTATGGAAAAGGCTACTCGGTAAAGACCAAATCAGAAACGTTTATAGTCTTACGATTCGCTGCGATGCCAAAAGTATTTTAAGGCAATTGAATCTCAGTTCATCGTTTGAGGACGAAATCGAAGTGACTGATGTGGCTCTCGAAAAAGGCAAGAAGCTATACACAATTTTGATTGAAAACGATGGTTTTGTGTCAAAAAAAGCCCAGTCGAAACAAGTGCTGGAGCGTATCTTGCAAAATATCGGGGATGCTTATTTACTGAAAAATCCGAACACCGAAAATAGCCTTACGTTTTTCCCGACGAATGATTTCTTTGAGAATGGCTATTCTTTAACAGTTGATGGTTCGGTGGTTTCGCCTATGCTACAATCAAAATCTACGATTGATGCCAATAGTAGATTTTTTATTGGTTTCTATAATATTCGTAAACAATATTTCTTTAGTGCGATTGATAAAAATAAGTATCCGAATAGCACTAAAAATGTGGCTTTGATGTTCGATTTTCCACAGTTTTTTGACTTATCGGCTCAAAAAGAGGCTATTGAAATCGGCACAAAACAAGTGCGTTTTTTGAATAATCATTACACGCAGCTACTTAATGCTTCGTCGTTGAAAGAAGGCTTTTTGTTTCACGAAAACCTCCGAAATGCCCAGTCGAATCTTTTTTCGGGAACGATGATTTACACCATCAATCAAGCAGGTGTAGGTTTTTCGGGCGAAATGACTGATAATTTTCAAAATGACCAAAAGGCTTCGGTTTTCAAGAAAAACTTTACGCTTAGTTCGCAAGATAAAAACCACGAATGGCTTTTTCATGTCCGTGATTTTTCGGCAAATGGTTTCTCGCTCAACAGCAACCTAATGTATCTTTCGATACTATTTTTGTTGTTGGTTTTTACCTTGCTTTTCAATGCTGGCCAAAAACTCGAACGTATCGAACCGATTATTTTTACGGTTATCTATGCCCTGTTGGCTTATCGATTTCTTTTGCTTTGGCGAGTAGCCACTTTTCCACCGCTCGAAAATATCAGTAAATACGAACTCGAAAATACCCTTATTCAGTTCGATTTTACGCTCGGAAGTTTCACACTTCCTGTGCCGCTGACGTTCTTAGTGCCAGCCTTATTCATCATTTTTCTGAATATTTATCGTTGGAAAAAGTCCGCTTTTGAGCAATTATTGGCAAAGTACCACGCCGAACCAAAACGATATTTGTACTTCCATATCGGACTTTTGTTGGTTTGTGGATTGTTGCTTAAAATCGCCAATTTCGACCTCATTGTTCGTATTTTTGGTATTTTCATTCCTTTGGTTTCTTACTTGTTTTTCTCCGTAAGAATCAACCAACAAACCGATTTTCAGCCGAAATCCGAGCCGTATTTCCGTAATAAAATCTTAGGTTTTACGCACAAGTTTTTCAATTATTTGGCCGAAAACCAAGAGTTTTACTTGACTTTGGCCACTTTTATATTTTTTGCCATTTTTGATAGAGGCTTTGGCGTGTTGTTTTTGTTGTTTCTTTTACTCAAAAATATCTTTGTTAGTTTTCTCCGCAAACCCTATTCAGCTCATTCGGGTAGCCGTTGGTCGATGTTTTGGCAACCCAACAATTACTGGATTTATGGCATTATTTCATTACTCATTTATTTGCTTTTTATTGGTTATAAACCGCTCTTTCATAAGCTCTTAATTCACCGAAATATTATCCTGATTATTGTTATTGCTTGCTCAACGCTTTATTTGTATTTGACCAAGCCGAAGAAAAATCAGAACAAGATTTTGGGTATTGGTTTGGCTTTAGTTTTGGTGTTGGTTATTCCGTTTTCGAGAAATTTTATTGATAACATCATCGACGACCAAATCAAGAGTGTGGCACAGCGAGCGTCATTAATCTATCAGCCGATTGATGATTTGATTGCTGAAAGTGATTATAGTTCGTTTAAAGAGCGAAAAATCATTGAAACCGCCGAAGGGCAATGGTTTATCAATAGTTATCTCAATAAGACCGAAAACGATTCAAAACGCATTGATTTTAAGCCACATTTCAATCGTGGGGTCAATTATTCGACTCAAACCCGTGATGTGGTTTTGCCACGCTACGTGATTGCTGAGTTTGGTTCTTTAATTGTCTATTTATTGCTCATGCTTTTGGCCATTCCGATGCTCGTGCATCTGATGGGCTACCAATTATATCAGCAAGATTCAAATAATAAAACTCGGTTTGCCCCGCAGTCTTACGGTGGAAGCATCGCTCTGATTTTTGTCTTTACGTTGGGCTTTTTTGTGTGGTTGGCTTCTACGAATCGCTTTGTGTTTTTTGGGCAAGACTTTCCGTTTTTGAGTCTGACCAGTAAACTGAGTTTGCTGCTGCCACTGACGCTGTTTTTTATTCCGTTGCTCAATCAGCCCATCGAACGCAAAATCAAAACCATTGCTCCGACCTATGATTTTACTCGTTATGGCATATTTTTCGGAACGGTGGCGGTGTTTCTTTTGGTGAGTGGTCGGTCGAATAATCTCCGAGAAGAAAACTTTCAGATTACGTTGAGCAAAACCGAAACGGCTATCAACAAAAACCTCAATGACTTGTTCAATGATATTCAGGATACGCTCCGAACGAGCAATAATGGAGCATTGAACAAAGAAAATATGATTCCGCAAGATTTATCAAAAATCCTGTCGATTTTGCTGAAATCTGACGAGTTTAAGGCTTTGTACGATACTTCGGACACTTATTCGCAGAGTATTTTTGATATTCTGCGTAAAAATCCTGCCTATGCTTTTAGGCAAGATAGCCCGATTTACATTCGCTACGACAGTGACCGTTATCAGTCGGTTTATAACAAACATTTGTATCTCGAATTACCGCCTTATCAAGACAAAACCGCTTGGAAAGGTAATTTGTATCAAGAAAGTGCAGACTCGACGGTTTATCCGATACTCAGGATTCATAACCGAATAATCAATACCACAAAGTTTCCGTTTTTTGCGGGTTCAGAGGGAGGTACGCTCAAAGTTGCGGTATTGCCACCTACTTGGTTTGTGGGAATTTCGGAGCCAATTGTGTTGCTCAATTTGCAAAACGAAGTCAAACGCAAAACCACTACTATTGACATCGTTTCGAGCCAAAGAGAAGAAGTTTTGAGTCAAGATATTAGTGGATTTGTAAATAAATTCGATATCGACGAACTTGCCCAAGTGACCGAAGACAAAAAGCATTTCTTGGTGTCGTTTTCAAAAAACAATAATCATGCTTTTATGAGCAATTATTGGGTCAATGGCAAGCAACGCATGGTTTATCCGATGGCCGAAAAATTATTTTGGGCGTATAATTACAGTAATGCTCTGAAATCGGCCTATAATGTTGATACTTTGTTGAAAACGAACGCCACTATTTCGCTTGATTATGAGTTGAATAAGCAAGTTCATGACACCGTTTTGTATAGTTTCCGAAATAAGTTTAAGCATGTGCCTAATTTCAAATTTGCTGTAATGGCCGCCGATGGTGATGGAAAAATTAGGTTAATGCAAGATTATGTAAAAAACAGGAAATTAATCGACCCTAACAACGCCCTTGCTATTGAAGAAATGAACCAAAAGTATTTTTTCTTTAGCAATAACAAAAACGAGCGTGACCAATGGGGAAATACCAATTTGTTGCATTTGGCTTACGGCCCAGGTTCGTCGATTAAACCTTTGGTTTATGCTTCGGTTGCATCGCAGCTCAATGCTGGTTGGGAAAATTTGATTTTACAGCCAGCTCAGGCGAGTGTGTTTTCGGTACAAAAGGGCGATACAAAAGAATCGGCTGGACAATATGCGGGCTATGTACTTCCGAAAAGAAAAGGCTGGATTGATGAACACGGTGAACGTTGGGGAAGTATCGGTGCGGTGCAATACCTACAAACATCAAGTAATTTTTATCATTCGGCATTATTGTTTTTGGGTTCGTATCACCGAGACGATTTCAAGAAAAATAATCAATACAAAATCGAAAATGCACTTTCCACTAAATTAAATGACCCCAATAATCAGTTTCCTGCACTCGAAGTGGGGGGCGTGTCTTATCGCTTGAAATCGTTCAAAGAAAAAGCATGGCCTCGAAGCTCAAAAGACGAAAAAACGTATTTTGGTAATGAAAAGTCGCTTTTGGCTCTCGGAATCGACAAAAATCTGGGCTTAATCGTGGAAGATATTGATAAAACCGACCGCAATATCAAAGGTAAGGGTAGGGTAGATTACGCTGATTCAGTGGTCTATGATAAACTTCGAGAGCAACAAGTAGGCGGATTTTTGTGGAGTTTTCCAGAGCAATCGTATTTTATTCAAGCCGAACGAAAACACCCAAATGCACTCACAAATTTTTTCAATGGTTTGAAAAACCCAACCTTGGGCGGAACACCGTATAACGTAACGCCAATGAAAATGACCGAGATGTTTGGCAAGATGATTAGCCAAAACAAAGATTATAGCCTGCACCTCACGAACCGTGATTTTGGAAAATCGACTTGGAAAATTGACAGCACTTGGCAGAATGAAACTTTTGTAGATTTTATGCAACAAAATTTGCTTGAAGGCATGAAACAAGTATTGCTCGGTGGTGGAACGGCATCAGGTTTATTTGGTGGCACGAATGTTTACCGAAATTATTATTGCTACGCCAAAACTGGAACAATCAAAGAAGGAAAACAGAACGATTCGAAGCGTTTGGCTTTGATAATTTCGCAAAATGATTTAACCCAAACTTTTGGTCAACCGAATAAGTTTTATGTGGTTTATTTTACGGCCAACGAAGCCGATAACCAAGAGTGGGCGGTTTATCGAGCCATTATTAATCAAATTATTGATTCCGAATCCTTTAAAAATTATATGAGATAAATGAAAAATATGCAAAAAATCTATGCTTTTTTTGGCATTATCATACTTGTATTGGGGATTTATGTCTGGAATTTATCAATTAAGCCCAAACCGTTTGAATTACGCAAACCCGAAAAAAACGATGAACTTTCTGAGCGAAATATCGTGAAGATTCGAGTAGATAGTCTGACCAAAATTATTGATTTGGCTTACGAAGATGATGCCACGGTTTCGATGGCAGATGATGATAGATTTCAAGTGAAGCTGCGTAATCAAGGTAATAGTATTACAAATTTTTATAACGATAACCCAAGATTGCTGGAAACTGACGACGACAGGTTTTCGATAAAACATGAAAAAAACACAGTCGAGGCAAGTTTTAAAATCGAAACAGCGGGGCAGGTAAAATACGCTTTCGTACCTACTGATGTGGTTTATAAATTATCCGAATTAGCCTATAACAAATGAGTAATTATATGTCGAATATTAATCAAAACAACTTTATTGAATTTCTTAAATTTCTGGAAAGAAAACATCCACAAATTAGGTTTTCGAGCGATAAATTGGATGCTCTAAAAAGAATTGATAATCAGCAGATTAGTCAATATCTTTCGTTGGTTTATGAAAAGTTTTCGTTAGATGGGAGTTCAGAGGAAAGAACTTTTACAGCTCTGAAAAGTGAAGAAGAACTCCGAAAAAATACTGAATACATAACGCCAGATGTAATTGAGGAAATACCGAGAATAGAACCCGTAGTTCCTGTATATAATTTGGAGCGAAATTATCCTGAGCCAACGCCCAAAGTTGAGGTAGAGCGAGTGACACCTACCTATAATGTAGAGCAGAAACCACTTGAACCAGCATCAAAACCCAGTGTGGAGGTTGAGCGTACGCCCAAACCAACGCCACCCTCGAATACCACACCTCCGCCAAGAACTGTTTCGACCGATAATTATGTTGCACCAAATCATACAACCAGAAATGTTTTTTTTATTGCGTTGCTGGGAGTGTTAGCTTATGTAGGTTATGAGTTTTATGAATACCAAAAACTCGGAACGGTCTATGCCCTAAGTAATGAATTGATTATCAGGGATTCATCAAAAAAAGATGGAAAGTTTTTGGGCAGTGCCGACCTCTTTGGTAAAAACATGGATAAAAATAACGTAGAAGTACCAACGACCTCGGAGTTAAAATTGTATTCAAATGACCTACAAGGAGGTTATTACAAGGTAATTGTGAGCGACACACCATTTTTTAGTTTCTTGTTCAATAACGACGAAGGCTATGTTTATTCAAAGTATTTTACGACCGACAAGAAAAAGCAGGATTTATACAAGGCTATTTTTGAGCCAATCAAAGAAGATTATTATGAGTTAAAGCATCTCGAATTTGCTTACCGAACCATGATTGTCAATGCGATAGAAAATACCCCTTCGATGAAAGGCTTAGTATTGAAAGAATCGTGCGATATACAACCCGTAACGGCTAAAAAAATGCCTCTACGCATTGGGCAAGAGCAAAACAAAGACCGCACGGTTTTCCATGCACTTGTGCAGCTATCTGATGGAAATTATTATTCAATCATAGCCAATGGATTTTATAATGTATCGCAGGTAAATCAGATTTACTTGAATGGCGAACCAATGACAAACCCTGGTAAATTTGTAAACAAAGGAAAATATTTTGAATGGGAAAGTTGTGATAAAACCATGACTGCCAGAAGCAACGGACAACCATTTGATGCATTTACATCAGAAGTAGTAACTGAGGAAGTCCCTGAGGAAGCAGGACTGTAAAGATAAATTAATGACTTACAACAAAAAAGCACCCTTTTAAGGTGCTTTTTGCGTTTTTTGAGGTCCCGAGCGGATTCGAGGATGTGTTGATAATCAGTGTTTTAGCTTAGAAAAACGATTTGGGTATCAATATGGGTAGCAAATATGTTATTATTACCTCCCAATGATAAGGTAAAAATAGAATGTACCGAAAAATAAAAATGAATATTAAAATTAAGGTAAACCAAATATATTCGGCATAAATTAATTAACAGACCTTTATGAAAAAATTAACCTGCACTCTTGGTATCTTTTTGGTATTTCTATTTCCATTGAGTATTGTTGCTCAAGACCTAAACTCTTTGAAATCTTATTTAGATGATTTATCAAACCCTACATTAGCACAAGTACAAAGGAAAGACCCTGAAAAATGTTTTGTTAAAATATTATCAGACCCATCTTTAAATAAACTATTTGCACAAAAAATGGCATATTATCTTTCAGGCGGGACTGATGTGAGTCTTTTTAGAAATTATGCTAAATATGATGCTGCCGATGGAAAGACAACCATAGGGTTCAACTTTATACGTCCTAAAAGTGATAATAAATACATAAAAAGAATCTATAATATCGGATTAGTAAGTGATAAAGTAGGGAAACTATTTGCAGACACTAAGGTTTCAAATAACGTTGGACTATCATTCAATTTAACTTTTTTAAGGAGAGGGACTATTGGAACAGAGAAAGACTGCAACGATAAAACAATTATTGATGCAATGCAAAAAAGACGAGAGTTTTTAAAAGAATCTTTAACAAAACTTGCAGATAATGAGGTAAGTGAATTTAAAAAATTACAGTTATCGAATACTAATTTTCAAGCTTTTACCGATTCAGAACTGAAAAGCTTTGAAAAAGAATTGTATAAAAAGTACAGAGATAAATTTACCGATGATGAACTCACATACGCAAAGGATAAAATTAAAACCATCAGTAAAGGTTTTGTCTCAATTGGGGGGTATCTACCGATAAAGGGAAATGATTATAAGTTTGTAAATAAACAGAATGACACAACCACCAATAACTTTAAACCATGGGATTTGTACGTAAAAGGTAATTGGTTTTATGAGAGAAATATTTTTAATGTGTTGGTTACTCCCACAGTCGGTGTCAAGGCTTACAATTCGGCAACTTTATATACCATCTATGCTGACCTTGATGAATCAACTGGAAAGCAGTCTTTGTATAACACTTTAGGAGTAAAGTATGATAAGCCTAATGATACTTATACTGGTCTTTCGGACTATATTTGGCTGGGATACTGGGGTATAAAAGCCCTTGTTACGCCCAAATTCATTAAAGGGAATTGGTTGTCGAGTTTTGCAGTAGCTCCATCATATAATCAAACATTTGGGAAGTACTCTATTCAAGATTTAGGTTTAGATTTTATTTTTGGACTGCCTTCGCAAGATGAAAAAGGAATATCTGTCAATTTATCGCTTAAATGGTTAGATATAAAAGATGCAATTGTTTCCGAAGAAAATAAAAAGAACTATTTTGTGATAAACCTTGGATTGGCAGTTCCTCTTAGTAAGCTTGCTTACTAAAATATAAATTCCCACTATTTATGCACTTTAGGAGCATATTACTATCTTTTTATCTTTGATTTTGAAGGTAAGTAGTATGCTCCTAAATCTTTATTCCATAACTGGTTTTATGATTTTTCTTAATTGCATCTCCAACGCCACCTCCAAATCCATCAAACTCTCATCCGAATATATTTCCATATCCATTGCAGAAATGTTTATCATAGGATTGTTTCCTAATGAATCACTAATTGTGAAGTGAGCTGCACTATCGCCTCTTGTGGCAGGGTAAATCAATAAAACATTATGCACGCCACGTCTGTAAGCATAAGCCAGCATTTGGTACATATCCGCTTGTGAGATGCCTTGCTTTGAATCAGCATTATGTTGTCTTATTTTATACTTTGTATCAATAATCATTCGTGGATTTTTGAGTACAATGTCTGTTTTCATTTTGAAAACTTGCTCATTGGTAAGAAACGTTTCCTTCTGTGACTTCGGCTTTGTTTCGGGTAAGTGTTTTTCAATGAATCCGAAAATAAAATCCTCAAAAATTACTTCCATTGGCAGTAATAAACAAAAATTACTATTCAAACTATCATTGGTACTGATGGATGTTGATTCTAAAAACATTCGACACATTTCCAATATTACATTTAGTTCTTGGTACAATGGATTCAATTTTACCAAGTCGCAATCTGATGCTTGGCAATACTCATCTGACACATCATCCAAAAGAAATAGTATAGAATTGAGTTTTTCTTGGTTGATTGTGCTGGAACTAACCGAGAGTAGCAGTCGGGTTACATACTTTACAACTCTATTGAACTGATTATCAAACAAAAAAGGCTCGTAAGTGCAGTACAAATATTGGTATCTTCCTCTCGATAAATTATTCTTTATGTATTCGTTCATCGCCAATCTACCTCTTAGGAAGCTACTTTCTTCGGTTACTTCTTGGTAGGCTTGATAAGGCTGATTGTTTAGCGTTTCTTCTGTTTGGTGAGCAAATATATAAATGAGTGCTTCGAGCCAATCATCTGCAAACTCTTTATCAAGAGGTAATTGTGCAAATGGAAACCGAATACGTTTACTATAACTGAGCCAATAAAACAAATGCTTTAGTATCGAAGAAGGGCTTTTGTCTTTACAGATTTTTGGATAAATATTTATTCGTTGTCCTTCATACTGGATAAAACCAACATAGTTTCTGGCTCTGATAAATGAGCCATCAAATGATATAAATCGCTGCTTATTTCGACCGAAAATAGCCTGTTCTTCTTCGCTGAATTCCTGTTCGGTTTCGTCAACTTCATAACGGAAACGATTACGAGTTTTCCATACGTCATTCAAGTATGACTTAAATCCATCGACATCGGTTGTTGGAAGTTTATGGTATTTATCAAACTCAAAGAGATTAATTACCTGCATTTTTCTCAGTGATGGTTAATTGATAATTTTCTTCAGCAACCTCATATTTATTCGTTATAGATGTTTTATTTAGCACCTCAATGGCGTCATTGATTATCTTCTTGACATCATCAGTCGAGCGTGGATTATAAAAATATTCATTCAGTAATGGAATTACTTTTGTATTCATAGCCGACTTAAAATTGAATGCTTGATTTTCTTTATTCATAAAATAAGCATGACCAATCATAAAATCAACGCCTTTTTTCGCTTTAATGGCATAATTGAGGGCTACAAAAAAGTCTTGATATTCGTTTACAACCTTATCTTTATTTGGGAATAGACCAACAAACTCGAACCGTCGTCTTAGTGCAATATCAAGCAAGGCTATTGATTTATCAGCCGTATTCATTGTGCCGATAATATGAAGGTTTTTTGGTACTGTAAACTTAGTCTTACCATCGGGCAGACGAACTTCCATTTCGTGTTCATTACCCCAGCGTTTGTCGTCTTCTATCAAGGTTATGAGTTCGCCAAAAACTCTTGAGATATTGGCTCGATTGATTTCATCAATCACTAAAACGTAGTTTTTGAGAGCCACACTTTCAACAGCCTGAATAGTGATTTCTTTCTCCTTTGTTTGGGCAAATTCTCTCAATTCGACCGTAATTTTGAAATAATAAGATATATGTTCTCTTGCTAAACCAGAAATATCAGGCGTTTTTTTAGCTTCTTGCCTACTTGTAAAACCGCTGTTATATATCTTTTTTATATCCTCAAACTTCATCCGTCTTTTACCTACATTCCAGTTATTTCCAGTATAATAAAAAGCATCCTCTGTAACTTCATCAATATAAACGGATTCTGTTATCTTGTATTGACCGTTTTTATCAGTCTCTATCTGGTCTAAAACTTTGTTCTTGAATAATTCTAATATTTCATCAAAGCTTTTTTCTTGCCTAATATCTTGAATTGGTTTTTGACTATCTTTTAAGTTTGTCAAAGCTCGTTGGCAAATTTCAAAGAATACGCCTCTATGTTCGCTAAAACCTAATCCTTCACCACGAAGGTCGGGTTTTAGTCCCATCACAAAATCTTCATAGCTATAATTTTGGTGAAATGTGATAAAATCAAGCTGGCGGTCTTCTTCTTTGGCAAGTTCTGATTTAAACCATGTTTTGGCCGTAGTATAGTTTTCGTCGGTTACCTTTATACCTTTTGCTATCTCATAGGCATGAGCAACCGTTGAGTATGTTTTTCCAGTGCCAGGAGGGCCGTAAAGAATTTGGTTGAGTGGGTGGTTCATGTTTAAAACTTTTTCCGTAGATTCTTGCATTAAAGCAAAGAGTGTTTCATAATAGTATCTAAACTCAGCTTTATCAGTTGGATAGTCCGTAATATCGGTTAATGTTTTTAAGACTAAACTGTGGTCAGCTTTCCATACTCCCTTTGTTTTCCACTCAACATCTCGACAGTTTTTAAAATAATCTCTTCCTTCATCAAAATAGCAATCTGAACTCACAATGCCATATCCTAAGAGTTCGCTACGCCCTCTTTTAACAAATACTACGTCTCCAATTTGCATTTTTTCTTTGAAATCAATATTGGCAGCAGTATCATTTCGTTTAGTACTTTGAGTTTGTTCAATTTGTTGAAGTTCTCGCTGTATTAATTCTCGACTTTCATATTCGTTTAAATCCCCAAGAGAATCCCAACCCAAAGCCATTATTGAATTTTCGTAGAATTCATCCCAAAGTTCAGCATTTTCACCAGGGGCGTATATCCAGTATTTTTTTGTAGATTCATTTGCTTTAGATTCAATTTTCTTATCGAATGTTAGATATAAAATATCTTGGGCAAGAATCATGAAATGATTATCTTGAAATACCCCTTGTGGTAGTTTTGACCTAAATAATTCAATTAGTTCGGTATCTGGCTTGATATAATCATTGATGAAATCGCTAACTAACTCTAAGTAATGAACGTATTTCTCTCCTTTTTTCTTAGGCTTTACACCTAAATAAATACAGTATTTTCTGTAAAACGAATCCTTGTATAAAGTATATTTTTCAGGGTTATGAAAAGTAAGGAAAGTTGATACTGTTCTTTCATCATGATGATGACCAAGATGTGGGATGAGTGTGCGATAAACTTGTAATACTTCATTATCAAACCTTGAAATTCGGTCTTTTAGTGGAGTCTTTTCATCAAATAGGGTTATTAAACACTTTCTATACTCTTCTGGTCTATCTTTTAGTAAGTGATTACGGACTGAAATAGCATTATAAAAAAGCAAGTTTCTAAAGTCTATTGCTTTGAAGTCTTCTACAAATTTATCGGCATCAATACTTGGTTTTCTTTGATATTTTGCCAAAACCTCCCATTTGAAGAGTTCATCAGATAAACCATATTGTTGTATGTGTTTTCTGTATTTTTCTATTATCTCTTTCATAAATATTTTTTGCAATGCCCATTTCAAAAAGCCTATAAACTTGTTATACTCCTTTGAATCGAATCAATAAGTACTCATATTATCTTCAGACTCATCAGATTTTGTGCTGAATTAAGAGTTTTAAACTGAGTTAATTCTTATTTTCCACTTTGCGAAACGGATAATTGTCTTTCTTGACTTATTAGTTGTTGATTTATTTGTACTTTGTTTCTAAAAACAATAGTACTTCTTTCTAAACTTATAAGTAGTGTGTGTTAATTGACTGATTGTCAATTAATTAAAGCTATTTTGTTTCTATTTTTCTCTCTCTTTCTACTACCAAATTCAAATACTCATCTGCCAGCGATTGGCTTAAAAAACTTTCATGAATCATCTTCTTCATGCTTTCCTTTTTGTTAGCAAATTTCTGATAAACCCTTTCCATTGCTTTTGGACTAATTCCCAACGATTCGCCCAATTTATCAAAGTCTATTTTTTTTAGGCGATTCTTTTTTCCGTTAATCGTTAATGCCATTTCTTCCAAATCTTGGGGCATTGCCAATTTGGTTGAAACTAAATCATAAGCAGGAGTTAATTGAATTTCTCCCGTTGGTGTTTTCATCAGTGAAAAGTTTTTGAGGTGCATATCTGCATTGCTCGTCAGGAAACAAAAGATACTTAGTTCAAAAAACGATAGTGCATCTAAACCCGTATTGGTACTGAATGTTTTAATAGCCTTTCCTACTTTTTCCATCGAACCACGATATTTATGCTCGGTTAAAGTACCTGTTAATTGACATAGGTCTTCTACATGGATTTTTTGCCCGTTTTGTCTATCAAATCGTTTGGTAAGATAAGCCAACTCGCCCGAACTCAAACGAATGAGTGAATGCTCTGCCGTGCGAATACCGTATAAGGCTGCCAGTTTCATGGTTAAATCTTCGTTTTCGGGTAGTTGCGGAAAATGTTCGGTAGGAGGTTTTAAAATATAATCTCCCCATAATCCTACAATGGTTAGTCTGTTATGAGTAGCATCCACTTTTTCTAATGAAAGCGATAATTTGGGCTGAACGCCCGTAACCGTCATACGTTGAACTATGGCTTTCTGTGCCATCAATTTCAACTCTTCCACGCCAAAATTGAGTATAGGAGCTTGATTTACCCCAAAAAAATGTTTGGAGCATTTTTTATGAAAATCTATTTCTTGATTTTCTAAGGGCTGATAGCAATATAAGCATCTACTCATGGTTTTCGTCGATTATAGGTTTGATGCTTACTGCTCCGATACAATCGCCACAAACGGCTAAAAGCAAGCCCATGCGGTCACGCAAATTGATTTTCCAGTTGTCGGACGCAATCGCTAAAAGCCAACCTTCGGGAATTAGTCCATCGAAAAACGGGAATAATGTATTACTGCTAAAAACTTGTTTTTGTAAAGGCATGATGAAAGATATTGCCTGAGCGTTGGGTAGCTCTAAATAACGTTCATCGTACTGAAAAAAATAGCCATCCTCATTTTCGGTAATGATACCTGCCAAATTATCTTGATAAAAAACTTGACCCGACCTACTCATGGCTCGCCTCCTTTCTGATTACGCCCACTTCGCTCCCAAATAAATCTAAAACTTGATTTACTTTATCGAGCCGAAGGCTGGGTTTTCCTTGCTCTAAATCACGGACAAAACGAAGGCCAACGCCCGCTTTTTCGGCAAGGTCGGTTTGGGTTAAGCCTAAATGCTTTCTTCTTTCTTTGATAAATGAAGCTATTTTCATAAAAATATATACCCGAAAGGGTATAATTTAATTTTAATAACCAAATCTATACCTTTTCGGGTATAATATCAAGCGAAATGATACATAATTTGAAGGAAGATTTCTAACAAAGCCTTTTTTAGGTTTTTTAGCTTATCTAATTCTTCCTTATGTAATGTGTATATATTCCAGTTATTAACTGGAATATATAAATTGATACGTTTTATAAATGGTGTGCCTTTTTTAAACGTTTATCCTAATCTGTTGTGCTACTTCCTTCTCCATTATCTTTAGGTTGATAATTTTCATCCCATAAATCTCGGTATCTATAAACATAATTGACTGTTACTTGCGGATTGATAGGGTAGTAGTAGCGACAAACTTTTTTGAATAATAACAAGAAATCATCATCAAAACAGAAATTAAGTAATCCATCAAGTAGATGTTGTATTTCCTCATTGTTTTTCGTTTGAGAATTAATAAGTTCAGAAACTTGGACACTATAAATACCTAAAGCACGCTTTACCAATTGTTGATGCTCCTTCACAACCTCACTAAGAGAGTTCATAAGTTCATTGTCTTCCATGATTAGGTTCGTTTTCTCAAAAACGATTGAATTTATTTGTACTTTGTTTCTAAAAAAAATAATATTTCTTTCTAAATTTATAATTAATATGTGTATTAATTACTTGATTGTCAATTAATTAATACTATTTTCTTTCTATTTTCTTTCTATTTTCTTTCTATTTTGTCTGAGCTTTTCCAAATAGTAGTTTTAGTTGCATCACCTATTCTCTCAATTTCTCCATTGTTTTTTAACTGCTCAAACATTTCTACTTGGTCAACGTGTAAATATCCACTCGTAGTTTTTATATCTCCATGTTGTAATAAACTTTGAGCATATAATAATCCTACTTTTTGAACCATGTGTGTAGCAAAAGTATGCCTTGAAGAATGAAATGTCAAATATTTGTTGATTTTAGCCAGTTTGGCAATCTCCTTGATAAGTTTGTTCGCTTTAGGATTAGTAATGCCATAAAATAATCTATTCTTATCGCTATTTAGGTATTTATTGGCAATTTCCTGTGGCTTTCCATCAAATAGGTGAGAAAGAGGTAATCTGAAAGGTTTATTGGTTTTTATAGCTGTAATGACTAATTCTAAACCATCTGGTGTATTTTGGAAGCTCTTTTTAGTCAAAACGTGAACATCAGAGTATCTTAAACCTGTATATGTTGAAAATAAAAACATATCTTTTACTAACTCCATAAGTGGAGTTGATTCACTGTCAAACGTTAGATTCTCTAATCTTTCCCACTCAAGGTTTGAAAGCCATGCTTTGTTTACACTTTCTTTTTTTGATTTAAACTTTAAATAAGGATTTTGGTCATAAGGTAGATGCCCGTGATTAATAGCCAATGCAATGTATTTCTTCATTTGGCGATGACGTTTATCCACCGAGTTTAATTTCATACCTTTGCCGTCTCGTCCTTTTCTTTTTTTCAAAAATTGGTCGTATCCTTCGATTAAAGCATAAGTAAGGTCTTCAAAGGCAATGACAGGGCAGTACTCCTTCAAAAAGTCAAGGTTTGTTTTTTGCTGCTGCCAAGTAACGAACTCAATGTTTTTCTTTTCAATTTCGAGTTGTTGAGCGTAGAACTCTGTGAAAGTCAAAAGTATGGGCTTTACTGGCTTTGGTTGATTTAAAATATCAAAATCTGATAATGAAAAAATGCCGTTGTTATTAACTCTACACTTCTGCTCGAAGCTGCTTAATTCCTGAATCTTATCTAAGATTAGCTTATTATAGTAAGCACCATTGTTGTATGTCCCAACTGCAATGTATTTGGCCTTTAAGGGAGAAGGTTTCCACTCTTGGGGTGTGATATAAATATCCGTACTGAAATATCTACGGCTGCCATCTAAATAAGCTTCAATTTGGATGAGTGCTTTTCCTTTGTTATTTAACTTCTTTTTTCTGTTGAAAACTACTTTGTATTCTACTTGCATGATTTGTTTACGTTTAGTTTTCACAAACATACCTCAAGTAACCAGAATAAAAAGCGGTATCAAACTGGTATCATGAACAGTGATAAAACTGATTATTAGATGTTAAATAAAAAGGCTTTTTTATGCCAAAAACAACAAAAAAGCACCCTTTTGGGGTGCTTTTTGCGTTTTTTAGAGGTCCCGAGCGGATTCCTCTATATCAAAAACGTGTTTACAGTTTTTTACACAATTTTACATAATTCACACATTATCAACATTTTGCACATTTTGCTTGTTTTTTTGTAAATAAAAGTTTATATAGTTTTACGCCATATTACTCGACAATTCAATCGAAAGAAAATGGCAACAGTAAAACTTATAATCAACAAAAAACATCTTAAAAAAGACGGCACTACACCTATTTATCTACAATATTGTTACACTTCTGATAAACGAACACTCATTCATACCAGTATATTTATTTCCCCCTCTGAATGGAACTTTGAAAAAACTGAAGTTCGACGTTCTGCTGAAAATTATGTCAAGTTAAATGATATTCTAAAGCTCTATAAAGCACAAACTGAGCAAATAATTAGGCTTGCTAATGAAAAAGGAATAAAACCAACTCCGCAATATGTCAGAATGGAGTTTGACCGATTTTTAAAGGCTGATAATAAAGACATAATAACCGATGATAATTCATTCTATGGCCTTTTTGAACGCTTTTGTGAAGAATCAAAGAACCGTATTCAAAAGGATAGTATAAAGGGGTATTATGCTTTATCTAATAATTTAAAAGCATTTGAAAAGCACATACAAAATCCTATCACATTCAATACAATTAGCAAAGACTTCTACGATGATTTGGTATCTTTTTTAAGAAATACCATCGTGTTAAAGAATGGAAAGGTAGGAATGGATGATAATACTGTAGGAAAGCAAATCAAAAATTTAAAAACTTTCCTCAATTATGCGTTTTCTAAAAAATGGATACAAAGATTTGAAATTGATTTCCTAAAAGTAATAACAGAGGAGGTTGATAAAATTTTCTTGGATGAAATCGAATTAACAAAGGTGTATGAATATGACTTTGCTAATTCAGAATTAGAACTTGCCAGAGATTGGCTTATTATAGGCTGTTATACAGGGTTACGTTTTTCTGATTTTAGTCGCTTAAAAAAACACAATTTTAAACCTGACTTCATTCAATCTTATCAAAAAAAACTCAAAGGCTCAAGTGTTTTAATTCCTTATCACCCTTATGTAAAAGCTGTTGTGGAAAAATATGATTATGATATTCCTACAATAGAATACAACGATTTTAACTCTAAGCTGAAAGAATTAGGGAAAAGATTAAAATTTGACTCTCCCATCAGTGTAGTTCATAGAAAACAGTTTGGTACAGAAGAGAAGATTTATAAAAAATACGAACTAATGTCCACACATATCTGCCGACGTTCGTTTTGTACCAATCTTTATCTCAAAAGCGTAGCTCCGCAAACCATTATGAAACTAAGTGGACACAAGTCTGAAAAAGCTTTCATGAAATATATCCGTATTGACAATCTAATGGCGGTCATGGAAGTACAAAAAGTTTGGAGTTAGAACATATCAAAGGAAAGAATATTTTAGAAAAGTTTGGAAAACTATTTTTTTCAATTTTTCCAAAATTAGGGGGATTCCCTTTCTCGTATTCGTCCTTAAAAAGACTGTTTTTTGCCCTATCAAACTTTAAAAATTTATAATTATGATTATCAATGGAATAATTATTTCGCAAGACCCTAACACTTTTCTGGCACAAATAGGTGATTTGATGGAGGAAAAACTAAGGCAATATTTAGCGGTATCAAGCCTTGTAACTGGAGAAGAAGAAATGACAATTGAGGAAGTAGCAGAATTGCTAAAATGTACTCGACAAACAATTAATAACTATGCACGACAGGGAGTACTAAAAAAATATCTCCGAGGTGGTAAACCTTATTTTTTGCGAAGAGAAGTAATAGTATCAGGGAGAGAAACAAAACTAAAAAGAAAAACAAAAAAGGGGTAATACCCGCCAGTATTATCCCCTTAAAAAACTTTTAATCAATAAGATATGGGAACAAATTTAGAGCAAATTTCTGATAATTCCAATTATCAGAACGGGAAAATTATACACCAATCATCACTAAAAGAACTGGAAGAATTAGCCAAACTCGGAGAAAGTTTGCCTTTACTCAGAAAACTCTTGGGTAATTATATTCTTGAAAATTCAGCTTCATTGTTTGCAGCCGAGCGTGGCGTTGGCAAAACTTGGTTGGGACTTCAAATATGTATAGCCATTTCTTGTGAGTGGGAATCTTATTTGAATGAAGCAATAGAGTTTTATGGAAACACGCTTTTTATAAACTGTGAATTATCAGAAGGTACGATTGCCCGAAGAATAGCAAAGTTATTTCAAAAACCACCCACATCATTAAACTTCAAGAAGTATAAATGCTACGTTTATACCACTCGAAAGAGCCTTGATGAAGAAGTGGAAGCTATCATTGAAATGGCAAAGATTCAGAAACCTGTACTAATCATTCTTGATAATTTCAGAGTCGCATTCTTAAACTCAGACACTAACAATAACAAGGAAGTCGCCAAAGCAATGCAATTGATATTGACTTTGAAAGATGTTCTGCAAACTACAATTATTATAACTGACCATACTCGCAAACATACCAAAAACTTACTAACCGATTCTGATTTACAGAGTGGTTCGGGTGTAAAGTCTGATTTGGTAGATAGCGATATGTTTCTTCGTAAAAGCAAACAAGATATTCAATACCGTATTTTTAAACGCTATAAATCACGCCATAGTGAAGAATCAAACGGAGCGAAACTTATTCGCTTGAATCCTGATACGCTTTGGTTTGAGTTTGTTGCTGATGGTGTAGATGAAGCTGAACACATTGGTGTTGATGTTAAGCCTACTAATAAAGATGATGAAAAGGAAATTGCCTTAGAACTTCGAGATAAGGGCAAAAGTATTGAAGAAATTGCCAAAATTCTTAATCGTTCAAAAAGTACAATTCACAGTTGGCTAAATAAATAAATTTCGTTCGGTTTGTTCGGCTCGTTCGGGAAATTCGGTTTGTTCCGAACGTTCTGTTCGTTCGGCATTTTCTACGGACTTGAAGATAATGAATGTAAGTCATTGATTATCAGTGATGAAAAACTAAAACCGAACGAAACGAACAAACCGAACGCACAGAACGCCGAACGAACGAAAATATTTGCAACTGAAAAAAGAAAGAAAATGAATGCTAAACAAATAAATCAAACCTATTCAATCATTGAATTTCTATCATCGAAGGGCTTTGAACCTACCAAAATTCGAGGACAGAATTATTGGTATATCAGTATGATTCGAGATTTTACAGAGAATACGCCATCGTTTAAAGTGGATAAAAGTCTTAATCGTTGGTATGACCATAGTCTTGGTAAAGGGGGTAATTTGGTTGATTTGGCTTGTTTAGTTCTAAAAACTGAGAACATAAAGCAAGTTATTCAAGAATTGCTAAATCTCTTTTCTTCTTTTCAACAGCCACAAGTTCGAGTAGAAAAAGTGGTTCAAAAGGGTTCTATAAGTCCTAAAATCAAAATGGTTGATATTGAAGAAATTAGCCACGAACCACTAATTGACTATTTAGCTAACAGAGGGATAAATAAGTTAGTAGCACAAAAGTATTGCCATCAGATAGGCTATGTGAATGCTGACAAATACTATAAAAGTATCGGATTTAAAAATCAATCTGGTGGTTATGAGTTACGAAGTGAAGGCTTTAAATCTTGTATTTCCCCTAAAGACATTACCTTTTATGATAATGGTTTTGAAAAATTGGCGGTATTTGAGGGCTTTATTGATTTTCTTTCTTATCAAATGTTAGCTGATTTCGAGATACAAAACGCTAATTGGTTAATACTAAATTCTTTGAGTTTTCTTTCTCGTATAAATGGAATAATATCAGCACATAGACAAATATTTCTCTTTTTAGATAATGATATAGCTGGTAAATCAGCTATAAAAAAAATAGGCGAAATAAATTCCAACTATGTAGATATGACCATTATGTATGCCGATTTTAAAGACCTAAACGATTATTTACTATGGACAAAAAAGAACTACTGATTCAGATGTATGAATCAAATGACCGAAAAAGGCGAAGGCTGCTAATGGATATATTTTATCATACAATCACCATGAATGCCTCCTTGAAATTTATCTGCAAATTAATTAATAATGAATTATCACGTGATGATTTAGTAAGCGAAAAAGATGTAGTGTATTGTAGATTTCATTTTGCTAAGAGTTCAAAGCCATCACCGCTCCCTAAAATACCAACAAAACAAATACCTGTAACGCCAAAAGAAGTCAATACCAATACCGAAATCGTTTGGTCAGACCCCGACGATGATAATTTCAAAAAACAAATAAGTATCAAATCTAAATTTTCAAAAGAATGAAAAAGAAACAATTAAATTTTATTTTATGTGCAAAGGGCGGTGTAGGCAAATCAATATTAAGCTACCTATTCGCAATCACCAAAGAGAAAGACACCGACTGCTTATTTATTGACACAGATAACAGCACCCAAACCAGTAAAAAACAACTCCGTTTTTTAGGAGAAGACCGTCTGGAATTATTGAGCTTACTAAATAACAATGAAGTATTAGTCAGAGATAATTTGGTAAGCTACTTAGAAAGCCTTGTAGATTCGCCCTTTACACAGTTTTACTTCGATTTGGGAAGCCCAGAAAGCGAGCAGATGCCAGCCTTTATTGAGAGAGATTTACCATTGAAAGAATTTTTAGACGAATTAGGTTTTGAGGCTCATTTCCATATTGTAATTGGAGGCGGGGGGGCTTACAAGCCATCTATCGAGTATATGTTGAAACTCTTAAAAGCACTGGATGGTAAATTTGATGTTACTATTTGGCAATCAATTACAGCATTTACAAACTTCCCCGAACTATCCTCTGAGCTGAAGCATAACTGTAATAAACTTCAACTTCATTTGCGAAAGTTTGGCGACTTTGACCCTTCTACCCTCTTGGGTTCTCAAATATTGGATTTTATTCGTAAAGGAGCAGGCTTAAATGAGTATTCAGCAGGTGCAAAGCTACGACTAACAAAAGAACTAAAAGAAAATTTTGGATATGAAAATTGAACAAGTTTCCAAAGAAGACATGATACGTCTTAAAGCCTATTTTACACAAAAGTATGGTATTGAGTTAGATGAATGGTTTTCGGCAGTAATGCATGAAATGAATCAATTAAATCAAGAATCGAAACTCGAAATAGGTAAGGCTACAGAAGAAGTCAAAGCAGCCGCAAAACTTCTGAAAGGACAAATGTACGCCGTTCATTTCAAAGATAATAAACAAGCGTTTTGGTTTGGCTTTGGAAAATATTTACCCTTTTCTGTTCCAATGCTTTTTATGGTTTCCTGCATAGCTTATTTCCAGTTTACCAGTAGAACCTTTGAGGATAAAAGAGCATTCATTAAACAATATCCAAACGCAGCAAATTTTAGAATGTTTTTGATAAACGCCAAAGTTGAAAAGATAGGAGAAAGTCATTATGTACCACTAAAACTGAAACCCAAAACTGGGGATATATCTATTGGGACAGAGTATATGTATGACAAGCAAAATGAGCGAGTTTTGATTCCTTTAGGCAGAGAATGAAATAATTTGAAATCAACTGGAATGAATTGGAATAAAATGAAATCAATTCAAATATTTTGAAATCGTTTGAAAGATGACTGATTTTTAATGTAAAGCAAGCTGTGCTTTGGATACTGCAAAAATGCAGTACCAAAGCGGCTTGCTAAGGGAGAAGCCCTTAGAAACCCCACTATTCGCCTTTGGCTCATAGAAATACGAAAAAATTATGGAAAAGAAAACGAAAGGAAGACCGCCCAAACCTGCCTCAAAACGGAAACGATTACAGTATTCTGTTTGGGTTTCGGCAGAAGAAAAAAAGCAAATTGATACACTGATTGAAGCTACTAATTTATCAGCAAGTCAGTTTTTCCTGACCCTTGCTATCAATAAACCTTTTGAACGTCCGAAGAAGAAAACATTACCAAAAGGAGTTGCCGAGCAAATTTCAAGCCTTGAAAAACTATCAGGTTTATTGGCTCTTTCTGCTCTGAAAACCAAAGACAAATTGATGCTTGCAGAAAGTTGGCGAGAAAGTAGTCAGACCGTAAAGTGGATTACTCGATTGATTAGTTTATGGATTTTTGCAGAGTTTGATTTACCCAGTTTCAAACAAAATTTGAAAATAATCGAAGAAAAATCAAAACTCTTATATTGGCAATTGAATACCTTAATTGGCAGCGATGACAAAGCTGAAATAGTAGGTGTAATTTCTCAAATCAACCAAATAGCTAATGAACTGATTATCTCTTTTGGAAAGCAATTTGAAGCGTATAATCCACCTACATTTCAAACGATTTGGCAAGAAGATTTTGATGTGCATCGAGAAATAGAACAACTCAAACAAAACTTACTCAAGCAATGATAGGCAAAGCACAAAAAGGTTCACGAGCCAGCGGTATCTTGAATTATTGCTATTATGAGAAAGAGGAGCTTTCTAAAAAAGATTTAGAAAAAATGAGCCTTGATGATGTTCGTGGAGAGATTATTTATGCACAAAATGTGGCTTTAGATACTTTGGCAGATGGGCGTTTTGATATGGAATATTTAGCCCAACAATTCAAAGATTGTGCAGCTATGAACAGTCGTTTGAAAGATTATATTTGGCATCAAACCTTTTCTTTTCCTGAACATGAAGACCCCAGCCAAGAGCAATTAGAAAAACTGGTGATGGAGTTCAGTAAAGATTTTGGTTTTGAAGAAAATAATTTGGTGGTTTTCAAACATATGGATAAAAACCATCCGCATATTCATATTGTAGGAAATCGTATTAATGTGAAAGGTGTTACCACCGCCAAAGATTCATTTAGTCATTTACGCACGGGGGATTTTTGCCGAAAGATGGAGTTAAAATTAGGGTTGACTATTGTGCCAAATATGAAAGCCTTATTGCCAGTAGAAGAACGAAAAAATGCTTTTTCACAGAGTAAATTGGCAGATTCGATTCGTGCAAAAATTGACAAACGAATTCCTTATGTAAAAACATTGGAAGGTTTGAAAAAGAGTTTAGCACAAGATGGTGTAAAAATGTATATCGGGCGAGGCGTGAGTTTTTTAGATAAAAAGACTGGGGCATCATTGAAAGGCTCGGAGCTGGGTCGAGAATACTCATTAATGAATTTGGAAAAGCGTTTAGCTTTTGAAAATAGTCTTCAAGCAGGTTCAAAAACTGAAAACAGTTCATTGAAAGTTGAGCCATCAACAACCAAAGAAGAAGCCAATCCTTTACCAATTCTTGATAATACACTAACCGCAGCACCAAACAGTCCAAAACGGAAATTAGACGAAGATGATGACGAAGAAGAACTAAAAAGAAAACGGAAAAGAAAACCAAAATTATAAAGCGATGAAAATAGAAAACCCTTACGAAAACATGGTTAATTTTTACCATGATAATCCATCTATAATGGAATTGTATGAATATCGTAATACCGATATTTACAGAGAAATCGTTTTGTTTTTGAATGATTTTAATGCTGATTGGAGGAAAAAGAAAGAATTAGGCGAATACGCTGCTGATTTCATTTTGAGAATCATCAAAGAATTTGAAGAAGAGAAAGAAGACGAAAATCTGCCATTTGTTCAATGGCTCACCAATATTTACGAAGAAATAGCCGATAGATATGCCTCTACTAAGTCAAACTATCAGTTTGCAAGAGCGATGAGTCAAGATATAAAATCATTGATGGAAGAATGTACAACAGATGATGATTTTTTAGAAGACGAGTTTGAAAAGGCTTATGAAAAGTATAAAAAAGAAGATGATGAAACAGTGTATTTGTTCTTTTGATGTTTTAAATTGCCATGAATCAAATTGAAATTCAGGACTTAAAACAAGCAAGTAAATAAATAGAATTTATCACATATTGAAAATTAGCGTTTAGCGAGAACTTTCTATACTTAAAATCAGGTAAATTTTAAACTAACAGAAAAGTGGAAGCAAAAAAACGCCTACGGTATGCGTGCAACCTCTTAGATTGTTTTGAAAAGTTAGTTTCAACTTTACGAAAAAACAACTTGTCAATAGTATTTGAAAAAATATAATCGAGGAGGCTAATACTCAAAGTGTAGTCTATTAAAATTTAGATATTTCAAATTCATTCGAGTAATTTAAAAAAATATTGTAATTTACAAATGCTTGATTATTAAATAGTTAAATAAATATAGGTCAAATTTTTGAAAAATTTCGGGAAGTTTCGGGAAAACATATTAGACATTTGAGTATTAGTATTAAAAGCACAAAATGTGTAGTTTATGATTCAAATATTTTTCAATAGTATCATCTCGGCATTAATGCTGGCTTTGTTGGCCTTGGGCTTTAACCTCATTTTTAATGCTACCAGGGTTTTTCATTTAACGCACGGAGCTATTTATGTGTTAGGGGTGTTTTTAGTCTATACTGTACAACCAACGTTTGGCAATTGGTTCGCGATTCCCATTGCTATTGTAATAAGTATTAACGTAGCTCTGTTGGTAGAATATTGGGTGTATCGTCCCTTAGCTCAACGCCACGCCAGTGCGGCTATTTCGCTGATTTCATCATTGGGGGTTTATACGTTTCTGATAAACTTACTGGCATTTTTCTTTGGAAATGAGGGGGTTGCATTGGATAATAGTACCCAAACTTTTATTTATGAGAACGCTTACTTTCATATCAATGGCATAGAAGCAAAACAATTACTCGTTGGGGGGCTTTGCTTTGTTGGGCTTACTTTTTTTACCAAAACTCAATGGTATCGCAACATAAGAGCGATTTCTGATAGTTATGAGGTTTCGGAAAAGTTCGGCATCTCGGTACAACAAACTCGGTATATAGCCATGGCTGTAGGTAGTTTTCTCGCTATTGTTAGCGGTTTACTTAACGGTTTTTACACCAGTACCAATCCGCATGATGGACTTGCTATTACGTTGATGGCCACTGTGGCAGTGATTGTAGGAGGAGTACGTTCACTATCAGGAACCACTCTCGCCTGTTTCGTCATTGCTTTGATTGATAACTTTTCGGTTAAAATCCTCTCGCAACGTTGGCGTGAGGTTGTTATCTATGCTTTATTGATTTTTGTTCTGTTATTTTTTAAAGAAGGCTTATTTTCAAGTAAAAACCGTATTGAAGAACAATGAACTGGTTTAATTTCATATTTATATGCGAACTGTATATCATGCTTACGCTCAGTGCCAATATTGTCTCTGGCTATACTGGCTTATTGTCGTTTAGCTATGCAGCTTTTTATGGACTTGGGGCTTATGCTACCGCTATATTGATGAAATCAGCAGGAGTTTCATTTTTCCCTGCTATGCTAATTGCTATGATTTTCAATCTTATGCTTTCTACCGTTTTGAGTTATTTTGCAATCCGAATGAAGGATGTTTTTTTTACCATAGGCACGATAGGGGTTCAAATTATCGTTTTTCGTTTTTTTTACAATGCCGACGACCTCACTGGCGGAAGTCTTGGGCTTTCTGAAATACCAACGGTCTCTATCTTTGGTTATGCTCTTAATGGCTCACGAGATTATGCCATCTTAGGTGGGGTTTTATTGGCTTTGGTCATTGGCTTTTTTGCTTTTTTACAAACAACCCCTTTTATCCGAACCCTCTCATGTATCAGAGACCGTGAATTGGGAGCAATAACTATCGGTAAGCCTATAAACTATTACAAATTCGTTTGCAATGCCATTGCCGCAGTAGTTTGTACTATTGCAGGGGCTTTGTATGCTACCAATAGTAGTTATATTGACCCAACTTCATTTACACTCGACGAAAGTATTTTGGTGGTTAGTATGTTATTGATTGGTGGAACTGGCAATTTGATTGGTCCCATCTTTGGAGCATTTTTTTATACTGCCTTGCCTGAACTGATACGGCTCATTCCCATCAGTAGTTCGCAGGGGGCAAGCCTTCGTTTGATGCTCTATGGTTTGATTTTAATTTTAGTAGTTAGATACCGCCCTAATGGTGTTTTTGGTAAATTTAGATTTGAATAAGCATGGGAACTATACTCGAAATAAAACATTTACATAAATCGTTTGAAGGGCTAAGTTTATTTGATGATGCTTCTTGGCAAGTACCCAAAGGGGTTATAAGCGTTTTATTAGGTAAAAATGGTTCGGGCAAAACTACGTTGTTTAATATGCTGACTGGTTATCTAAAACCTGATGCAGGAACGGTAGCGTTTGAAGGAAGCCCAATCAATAAAATATCGCCCGACGGTGTAGCTCGACTGGGTATTGGTAAAATGTGGCAGTCACCTCGTACCATGCTTTTTTTGAATCATTCTGTTTTGGACAACTTGATGGTAGCAGCACCCAAGCATAAAGGCGATGGATTGTTGAATAACTTTTTTAGTTATAAAGCTGTAAAGCAACAAGAAGCAAATATCAAACAAAAAGCCTTAGACTTACTGGAAGAATTAGGATTGGAACAATACACCCAGCAACCCGCAGGGACATTGAGTTTGGGTAATCAGAAATTGGTTTGCTTAGGTATGTTACTCATGAGCGAAGCCCGATTGTTGTTGCTTGACGAACCGTTTTCAAGCATACACCCTGATACTATTCAGAAAATATCGGGTGTGTTATTAAAGCAAAAACAGGCGGGCAAAAGTATTTTGATGATTGAGCATAAAATCAACTTTGCTCGGCAAATAAGCGATTATCTTTTTGAGATACAAAACCAGAAAATTAAGGCGGTATGAAAGCATATTTTGAAATACAAAACCTAAGTACGGGTTATCTACCAAACGAAAACGTTTTAGAAAACATCTGCCTTACCTTACAGCAAGGTGAGATTTGTGCGATATTGGGCGAAGAAGGTGCAGGAAAAACAACTTTACTAAAAACCATTATCCATAAACTACCCTACAAAGGGCAAATTTGGTGGCAAGGCAAAACACTTGGCGGTACGCCTACTCATAAACTCAACCAATTAGGCATTGATTACAACCTAATAGGCGGTAATATCCTTAGAAATTTTACCGTAAAAGAACACCTTGGTTTGGCATTACATCATTACCCAAAAACTGAGAGGGTAGAGCGATGGGAAGCGTTAAAAACAGATTTTCCAAGATTGAACGACCTGCAAAACCGACAAGGGGGACAGTTGAGCGGTGGCGAACGAATGATTGTAACTTTGGCAACATTGACTGCTACACAAGCACAATTACTGATATTAGATGAGCCAACAGCAGGTTTATCAGAAGCTATTACCAGCGATATTGCCAATACTTTACTCAAACTCAAAGCACAAGGAACAACCATTTTATTATTGGAGCATAATCATGATTTTGCTCTACAAATTGCTGATGCAGTAGCCATTTTGCAGTATAAACAACTGCAAAAGAAAGCAAATAAAGACGAATTTTTAACACAAAATAATTATGTTTAACACTCAAATCAAAATCATTATGAAACCGATGCGTTTTTCTTTTTATGCCGCCCTTTTGCTTGGCATTATGCTTGTGTCCTGTAACAATAATAAAAGTGAGAATACTGTTAAAATTGGCTTAGTCTTAGGTCTATCTGGAAATGGTAGTGTAAACGGAAAATATCATTTAGAAGGCTATAAAATGGCTATCGAAGAACAAAATAAAAAAGGTGGAATACTGGGCAAAAAAATAGAATTAGATATTCAAGATTCTAAATTAGACCCCAAAGAAGGTTTAATTAGTATAAAAAATATGTACGAATCATCTCTACCACCATTTATCGTGTGTTCCAACGGTAGTCCCGTTTCAATGGCTATTAAACCAGAAGTCGAAAAAAATAAATCTATATTTCTTGCAGCAGCAGCGGCATCCAAGTTAATTGAAAATTCAAATTATACAATTAGAAACTATGTTGATGCGAAAACAATTTCTGAAAACATGGTCCCTTACATAACAGATTCTTTAAAGTTAAAAAAATTAGGAATATTTTATGTTGATAATGATTTTGGAAAAAGTGTAAGTAATTCAATAATTGCAAAAATTAAAGGGACAAATTTAAACAATACTTTTATTGAAAACTTTAATGACAAAGAATCAGACTTTAAAAGTTTATTATCTAAAATCACACCATCTACCGAAATTATTTATGTCATTGGTGTTGGGAAAGGATTAGGTATTTTAATAAAACAAATTAAAGAATCGGGTTATAAAGGTAAAATTATTGCAGACCCATTGTCCAATACAGCAGAAGTTAAAAATGCAGCAGGGCAATCTATTTTAGGAATAAGGTATTTAGATTTTGCTTTCGATAATAAATCAGAATCAAAAAAAATTAAAGAGTTTGTTCAATCTTACAAGAAAAGTTTTGGCAAAGAGCCTTCTGATATTGCAGCCCTTAGTTATGTAGGGTTAAAATTAGTATTCAAAAGTATTGAAGAAGTAGGTGAATTTGATTCAAAAAAAATAATCCAAAACTTAGAAAAAATAAAAAACATTGAAAGTATAATGGGTGGCGTTTCTGTTTCAGAACGAAGTTTTATTTATCCTTTCGTTTTTGAAATTTATTAAATTATAGATTTATAATGGTAAATAATTTAAAAGAAACTTATTTAAAATTTGCAAATATTATTGAGTCTTTTTCAAAAGATAAAAGCGGTATTACTCAGTTTTATAATAAGTTTGAACATTTAATCCACGATTTTTTAGTTGAAAACTTAAAAAATAATCTCTTCCATAGCTCAATTTTAGTACATGATATAACTGGAAGAGTTACAGTCAAAGGGCAAATTCGGCCAAAGTTAGATAGCCCGCTTGCGGTAGAATTAGCTAAGAAATTTGAACAGGATGTAGAATCAATAGATAAGGATAGTCAACGTGAAAATTACATAAGTTTAACAGAGTTGCTAATTAAGCCCTATCCCTTAAAGAATATTTTGATTTTTAAGAAATCAACATCATCGAAATTCGATTCTTACTTTAGTGGATTTAACAAATTTAATTTGGATGAGAATAATGAAAGCTTGAGTGTAAAAAACTTTGTCAGGAATTTACATCTAAAATTTGACCAAGTAAGTAATAAAATTGCGAATTGGATGGATTTTAATAGGGCTTATGTCACTATTGCAGAAAACAATGGAATAAGCGACTATTTTATTTATGCGATTCGACCATATGCGTTTCAAGATAAATTTAATTCGATTTTAGTGATTCACGCTTCCAGACAGTTAACAGAAGAAGAGGCGATTTTAATAGAATTACTATTACATAGATTCTCTTCAGAATTAGCAATTTTAGAAATAGAAAGGTTGTCTAAAATTGAAATGGAACGCATTAAAACAATTGAACAAATAGAAACACTCAATAATATTAGTGCTTCAACTCATGCTATCAAAACATTTATTGGTTCTAAATTTAGTCCATTATTAAACTCTCTTGCTTTTAAACTAAAAGATAGTCCATTGATAACTTTGATTGCAAGACTGATACAAAGTAAAGATGATTTACTTTATTCAGCAGAACTAATCAACTTAATGTCAAAAATATCGCAAACAGACTTACCTACATCTAAAATTTTAGAGTATCTTGAAAGCACACAGTTTTTTGCTAATACACAAACAATTATAGATTTAAAGCAAATTTTTGATTCCCTATTAGCAATAAAATTAGACAAAAATGAAAATCCTCGTTTTGCAATACTAAAAAAAATCAGATTAGTTTATTATGAAAACAGCCTCGAAATAGAGAACAATTTGGACTTAACGGGGATTTTTAGTTTTCAAAATATCTTCCCAACCATACGTTTTTATGAGTTTTTGTGTGCCACAATTTTAGAAAATTCTGATAAACATAGTGGACTAAATACTAAAACTATTCAAATAATTCACGAAAAAGAGAGGAGGCAGTTACTGTTTAAAAGCGAGATAGCAGCGATAAAAATAAGCAGTACGGGCGATGAAATAACTGAATTTACAGGAAACTTTAGAGTATTTAATGCTTTATTAACACAATTAAGAATTGGAAATTTGAGACTTTACAAAATTGCAAATGAATCATATTTTACAATGGAATTAAATTACAATTAAGCAAAATGGAAAAAAAATATCAAATAAATGTCCTTTGGATTGAAGACAATCCATGTAATGATGGCTTACTTGCAGAGGCACTTGCAGAAAGGGATAGTATTGATTTGGGGGATGTTCCCCCAAATATTGAAGTTCCTGCGATTACCTTTTCACCTGACTCTGGCAGGTTAGAATATTTCAAATATTTTAATCTTCAAATCCTACAACATCCAGAAGAAATCAAGGAGTATCTATCCATGTCCTTAGAAGTAGAAGATAAATATGGAAGTAAGGCTTTGGGTAGCATTGATGGCGGTATTCCAGATATTGTACCTTTTGACTATAAACTTTCGCCAAATATTACCATCAATCGAAATGATGAAACAGAAAACCCTGGTAATATCTTTTATATTTCAGAATTTAGAAAACTTCGAGAATATTACAATCCAAATTTCAAAATCATTAAGTCATTTTTTCGAGATAGAACCTTAACCTTGGAAAATGTTGAAAATTACTATTTTGAGGAATTTAGTCAAAAAATAAATTACGATTTACAGCAACGAGACCAAAGTGTTGAAACCCTTGACAGAGTAAATTTGAAAGATGATGATATGGGTTTGTTTGCAGGGGTTTTAGTATCAAGGCAATTCAGAAATCATGTTACGGTGGGAATACCAGTAACTAATAATAAAAGACGTGTAGATTTATTGACTGCACACGGTAAATATTATGAATGGTTGAATAGTTATGATTTAGGAACAATGTTTCGCCGAACAAATAAGGGGAGTAAAAAATGGATTGATATTTTGCAAGAAGCTGTTCAACAGCTACGCCAACGCATCAAAACCCAAGTAGAATCAGGTAAAATCCAACCTAACCTTACTCAACTTATAGATTTAAAAAGTGGCCATTTTCCAATCTTTGGCAATGACGACAAACGCATTTTTACCTTTACTTCAATCTACGGCACACGTGAGTTACCCTTAGATGGTTTGTTTATAGATGTTGATGTAGCTGAACGTGATGAGGCGATAATGAGGTGGGCAAGTCAATTATATACAATTTTATTGGCTGGTAGAACCGACGCAGAAATAACAGATGCGGAAAGAATTGTTAGTAGATTTTGGACAGCCTATACTTCTGGTTTAATGCGACAAAGACATATATTTTCTTTTTTGGAATTGCAAAAGGAAATTTTGGCTTCGGAAGGAGTTAAACTTGATAAAGACCAAGACAAAATAAGGCAAGATTTAAGGGATTTTTATACTATATCTGAAAAATATAGAAGCGAAAGAATTCATGAAGAACATACCATTGAACTTAGGAAAGCAGAAATTGAAAGTAAGTCAATTTTTACCAAAAGATTAGTTATATTTTTTATGGGTGTTAGGTTGTGGAATCAATATTACCAAGCATCACAAGCGATTCACAAACCAAATATCCACCACGAATTCAAGGAAAAAAGTATTGAGACGTTGGTTTCAGAACCACCTACAGAAAGAGATTTGATTGCTTTATTATACCCCGTCCCTGCCGAACCCATTATTTTACCTATCCACAAAGCAGACGAAAGTAATAATGGCGATAAAATAAGGACACATTTACGACAAATTTTAGGCTTTGAAGGAAAACACGGCTATGATGCCAAAGGAGATATTATCACCAATTTACCTAATCTTATTACTAAACAAGAGGTGGTTTTTGTCAAAAACTATGCAGATAAAATGGGTTTTGATGAATTTATTGAAGATGAAAACGGTATAAAAATTCCGAATGAGTATTATCCTAATTGGTTAAAATTCTTTTAAAATCATGGAAAATCAAGAATATAAAAAGGTTTTAGAAGGTATTTTGGAACAAACAAGTATAACTTATTACTTTAACGAAAAAAGTAATACTGATAAATTAGTTACCTTCTTTTCAGACCCAAATACAAAAGTGGCAGCGATTGATTTTGTAATGGCAAATAATGCACATACCGCAAAGTCAAATAAGGAAATTGAGAATATTTTTATTCAATTTTACCTTGATTCGATAATTACGAAAGCTAAATCTAATGACCTCAAAGCATTATCAGCATTCAATAAATACTGCTGGTCTTTGGGTGTTAAATATTATAAACAGACACGTTCAGGCACAAATGATTTTTATATGGACGACATCATAAACGATGTCATTTTATATATTCAGAAAAATAAAACTTTCGATGCTTCAAAAGGCAAGTTTGAGAATTTCTTTGCTTCTTCAATCAAAAGAATGATAATAACTTATTGGAAAAGACGTAAAATACTCGTAGATAGTGATGAGGAGGCTAAACTTGAATTGCTTGCAGAAGAAAACAAATCATTTTTTGATGAACCAGTTACATTTGATTTATCAATGTTAGATTCTGATATTAAAGATTTTGGCAAGACAATTCCTAAATTTCAGATTTGGGAAAGTCTCATAAATTACTCGGACTTATCATTAAATGATACAGCCCTTAAACACCCAAAATCAGTTCCAGTTTTGCAGGTGGGCGGTAGGAATTATTATTTTCTTAATGATACCAATGGCTTCTTATTGAAACATTCGTACTTACACAAAGCGGCATCAATGGCAGAACGAATCTATATGAAAGCCGCTATTGAGGAAATGGAAAAATCGAACCAAGAAAATGACCCTCTCCATTTTGTAAATCAAGCTCTTTTAAGTAATACAGAATATGAGCAATCACGCCAGAAATTATTTGGGATACTTGGGGAGGAAGTTATTATAACACCAAACAACAAATCCTCGAAGATAAATAATTCAGAAAAAAAAGTACATCCAAAAGTTGGTGCAGTTTTAGTTAATGAAAAGGGTGAGATTATTGGTAGAAGTCATAGGCTTATCACTGGAAAACACTGTGAAAATACCATGTTTAATATTGTTCTCAAAGACAAAGAAATTGACTATTCGAAAACTACTCTTTATGTAACTCTCGAACCATGTTCATGCCGAAATCCCAATAAATTGCCTTGTGCTGTTTGGACAATTTTAGCAGGAGTTAAACGTGTAGTTATTGGGATGTTAGACCCCAATAAAGATGTAGAATATAATGGTGTCAAACTACTTTTAAACGCTGGTATCGAGGTGGATTTCTTTCATTACGATTTATCCGAACAAGTGATAAAATCAAATCAGGAGTTCATCAATCAGCAAAAAGACGGCAAGTTTGAAAACTATACCTTTCCACTTGAAAAGAAAATATAAAAGCCCTAAGTAATAACAAAATTTTGTTGTAAAAGCCCTACCAACTTGGTGGGGCTTTTTATTTTTTTCAAAATTAAGGCTACAATCGGATAAAAACGAGCCTCAAAACGCTACTCATAATAAACAAACACTTCATCAACAAACAAGGAAAAGGGTATCGCCTAAAAAGATACCCACTCATCAATAAACAATTACCAAAATGAGAAAAGTATTCTCAACATCAATTTTAGCAATCCTCTTTGTATTGGGTATTGCTACCTCTTGCAAAGAATCAGCTTTGCAACCTCAGACTGAAAATCAGCCTGTTGTAAATGTTTCACAACCTCAAACCGATTTGGAAGTTTCGTCGGCAGCTACTTCAAATCCTAATGCTCGTGCTGCCGCAGATGCTGTTTTTTGTCAATGTGTAAAGTATGTGAAAAATAAAACGGGTGTTGCTAATCCTGCATCTGCAAAAGATTATGGCAAAAACTTAAAAGATGCAGGTTATTATGAAGTTACTCCAGATTTTACATCTACTTGGGGGAATATTTGGGCTTCCGATGTATTGGTTGTTAGCAATAATTATGGTAGTGGTGTAAACTCTACACATGGGCATGTGGGTTTTCCAAGTTCGGTTACTCGTATTCAAACCAAAGACAAAAATGGCAAAGTAACATCTCAATACTTTGTTATTAAAATCAAAGGCTCAAATCAAACGAATGACCCTAAAAAGGTATTTACAGATGCTGGCTGCAATAACGTTGATGTTAATATGACTGTTTATTACTACCCAGGTAATTCAACTCTTAAATTCTACCGTAAATAACTAAAATTTAGGAAATGGGCATCGCCTAAAAGGATGCCCACTATTTTAAATTTATTATTATGTCAAACAAGTCAAGTTCTATCTCAGAAACAATTGCAGCAGTGGTAATATCCGCTGGAGCAATTGTAACTGGTACAGTTGAGGCAGGTTGTAAAACAATTTCTTCTTCAGCTTGTGATGTTGCTCAAGTGGCTTCTGAAACGCTTCAAGGTGTAGCTGACACTAAATTGAGAAGTAAAAAGGATTAAAACAAGGAAAAGGGCATCGCCTAAAAGGATGCCCTTTCATCAACAAACAATTACCAAAATGAGAAAAGTATTCTCAACATCAATCTTAGCAATCCTAATCGTATCAGGCATTGCAACATCTTGCAAAGAATCAAATTTACAGCCTCAGTCTGAAAATCAGCCTGTTGTAAATGTTTCACAACCTCAAAACGATTTGGAAGTATCGGCGGCAGCTACTACAAATCCTAATGCTCGTGCTGCCGCCAACACCGAAGGTTGGGCATCTGTTACTGCATTCAGAGCTGCTTCAACTTCTGTACAAATGAATGTTGTAAGGCTTGCTAATGCCGCCAACGGTCGTATGTCTGGAACATCTGTTACCGATACACAAGGCAGATGGCTCACAGATTGTGCAGATGGCGATGGAGCAAGAATGAGAAGTGCCATAGCAAAGTACGATAAATGGTACAGAGCTAATGTAAAAACTCGATGTAGCACCCCAGTAGTTCCTGCTTCGGTTCGCACAGATATGTATAATTCGTTCAGCGGTTCTGCTTATGATGTTACTCGACGTAATGCCTTAGTAAATCAAACAATTGCAAGATACAATTCATTTGCTTGTAATTCATCAGTTGCTGTCCCATCAACAGATAATGCAACATTATCATTCCTAAATATACAACGTCAATGTTTAGAATGGGCTGAAACCATTGGTAGAAGTGCTGGTGGTTCGGCACGTGGATACTATGCCACAGGTGTTTCATCTGTAGCCAACTACCGTCCAGGAATGGCATTATATAAAACAGACCGAAGCCATGCAACTCTTATTACTGATATTTATTGGAATGCTGATGGCACAATTAGAAAAGTTAAAGTAGCAGAAGCTAATTATGGCTCAGGTTGGATAAATCCAAATGGGATGATTCCGTGGCAACGTACGGTAGCAGTAGGACGTGAAATAACTTCTCTTTCTGGTTATAAAGTAGTGAGTTTTGAATAAAATATTATACTACACTTCCTTCAAGGGCATGAATCAAATCATGCCCTTTTTCTTTTTCTCCCTCTCAAAAAACGTTCGATTATTGAGACATCTACACCAAACGCTCTATTAACGATGTCACTTTTAGTGATATTTTGCTTGAAAATTTTAGAATTATTTTGCCTATAAAGAATAACATTCAAGGCTTTGTAGAAGCGGGAAAATAGATTTCAGTTAACCTTTTAATGACAGCTCTGAAAAACTAAATGGGGTCCCCATGCGATTGAAAATAAAAACACAAGTTCAATATCATTTATCTGACTTAAACAAAAGATTGGATATATATTAGCTAACGTTTGGGGCTTGCCGAAGTGGGGGATTTTGAAAACCTAATCTTCAAATTTAGCACAAAAGTTAATTAGAATTCAAAATGCTCATTTTAGCACTTCTGCCCCCATTTTGGCAAACCCATGTTAGCTGTAGTTTTTTTTATTTGTCAGTTCAATAAGTTTTAATATAAATGGAAATGTCAAAAAGACAAGCCAAATCATTGTATGTCTTGGTAAAACTTGATACTTATAATTCAGTCCATAAATTGTTAGAGCATAAACAATACAAAGAATTGAGTGTCCTACGAAAACTTGATTTTCTGAATATCTGTCTATGTGGTCTTTTTTTGTTTCTTTTAAGTCACTTTTATAGTTTCCATTTTTACTTGGGAGAAATCCTGCTAACAACATATAATTCTGTGTTATGTAAGAAGATGTTTAAAAATTAGTTTTTAATCAAAAAAGGGAATCGGTTTGTTATCTTTTAAACGACAAAATTTATCAGATATGCAAACTTGTTACGAAGTTATAACCGATTCCCACTGGGAAATTATTAAAGAAATTGTTTCCGACCAAAGAAAGCGAAAATATAATTTGCGAGACGTATTAAATGCCCAATTTTATATCTTACGAACAGGCTCACAATGGCGAAATATTCCCGAAAACTATCCTCCTTGGGAGACCGTTTACTATTATTTTCGGAAGTGGAAAAATGACGGAACATTTGAATGTCTGAATTCCACCTTGAATAAAATAGAACGTAAAAGACAAGGTAGAAAAGAAATACCAAGTCTTTTATGTATTGATAGCCAGTCAGTTAAGGTAGCTACTTTCATCAGTGAAGACAAAGGCATTGATGTTTCATGCCATCAGTAAAACCTACCGCCCACTCAAATACCCCAACTCCGATTGTGCTAATCGGTAGCCTAATTGAGAGGCATATAGATCTGATTTTGCTTTGGCTAAACTGGCTTTTGTTGCCAAAATATCTTGTTCAACATTCAAACCTGCGGCTTGTTTATCTTCTTGTACTTTTAATTCTTCGGTGCGATAATTTACCACTTTTTGAGCTACGCCAATTAAGGCTTCCGATTGCTTTATTTTACGAACAGCTTTTTCTAGGTCGTTATCTATTTGTTCGCTTGTTTGTTTGATATTTTCTTGGGCTTGTTGTAAAATAAAATTTCGTTGTGCTAATATATTTTTATTAGCAAAAAAATCTTGCACATTCCATTTTAAACTAATGCCCGCTACTGGATTATTCATCGGATAAAGCGTATTTCCTGTTTGGTAAGTATAACCCACAAATGCCCCAATATCTGGTCGATAACTTTGTTGAGCTGCTTTTATAGCTAAATTTGCTTTATCTTTTTTCAGATTTGCCAATTTTATATCTACATTTTCGGTGCTTGCGGTGGCTTTATATTGCCCGATGCTTTCAGTTGATATTTTTTCAAAAGGAATCTCTTGCAATACATATTTTTCTACTTCAATGCCTGTTAGCTGGCGTAAATCGGTGGCATAATCTTCTTGTAAAATGCTTAATTTTAAGATATTTTGCTCTTCGTCGGCAATATTTGCTTGTAAACCTGCTTTGTTTACGTCAATGGTTTTGCCTGCCAATAAAGCACTTTCTACGTCATATAATTTTAAATTTGCTAAAGCTAATTTAGCTTGTGCTTCCTCTTTTTGTTGTTGCGTAATGAGCAAACCGTAATACAATTTTTCAACGGCTTGCTTAATTTGCGTGGCAGCTTTTGATTTTTCAAGTTCGGTTGTTTCTACTTCATTTTTATCAACTTCAAGACCTGTTTTTATTTTGCGTAATTGCGTAATTGGCTGATAAACAGTAGCTCCCGCATTAAAAGTATGATGATTACCTAAAACAAATGTTTCATCAGTTTTGGGCAAAGGCACAGAAGTAGTAGCATTAACAGGTAATGCTCCAAACGAACCAGCAGGAATAACCAATTGCCCCAAATTAAAATTATATTGATAAGTAGAATTTACGGTGGCCGCTGGATATTTCTTTATTTTATCTTCTTCAATTTTTGCTTTTTTCTCGGCTATCTGCAAATCTTTTATTTTTAATAAATGATTATTACTCAATGCCGCCTGCTGTGCTTGTGGCAGCGATAAAGGTGTTTGGGCAAAAGCAGTTGTTGAAATAATAAAAAAAGCAATCGTAGCAATAATTGGTGCTAAATTTCCGCCATCAGGCTCATTATTTTCTTCGCTTTCGCTTGTTTCTACGGCTTTTATGGGCATTACATCTTTTTTATCGCTTGGTTTTATGATGCCAATATACAACACAGGTACGGTTAAAAGTGCCATAATCATACTCCAAACTACGCCTACGGCAATCACACTTGCCAAAGGACTCCACATAGGAGAACCCGACATAATCATCGGTAAAACACCAATGGCAGCTGCCATAGCGGTTAAGAAAATCGGACGCAAACGTCTTTTACCCGATTCGATGGCAGCCGTTTTTATATCCATGCCATGTTTCAATAATAAATTGGTATAATCTACCAAAATAATAGCATTCCGAACGACAATTCCTGATAGTGCAATTAGTCCAATAAAGGCAGTGAAACTAAAATTATTTCCTGTAATAAATAAACCAAACAATGCTCCAAATAAACTTAATGGAATAGTCGTCATGATGATTAAGGCTTCTTTTATATTTCTAAATTGGAATATTAAAATAAAGAAAATCAAGACTAAACTAATCACTAAGGCTTGTATCATTTGGCTAAATGTTTCTTTTTTATTTTCATATTCGCCACCATAGCTAATGCGGTATCCTTCTGGTAAAGACAATTTCTCAATTTCTGGCTGAATAGCTGCCAATAATTGCGAGGGTAACACGCCCGATACTGTTTCACTTTGGACGGTTAACGTACGTACACCGTTGCGGTGCATAATTTTACCTGTTTGCCATTCTGGCGAAATAGTGGCAATTTGTCGAAGCGGTACATTTGCTCCTGTGGCAGGAGAAGAAACATACATATTTTCTAAATTTGTTGTGTTTTGACGACTGTTATCATCTAATCGTAAAACAATATCTACGGGATTATTGCCTTCATACATCGAAGAAATGGCTGCTCCTGTAAATCCTGTATAAACTAATTGAGAAATGCTCGATGTGGTAAAACCTAATCTACTGGCTTCTTCTTTTAATTTAATATCAAAGCCGTAATAATCTTCGGCAAAATCGTTTCTTACAAAAGCACTTCCTTGTGTTTTTTTGATAATTTCGGCAATTTGTCCGCCAATTTGCTTCAAACGAGTAATATCTTCGCCAATTACTCGCACCTCCACAGGTGCTTTTAGACTTGCTCCTTGTTGCATTATTTTTACTTGTGGTGTGCCTTCGGGTATAAGCGTAGCCACTTTTTCGGTTAATTCATGCGATAATTCTTCGGTTGTTTTTTCTGTTGAAGTATTTATCAGAATTTGGGCATAATTAGTAACAGGAATTTCGGGCGAGAAATTATAATAAAAACGAGGGGCACTCATGCCAATAAAGGTTGCAAATGATGTTACTCTTTTATCTTGTTTAACCAAATTTTCTACTTTCAAAATAGCTTGTTCGGTTTTCTCTAATTTTGTACCTGTGGGCATCCACAATTCTACTACAAACTGATTACGTTCGGCAGCAGGAAAGAATTTTTGTTTAATTCCTTTTGAATAAATTAATCCTGCTAAAATAATCGTTAATAAACTGCTAATAATAGTTGTTTTTGGGTGATTTACACACCATTCTAATAAACTATTGTAGCCCATTTGCATATAATCGAGCAATGATTTTCTTTTTTTCTTAGCATTTTCACTATGGTCGTGCAAGCCTTTTTTAATAAATGCATAACACAACAAAGGCGTAAAAAACAAGGCAACCACAAACGAGGCAAACAATGCAATGGCAACCGTAATGGGCAAAGCAAAAATAAATTCGCCTGTTGCACCTTTAATCAAAATCATGGGCAGAAACGATGCAACAATGGTGATGGTTGCTGCCAAAACAGGTACAACTATATCGCTGGCACTTCGCCAAGCAGCCGTCCAACGGTCGATGCCTTCATCTAACAATTCTACATAATTATCAGCAATCACAATGGCATCATCTACTACCATGCCTAACACAATAATCAAAGCCGCCAACGATACCTGATGCAACTCAATGCCTAAGGCTTGCAAAAGGGCAAAGGTTACGGCTACCGTCATCGGAATAGCCATAGCGGCTAAGGCTGCAATGCGGAAAGGCAACAGCAATAATACCACAATGACGACTGATAAAATAGCCAAGAAAAATTCATGAATAAAATGTGAAATACTTTCATCTACCAATTTGGGTTGGTTTACGATGGTCGAAAGTTTTACATCGGCAGGCAAAAATTTGGCAACTTCTTGGGTTTTAAGGCTTACTTCTTCGCCAAATTTTACGATATTATTTCCTTCGTGCATCTGAATACTCAAAATCATGGCTTTGTGCCCATTCACTGTGATTTTGCTACTTGGTTCAGCATACATTCTTTTCGAGGTAGCCACATCGCCCAAGCGAACCACCGAACCTGTTTGCGTAGATGTGCCTACAATTTGGTTCGTAATTTCATTTTCAGTATTATAATAACCACTGGTATATAAAGGTGTTTTGTTATTATCCGACTTTATTTCGCCTGTTGGATTAATCGAATTTTGACTTTGTAATACGCTTACTACTTGTTTTAAATTTACGCCATATTGCGATACTTTTTCAGAACTTGTTGATAAAACAATTTGCTCTTTTTGCTCGCCAATGCGTTTAATTTTTGAAACAGAAGGAATAGTTCGTAGATTATCTTCTAATTTTTGAGCATATTCTTTTAGTTGAGCATAGCTCGCATGGTCGCTTTCGATGCCAATGACAACGGCTTCTGTATCGCCAAAATCTGAGTTTACAATAGGTCCTCTAACGCCCGCAGGTAAATCTAACTGCTTAGAAACCAAGAGTTGATGACGTAATTTTGACCAAAACACATCTGGATTGCTTACAGTTTCTACCAATTCTACATTTACCACTACCATGCCATCACGGGTAGTAGAAAATGTTTTATCTTTTCTAACTTCTTCGTACTGAAAAAGATATTGTTCTAATTTTTTGGTTACTTGGTCTTCTACTTGTGAAGAATTTGCTCCTGGATAATAAGCTAAAACTAAGCCTTGTCGAATAGTAATTTTAGGGTCTTCTCGACGAGGCATATTTAATAAAGAATTAACCCCAACCACAAACAATAATAATAGCACCGATAACGTAACGTGCTTATATTTTAAAGATGATTCTATAATATTCATGCCTTTTTATTTTGAAAGTGTAATTGAACTACCATCGGTTAATTTTTGCTGACCGCCCGTAACTACTATTTCGTTGGCAGTAATACCTGAGGTGATTTCAATTTTATTATTCACAATTTGCCCTAAACTTACTTTGCGTTTAAAGGCTTTATTTTGTTGATTATCAACCACATAGACATAGCTCTGGTTATCAGAATCATGTAAAACAGCTTCGGCAGGCAATGCCAAAATGTCTTTTCTAAGGCTTGATGCTAATTTTACTTCAGCGATCATTCCTGGGCGAATAAGGTAATGAGGATTTTGTAATTGAATTTTTACAGTAAAAGCTCTTGTCGTAACATCGGCTGCCGAACCTACTTCGATAACTTTTCCTTGAAAAACTTCATTCAACGATGAAACGGTAACATTGGCAACTTGTCCAATTTTAATGTTGTGCAATTCAGTTTCAGGAATATAGGCATTTACCTTTACCGTGCCAATATCCGAAACCACAAAAAGTGGTGTACCTACACCTGTAATTTCGCCTACTTCTGCCATTTTTTTCAATAAAACACCCGAAATCGGACTATATAATCGAGTATCAGCGAGGTTTTTTCTGTGTAATTTTTGTTGTGTAGTGGCAGTTTGTAAGCCGTAATTTATTTTTGAAAAATCACCGTCGCTCAAACTTTTGCGGTCGTGAATAATTTTCAAACGATTATATTCTTCTTGCGTTTGGTTTACTTGAATATCAACCAATTCTTTGGCAATTTGATAACTTTCGGGGTCAAGGCTTGCCAATAATTGTCCTTGTTTTACGGCTTGTCCTTCTCTAGCGGTGATATTATTAATTTTTCCAGCCACCATAAAACCTAGTCTGACGGTTTTATTGCCTTCAATATTTCCAGAAATAGAAATCTCGCCATTCGATGGCACAGACAGAATTTGCTCTGTTAAAACAGGAATTGGTTTGTTGGCAAGTACTTGTGTTTGCTGTTTGTTTTCACTTTTGCAACTTGCCATGAGCAACACAAAGGCAAGGGTTTGGTATAAATTTTTAAGAGTCATTTTATAATATGTTTTAAAATTTTAAGAAGATGTTTAAAAATTAGTTTTTAATCAAAAAAGGGAATCGGTTTGTTATCTTATATGATTTTCTTTTTGTCATATTTATTTTTCTGTTGGAAGCCAATGTCTGTTTCGGGTTTTTCTAAAATTACAGCTAACGTTCAAGGCTTTGTGCAGGTTGGGGCTTTCGAGTTCCGTCTGCTTGTAAACGTCAGCCAAATTTATAGGTTTAAGTTGATGTTTTGTTGTTTTGATGAATAGCGTTCTGTCGAGCTGGGACTGAAGCTAAACTGAAATACAAAAGTTGGTTTGCGTTCCGTCTGCCCAACTTGCACAAAACCTCTTGTTGGTGGCAGTGCATCTTATTTATGTACTTTTATAATGTATTTGCCGTTAAATTGATAGTTTGTCCATTTTTTGACTACTCCATTTTTATAATGTGGAATTTTCAAATTAATATTAATCAATGAATCATTAATGTAAATTTCACCTTTTAAATTCCTTTGAAAACTATAACCTTTTTTACTTACTAGAACGAGTTCACTTGAAGCGATTTTCTGCTTAATATTTTGTAAGTAAATGTAATTTGCTGAACTGTCTTTAAATTTTTCAAATGTAAAATTATGAAGACTACCTCTTCCTTTTATTTCATATGGTAACTCAATTTCCAAAGAGTCATTTTTCCAATGACGAAGATTAGCAAATGCTTTGGCTTTCTCAGTCAAATAGCAACTTGAAAGATTTACTGTAAAAAGTGTCACAGTAAAAAGATAAAAAAGTCTCACAATATGAATTAAGAATCTAATGAATAAATAGTGATTTTACTTTTATTCAATTAAAATGTAAATAACAAAACACTTACTCTAGAAATTTTTTTAAAATTAGATTTTAAAATTTAATAAAAAAACTTCTAGAAGTTTATGAAAATTATTTGCTCGAAATTACAGCGACTGTCAAATTGCATTGCCACCAACTCTCTAATATACGAAAGTTTTGTCGTACTTTTTGTATTGTTTGGTATTGAACTAAGATTTCGTTGTATTATTTTTGTCGTACAATATTTTTACTAACCTTTTTTGTAAAAATATTGTATCCATAAAACTATAAATTCCTCTCAAAAATTCCAAACATTATTCATCTTTTAAATTCAATTGGTCAAAAGGGCTAACAATATTTTCTATTGTTCGGTTACTCACATGAGTATATCTTAGTGTAGTCTTAATGTCGTTATGACCTAATAATTCTTGAATCAATTTAATGTCAGTTCCTCGCTCGTGCAGATGCGTAGCATAACTATGTCGAAGACTATGAAATGTTACATCTTGAATAATCTTCGCCTCATGTTTTGCCCTATGAAAAATCTGTTGAAGGCTTCTCGTACTGTATTGTTCTTCTTTATATTGTCCTTCAAAGAGCCAATATGTTGGTTTGTAGGCAAGGTAATATTTTCGTAAGAGTTCCAAAATTCCTTGTGATAATGAAACAATACGGTCTTTTTTACCTTTTGCCCCTTTGATATTTATCACCATTCGTGCCGAATGAATGTCTTTCACTCTCAGGTTTACAACCTCACTTACTCGCAGTCCCGCCGAATAAGCCAGATAAAGCATTGTTTTGTGTTTGAGATTCTCTAATTTTGAAAATAATTTTTCTACCTGACTCAATGCCAGCACATTTGGTAATAACAAAGGCTTTTTGGGTCTGGGTATTTCATAGAAAAACTTTTCACGACCTAAAACTTTCTCATAATAAAACTTAATAGCATTGATGCGACTATGAAGCGTGTTTTCAGATAGCTTTAAAGTATTAGTACAGTAAAGAAAATAATCTCTCAGCCGAGTTGCATCCAATTCGTCCACATTTTTATCTTTCAAGATATAAAGCAACTGAGCAAATTCATTCTTATAAGTCGTTATTGTGTTTTGACTATAAGCCTTTAATTGTAAAGTTTCAATATACTTTTGCAATGCTTTTTGATTTACTTCATGAATATTGAAAAGTGCCTCTTTCCCAATGGGAGATTTTGGGGATAATCCAAATTTTTCACGATAAAAAGCAGAATCCAATACATACCAAGCCTTTTTTGAAAAACTCCATCGAACGCCTACCAAGTTCTTAATACGCTCATTTAGGGAAATATCATAATCAAAATAAATGAAAATAACTTCTTTACCCCTATGTAAAGCAAATTCATAAGTTACTTTCATGATTATTTTCCTCTATTTTTTTGTCTAACATTATTAATTGTTCAGCAATTATTTCAGTGACATATCTTTTTATACCATCTTTTCCTTCAAAGTTACGGGTTTTTAATTTGCCTTCAATAAAGACCAAACTCCCTTTACTTAAATATTTATGAGCTAATTCTGCTAAACTTCTCCAAAGCACAATACTATGCCATTCAGTGTTTGAATGTGATTGTCCTTTGTCATCTTTATAAATTTCGGTAGTCGCCAGTGAAAACTTGGCAACGCTAATACCTCCCTCTAAAGTTTGACACTCAGGGTCTTTTCCTAAGTTTCCAATAAGTGATACCTTGTTGAGACTTCTCATTATTTCTATTTTACAATTTTGATATTTCTTACTCAAAGACTTATTTTAGTTGGTTTTTCTGCAACCAGTTAAAAAGATTAGACTCAGACGAGTTATATCTTTTAGCAATGAATTTTTTAGTTGAACCATTACTGAGAAGAGCTTCAATCTCAACTTTATATTTATCCAATTTACTTTTCCCAGCTCCAACAGGTCTTCCGAGTTTTACCCCATTGGCTTTTTTTGTTTGCAGAGCTTCTTTTGTTCTTTTCGAAATCAAATCTCTTTCAATTTCAGCCACCATCGAAAACACCATCGCCATTACCTTACTTTGAATCGTATCATCTAATTGCCAATTACCTTTTACAGTATAAATCTTAATTCCTTTCTGAGTAGCTATCGAAATTATTTCCATGCACTCAAGCATACTTCTGCCCAGTCGAGAAAACTCACTTAATAGAATTGTGTCACCCGAAATGAGTTGTTCAACAATATCTCCGATTTTTCTTTGTCTCCAATGAATTCTGCCCGAAGCCTTTTCTTCTACGAATTCAACTTTACCTAAATTTTTATCATTGGCAAGGTGTAGTAATTGTGATTTGTTTTTTTCGAGGTCTTGGTCGATGGTAGAAACCCTTAAATAAGCGACATTTCTTGGCATAATTTTGATTATTCGATAAATAGATATTAATTTGAATTATACTGGATTAAAACATTTTGTAATATTAGGAATTTTCATCTAATTATTCAAGTGGTATATATGAACGTTTTTACTGGTGTAATTTATAGAGAGTATATGTTAAATCATTAAATCAAATGGCAAAACTTACTTCACTCGAAAAATACAGAATCATTGAGCCTATTTTTAATAAACGGGCAACAATTGTTTCGGTTTCAAAACTGCATAAGATTCCAACAAGAACTCTTCGTCACTGGCAAACGATTTTCAATACAAATGGGGTTGATGGACTGAATAGAAAAAAACGTAATGACTCAGGTAAACAAAGAAAAATCCCTAAAATTGTTGAAAGCTATGTAGAAGCCTTCCTTCTGCAAAAACCGCCTCTAAGTATTAAAAATGTTTATCTTAAGGTAGCTCAAATATGTAAAAGAGAATCATTGCCGACTCCTTCATATAATTGGGTTTATCAATATAGCAAAACAATTTCACCTGCATTATTAACTCTTTCGCAAAAAGGAAGTAAAGCTTACAAACAACAATTTGAATTGCTACATCGGAATGAATGTGGTTTACCTAATGATTTATGGCAATCAGACCACACGCTTTTGGATATATGGGTCATTAACCCCAAAGGTGTGATTGTTAGACCTTGGTTAACTACTGTATTAGATGATTTTAGTAGGGCAATTTGTGGGTACTTTTTATCAGAAGCTTCTCCTAATGCGACCAACACGGCTTTGGCTCTTCGGCAAGCTATTTGGTCAAAAAAGCATCCGCAATGGAAAATCTGTGGTATTCCAAATAAATTATATACTGATAACGGTTCTGACTTTACTTCAGACCATATTCTTCAAGTATGCTTAAAACTAAAAATTGAATTAATTCATTCTTTACCTGGTAATCCAAGAGGAAGGGGGAAAGTTGAAAGATTTTTTGAAACCCTAAATAAAAGGTTATTAGAAACTATGCCTGGGTATTCTAAACATGATAAACCAAGCTCAACTCCAACATTGACACTTAGCCAATTTGAAAGTAAGTTAGATGAGTTTATTATTATAGACTATAATAATCAATCTAAAAAAGGAAAGCTATCACCCTGTCAACTATGGCAAGGAAATGATTCTTTCCTTCCCCAAATGCCATCATCTTTAGAAGATTTAGATAACCTAATGTTACACGTAGATAAAATTAGAAAAATCCAGAGAGATGGTATTCGTTTTTTAGGCTTACGGTATATTTCCTTAACATTAGTAGCTTTTGTTGGAGAATATGTAATCATTAAATATGACCCAAGAGATTTAGCCGAAATTAAAGTGTACTTCTCCGATGGCAACTTTTTATGCAAAGCTATTTGTCAAGATATTGCTGATTTGACTGTAAGTATGAGAGAGCTACTTTCGGCTCGTAAAACATTTAAAAAGCAATTAGATGATAAAATTAAAGATGCCAAGATGCTACTAAGACATTTAACCAACCAGACTCCTGCAACTATTCATGAAAAAAAAACATCAAAGTCATCAAAAAAGCTATCAAGCCTAAAAATATATAGTAATGAATGATATTTACTCAACCAAACCATTTATTCAAACTAAAGAATATAAAAGGTTCGTAGAATTTGCTCAAAGTTGTATGGAGTATAAATATATTGGTATTTGTTATGGCAATCCTGGGGTTGGTAAAACTTTTTCTGCCCATGAATTTACACACCCTGAAGTATTTGACTATTATGAATACAATATTGATTTTAATGTGCCACTTCCACAAAAGGTCAAAAATAATTTTCATAAATGCAACGGAGTCTTTATGACTGTCCCTGTTTGTAACACCCCTAAAATAATCAAACATATTGTTTATAGTAAAACGTTAAATTATGGTAATGCCGCTCTACGTATTAAAGATGAAAGAGATTTGAGGGTGTTAGTAATGGAAGCTCCTAAACAATGTCCATTATTAATTGTAGATGAAGCAGATAGGTTGAATTATAATGCCTTAGAAGAACTTCGGGCTTTATTTGATGAATATCAGTTTGGGTTAATTTTGATGGGGATGCCTGGAATAGAAAAAAGGTTATCAAGATATGCACAACTTTACTCTCGTATTGGTTTTCTTCATGAGTTCAAGTCTATTACAAAGGATGAAATGATGTTTTTATTTGAACAAAAATGGAAAAAACTTGGACATCAATTTAAAGCAAATGTATATTTAGATGTTGAAGCAATGAATGAGATTATTAAGATAACTCATGGAAACTTTAGGCTTATTTATAGAATATTCGACCAAATAGAAAGAATCATGAAAATAAATAATCTTCAAAGTATCAATAAAGAATTAGTTGAAGCTGCAAGAAATTGCTTAGTTATTGGTGACTTTTTATAGGCAAAATAATTCTAAAATTTTCAAGCAAAATATCGCTAAAAGTGACAATTAACGAGAATCAGCCGAAAACACAATCTAAAAAACTTGTATTAAAAAACAAAGTTGCATAAATTTACAATCCTTAAAGTTTTTGATACTTTTTATGAAAATTGGATATGCAAGGGTTAGCACCAGCGACCAAAATATGTCTTTACAGATAGATGCTCTTCAAAAAGCAGGTTGTGCTAAAATTTATCAAGAAAAAATCTCAGGAACAACCAAAGAAAGACCCGAACTGACAAAGCTATTTGACCAACTACGAGAAGGCGATACGATTGTTGTTTGGAAACTTGACCGTTTGGGCAGAAGCATTAAAAACATTGTCGAAATAGTTTTACAGCTAAACCAGCAAGGAGTAGTTATAAAAGGACTAACCGATGGTGTAGATACTTCAACGGCTAATGGGCGTTTGTTCTTAAATATCATGGCATCTTTGGCTGAATATGAACGAGAGTTGATTCAAGAAAGAACCTATGCAGGCTTAGGTGCTGCCCGAGCAAGAGGACGATTGGGCGGTCGCCCGAAAGGCTTAAAACCCGAAATAATATCAAAAATTAAGATGATTCGTATTTTGGCAAAAGATTACTCCAAGACTCCCAAAGAGATATATCAAAGTTTAGGATTAACTCATGCCAGTTATTACCGATATTTAAAATTTACCGAAAAATATACGGATAAGGAATTAGACGAAATGGCAATCAAAAAATAGAAACATTGACAAGCGAATTAGAAATACTAACAAATCAATATAAAAACCTCTCTAAAAACTACTTGGATTTGGAGCGGCTTAATCTGTATTTGATTTCGCACCACTCTACCGCCATTGAAGGCAGCACACTAACAGCCCTCGAAACCGAGATTTTTCTTGAAAAAGGATTAACAGCAAAAGGCAAACCTTTAGAGCATCATTTAATGGTAAAAGACCATTATGAAGCCCTACGTTTTGTTCTTGAAGCTGCCAAAGAAAAAAAGAACTTTAATACTGCCCTTGTGCAAAGTATCAACGCACATGTGATGCACAGCACAGGGACAATTCATCATACGCCATTGGGTAATTTTGATGCTTCAAAAGGAGATTTAAGACTTTTGAATGTACGTGCAGGCATTTCGGGCGAGAGCTATATGAATTATGATAAAGTACCTGTTTATCTAAAAAATCTTTGTGAAGATTTGAATAAAAAAATCAATACAGTACGCACCATAGAAGAAATTAATGAACTGGCTTTTGTTGCACATTATCAATTAGTTACGATACATCCTTTCGTAGATGGTAATGGGCGAACCAGCCGCCTTCTGATGAATTATATTCAATCCTATCACGAAGTGCCGCTCACCATAGTTTTTGAAGAAGACCGACAAGACTATATTGAAAGCCTTATTGCCACCCGAAAGGAGGAAAATATAGAGTACTTCTTAGATTTTATGAAAAGCCAACACATAAAATTTTTGAAAGAAGAAATTAAGAAATTAGAAAACATAAAAGAACCTAAACCCAAAATCAACCGCAATATTCGGTTGGTGTTTTAAAAACAAAGCGATGCTTTTTGACTTACAATTTTTAGAAGATGAGATAATAGACCAGTATCTATACGACGAAAACCCACGTCCATGGATTATTGGTTTTAGTGGGGGAAAGGATTCTACAATGTTATTGCAGTTGGTTTGGAATGCCTTAAAAAAAGTACCTGCCGAAATCAGAACTCGTGAGGTTTATATCATTTGTAATGACACAATGGTTGAAAACCCACATATTGTTGATTTTATAAACCGGACCCTTGTAAATATAACGAAGGCAGCAGCCGAACAGTCAATGCCTTTTATTGTTCGACAAACAACCCCTCGTTTAGAAGAAACCTTTTGGGTGAATTTAATTGGGAGAGGCTACCCAGCTCCTAATAACTCTTTTAGATGGTGTACCGAACGCTTGAAGATTAACCCAACAACGCAATTTATCAAAAGCAAAATTGATGAAAAAGGAGAGGTAATAATCCTTTTAGGAACACGGTCAGCAGAGAGTGCTAATCGTGCTAAATCTATTAAAAAACATGCCGTAAGAGGTCAGAGATTACGCAAACACCTTTTGCCCAGTGCGTATGTATATGCCCCCATCAAAGATATTGAAACGATGGAGGTTTGGCAATATTTGCAACAAGTACCACCACCGTGGGGAGGAACAAACAAAGAATTGGTAACTCTTTATAAAAATGCCAATTCGGGCGATTGCCCTTTAGTAATTGATGAAAGTACACCAAGCTGTGGGAACAGTCGTTTTGGTTGCTGGGTGTGTACGGTTGTGAAGCGAGATAAATCAATGGAGGGCTTGATAATGAACGGCGAAGAATGGATGTATCCACTCTTAGATTTACGTGATGAATTGGTTGAAGGGCGAAATATTCGTGAAAATCGTGAGATTTTTAGACGACACCGTAGATTCAAGTTAGCCAAGAGTGAGGAAGACAAAGAAGATGATTCTTGGGGGGCATATACACCCGAATATCGAGCCAAAATTTTGAGAATGGTTTTGGAAGCTCAAAAAGAAATTCAAGAAATGCAAGGCGAAAATATGCAATTAATTACACATCAAGAACTTATCGCTATTCAGGTGATTTGGTACCGAGATGGTATCTTGAAATATAAAGTAGCAGACATCTATAATTCAATCTTTAACGCACACATAGATATGAGTAAGCATGAAGAAAAATTTAGACAAGAAGAAGAACTTTTGAGGGAGGTTTTTACGGATGAAGATGAGTTTGAATTTATCCAAAAGTCGCTTAATGTTCTCAAAACCAAAACTTTGATGGTCAAAAAAAGAGGGCTTTCAAGTGATATTGAAAATTTGGTGGAAGAGCAACTTAATAAAAAGAAGTAAAATGGAAAGTAAATTAGTTTTTCGAGAAGTGGATGCAGGATTCTACATGGGTTTTATAGAACCATTAGAAACAATATTAAACGAAAAAGTAGCTAACAACTACGATATATCCTCTTTGGAAGAGACCGAAGAGCGTTTTTGTATTTGCGACCCTAATGAATCATTTCATAAAATTGTATCTGGTAAATTTGATACGTATGTTATGTCATATAAAAAAACGGCTGAAATGAAATTTTTAGGTTCGTTTTCTACCTTTAACAAGGCGGTTATATATCTGACAGAACTATATGAAAAGGGAATAAACTTTGCCACTGCACCGAAGACTGAAAGTGAATATTACAATTCCGACTATTCGGATAAAAAACAATCCATTTTTATTTAAATCATGGTTATAAAATCAATAGAATTAGAAAATTTTAGAATTTACAAGGATTATAATAAAATAGACCTTTCAGTGGTTGAAGGGAAAAATATTTATATAATTAGTGGTAAAAATGGCTTTGGAAAGACAACTTTTTTAATGTCATTAGTTTGGTGTTTGTATGGCAGACAAATGCAAGATGTTGACGATTTGTATCGTAAAGAAATTGCAGACCAGTGGGGGTATCCAAAGTACATTTCTAATAGTTTGAATAGAAGAGCTGCCACTGATGGAGTAAAGCAATTTTCAGTTAAAATTACTATTACGGATGCAATACTTCCTGCCCTTACTTGTAATGAGATTACCATCAAGAGAACCTACAATCTAATAACAGGCGAAGATTTAGAAATTTTGATTGACGGTTTTGAAAATGAGACCGTAAGAGAACTTTCTGATGATAAGGTAGCCAGTGGTGAAATCTTTATTAGAGATTACTTACTACCTATTGAAATTGCCAAGTTTTTCTTCTTTGATGCGGAGAAAATAGTTACTCTTGCCGAAGTTAATTCAATCGAGCAAAGAAGAAATTTAAGTAGGGCATACTCTGAAATCTTAGGAATCAAGAAGTATGAAGAGTTGAAAGATGAGTTTGAAGATATTCAAAAACGATTGCGAGCTAATAATGCTAAAATAGAAGAACGAGAAAAGTTAAATTTATTAGACGCAGAAGTCAAAAATCTTGAATTAAAAATTCATAATGAAGAAAATCAAATTAATGAATATCGAGATAAAAAAGATGAATTGCGTGGCGAAGCAAGCAAATTACAGGAGAAACTAATACGTATTGGGAGTTCTATGACTCTCGAAGATTTAGAAACCTTGCGTGAGAAAGATAGAGAGCTTGATTCAAAGTTAAAAGCCTTGGCTAATGATATGCAAGAATATATGGAGGTAATACCTTTCGTTATTGCTGGCGGTAAACTTTCGGAGGTTGTAGAACAAGTAAATGATGAAGAAAACTATAAAAAGAATGCGTTTGACCAAGAAAAAATAAAAGCTGTTTCTGATAACATAATTACTGACTTAATTTCTGAGCAAAAAAAATTTGATGGGGTAATAAAAAGAGATGTTCAGGATTTCTATTTTGACACTATTGAAAGGTTAATTAAAAAGCACTTTTATTCAAATATTCCTGAGCTGCCGTCTGACTTTCAGCCAATTCATGCGTTTTCTGATGCTGAACGAGCAGAATTGGGTGCTTTTGTACAGAAAATAAAATTTTCATTCAAAGAGGCATTTAAGAACATTACTTACCAGAATAATCAGCTCAAAAATGAACTTTATCAAGTAAGAAGAAAAATTACTGATGCTGAAGCAAAAGCGGAAGATGCCATTGTCAAAGCAGACCGTGAAAGAAAAGATGCTATCGAAAAAGAGATTATTTCGTTAGAAAAAGAAATAGAAAATCTGTTTTTGGGTATAGGAAAATCTAAGCAGGAAATTGAGAATAAAAAACGTCAAATCAGTGAAATCACAAGTAAGCTAAAAGCATCTGAGATAAACAGGGAAAAAGATGAATACCTTACTATCAGAATCAGCAAACTTAAAAAGTTTATTACCCAATTTAAGGAGCGAAAGAAGAAGTCTTTAGAGAAACAAATTTTAAGTGGATTACAGACTTTATTACATAAAAAAGGCTTTATAGACCAAGTTCAGGTTGATATTACTGATGGTATAATTGATATTAATTTAATTAATAAGAAAACTGGTATTATCAGAAAAGAAAGTCTTTCTAAAGGAGAGCAACAAATGTACGCTACCGCTTTACTTCATGGTTTAGTGGCAGAGTCTGAAATAGAATTTCCTGTTTTTATCGATTCGCCTATGCAAAAATTTGACGAAGAACACGCCGAAAATATTGTCAAATATTTTTATCCAACCATTTCAGACCAAGTGATTTTGTTTCCATTAGTGAACAAAGAATTGACTCAGCGAGAATACAAAATGTTAGAATCAAAAGTTGCAAAGGCTTTTCTGATAACAAACGTGGATGCTGATAAATCAACATTCTTGGAAACGACTTCAAATGACTTTTTTAGTACCTACAACAAGCTTTATAATGCAGATTAATATTTCGACCTCAGAAGAAACAGAAGAAATTTTAGGACGACTATCACAACGTTTTAATCTACCATCAAAAAATATTTTGATGCGAATCGCTTTTTCGTATTCACTCACAAGAGGGCGAAGATTAAACCCAGCAAAACCCGAAGACACAAAAGGAAATCCTTACAAAGAAATAACGGTTGTGGGTCGTTATCGTTCTTATTATATTGCTCTAATCTGTCAGTTTTACAACATTTTTAAAACTGATTCTGATATTCCCAAATATTTCAAACTACATATTGATGATGGTTTAAGGTTGTTAGATAAACTCTTTGCCGAAAGTTCAAACTACAACCTAACAGATTTTTTGTTAGAACATATTGAGCGTGGCATAGATTCTCTCGAACAATCAGTTACAACCAATGAGCCTATTTTGTTCGATGAGCGAATCCGCCATTTAAAAATCAATGATAAAGGTTATTTTGGTGGTGCATTAAAAATGCTCGTAGGTAAAGACCTCAAAACAGAATCACCGATTTATACAACCATCAATGATACCACCCTTCACAATAATGCCCATATTGCCGTGGCGGGCAATTCGGGAACAGGAAAAACCCAGTTTGCACTTGAGATTTTACGACAATTTGTAACAGTTTCAGAAGGGGCAGTTAATTTTATTTATCTTGATTTTAAGGGCTTAAAGAAAGAAGACGTAAACGACCTCATGCCTTTTTTCGATAAAACAAAAACTACTTTTATTGATGCTCCGCAAGTACCGTTTCCGCTCAACCCTATGTCGTTTATTGACAATGTAAACGAGAAAAACAAAATAATGGGTATCAACAAACTGGTTGATATTATTACGCACTATTCGGGCATTGGCAAAAACCAACAGCAAACGCTAAGAGATGCCATCAAAGATGTTTTTCAAGGCTTAAAAGGAGGTAAATATCCATCATTCAAAGATATTTACGAACGAGTGATTGAAATGGAAGGCACAAAAGCCAGCACATTGCGTGAGATATTGGAAAGCCTTAGCGAATTAGACCTTTTTGAAACTGCTATTGATAGTAAAAAAAGTATGTTTAACCAAAACTACTATTTGAGTTTGTCGGGCGATTTGCCTAATGCAGTACGTTTTACATCGGTGTTTCTGATAATCAATTATATCTACAATAATTTTATGAACATGGAAAATGCCCCAGTGAATGATAAAATTCAGGGTATTAGATATGTACTATTGATAGATGAAGCCCACGTAATATTTAAAGATAAGAAAAGTCAAGATTTGTTAGAAAAGATATTGCGTGAAATACGCTCGAAGGGCGTAAGTGTTATCCTACTTTCGCAAGGAATTGAAGAATTTAACCAACAAAGTTTTGATTTTTCGAGTATGTGCGAAACCGCATTTTTGATGGACATAAAAGACAAAACCAACTTAAAAATGATGTCGAAATTTTTAGGTTTTGGCGAAAAAGAAAACACCATTTTAGCCCGAAGTATGGAGCAAATCCAAAAAGGGCAAGCCATAACAAACTTGAAAGAATTTAAGAAAGGCGAATTGTTTGAAGTTGGGCAATTTTGGAAGAGTTTGTAGCTGTTATTAGTTATCTAAATATTCACAATAAATCATTGAATGTATATGTATTTTTGGATTTGGAATTGGATTTTTGTTCCTTCAGAAAAACAGAAAAACTTAATTTATAGTTTGCAACAAAACAATAGTAGTCAATCACAGAAATGGTTTTTTATTGTTGTGGTTTTAAATTTATTTCCTTTTATTATTGCAAGTATAATTGAACGTATTCTCCATTCTGATAATTTCCTCTGTTTCCTCAATAATGGGTCAATACCTATTCTGTCATTTGGAATTCTTGCTACCAATTTTTTCTATTTAATTGAAAATGTTCCAGAAAATGACCCTGAATATAGAGAAATATATGAAAATATGAAATTGAAAGTAACTGTGGTAACTATTATTTTACTGTTCATTTCTACTATTTTGTATATATTTCAATCTAATTTCATAAACTATTTTTTGCCTCAATATTATACTCTTTCAATAGTAATCTCTACAGTTATACTCATTTATTCAGTATCAGGTGGACGGAAAATGTTTTTGCTTCAAAATAAATTTCTTTTAGACTTTGCTACAACAATTGATGTAACAAAAAAACAACTTGATGATAACAATGATGGATATCAATCATAATATAATAATTATTCCATGCCAAGAAGTTAAACAAAATTCAGTTGAGTTTTTTCTTGGTAAAATCAAAGCAAAAGACCTTGTTGGTTTAGTTTCAGTCACCAGTCGTGCAATCACAGGATTTAACGACGATGGTAATCCTCTCTATAATAATGAGAATTATGTACAAAGGAAGCCAAATGCTACACGAGTTAATAGCATTAAAGAATATTTAATTAATGATGAAGATGCTTGTTTTCCTAATAATATATTAATTTCTGTTCCTTCAATTTTACTTGCTGAGGAGATAAAGAATCTTGAATTCTCGTATCCTAATGAACACGTTTTTGAGTTGAAGATTGATAAAAGCAAAATTGATTTAAATTCTGTAGAATCTCCTATTTATCTTCAAATATTTGACGGTCAACATAGATTTAGGGGTATTCAAGTCGCTATAGAAGAGTTAAGAAGATTAGATAATAACAAAGAGAAGTTAAGCGAACTTGAAAATTTTGAATTTGTTGTGTCATTTTTTATTGATGCTGAAATTGAATTTCAGGCTATGTTATTTTCCATCATTAATCGCACTCCCGTCAAAGTGCCTCAGGATTTAGTATATGATTTATTTGGGCTAACAACTAAAGACTCTCCTCAAAAAACGGCATTAGCTATTGTACTAAAATTAAATGGATTAAAGCTAACTGAAAGAGGAACTATTGGTCCATTTTACAAAAGAATCAGATTGCTTGCTCAGAAAGAAAAAAATTTCAATTCTCCAATTTCACAAGGTATTTTTATTAGACAACTACTTAAACTTATTTCACCATCTTTAAATAAAGCAGACCAAGAACGACTTTTAGAGAGAGATATGTTGCAAAGTGGTGGCAATGAAAGAACTATTTTTAGAGATTGGTACGCACAAAATAAAGACAACAATATTTATAAAACTATTTTAAATTATTTCATTGCTGTAAGAGAAACCTTTATTGATGAAAATGGTAATAGCTATTGGGATTTTGACGTAACCCCAGATAATGCCTTACAAAGAACCATTGGATTTACTGCCCTTATTGAGGTGCTAATCAGAATTTTTCCTCAATGTGTAAAAGAAAAAAATATTTCTGTTGATTTTTTTAAATCTTTCTTAGTAAAGGCAAAGAGCATTAAATTAGTGAATGTAGGAGGAGATAGACCTTATCCTTACACAAGTAAAGGGGCATCACAACTTAAAAATGATTTTGAAAAATTAATTTTTAATGAAAAATAGCAGAGCTGAGTATTGTGACGTCATTTTAGAAAAATGCCAAGGTAGTTTTTTCTCCATAAATGTAGGGTAAACTACCCTACTAATTCCAAACCCTTAAATTCTTAACGACTTGCTTTACTGCCTCAATCACTTGGGGCAGTTCATCTGTTGTATTAAACTTACTCAAACTAAACCGAATAGACGAAAAAGCCTCTAATTCATTTAATCCCATAGCCAATAATACATGAGAAGGGTCAACGGAGGTAGCTGTACAAGCACTACCGTTTGATACAGCAATGTTTTCCAGCCCCATCATCATGGCATCAGCATCGCAGCCATCAAAACGAATATTCGTAACGTTGTAAAGTCGGTTTTTGGTATTTCCGTTGATATGTGTGCCTTCAATTTTGAGTAGTTCAGTTTCTAAGGCATCTCGTAGTTGTTCCACATACTTAGCGGTTGCTATCATGATTTTATTTGCCAGTTCGCAAGCTTCGCCCAAAGCCACAATACCAGCTACATTGAGTGTTCCACTTCTAAAACCACTTTCGTGTCCACCACCATGTATAAGCGTTTGTAGTTTTACCCTTCGAAGTCGGCGTTGGCGTACAAATAAAGCCCCTACGCCTTTGGGGGCATGAATTTTATGCCCTGAGAAAGTTAGCAAATCAATGCCTAAATCATCCACATTAATTGGCATCTTTCCAACAGCTTGTGTGGCATCAGTCATGAACAAAGCCCCAACTCCATGAGCCAATGCAGCTATTTCTTTGATGGGTTGTATTACGCCCGTTTCGTTATTTACAGCCATTACTGAAACCAAAATTGTATCAGTACGCAAAGCTGCTTTCAATACATCCAAATCTATCAAACCATCAGACTGTACTGGTAAAAAAGTAATCTCAAAGCCTTTAGTAGCTAAAAACTTACAAACATCTAATACAGCAGAGTGTTCCGTAGATGCCGTAATGATGTGCTTGCCTTTGATTTGATAGTTTTCTGCAACGCCCTTTATTGCTAAATTAATGGCTTCGGTTGCACCTGATGTAAAAATAATTTCGTTGGTTTCGCAAGCTATCAAATCAGCCACTTGTTGGCGTGCCTTCTTTACCGCATCGCTTGCACCTAAACCAAAAGCGTGCGTACTGGCAGCATTAGCAAAATTATCGGTCAAATAGGGCATCATAGCCCTCAATACTTCAGGGGCTATTTTTGTAGTGGCGTTGTTATCGAGGTATATGAGCATTTTTTATTTTAATCTTCTATAATACCAAACCAAATAGTTGAACGATTAGGTTCAGAGATGTTTTGAAGAAACGATTTAATATCTTTTTTTACACCAACACCCAAAGACCTTAAAATAACTCTAAAATCATTAATCCACCCTTCTCGTTCTTGGGTGGTGAACGCTGTTTTTTTTAATTCCAAATTCATGACTTCTTTTAACGCTTTTTTACAAGCATCAACACTTGTTCCTGTTCCTTTCGAAAGCGATAGATAAGCAACTTTTGAATTAGTTGTCATAATTTTTGATTCTAAAATTGCAAGAGTCAAAATATATTGTCTGAGTGTAAAGTTATCAGGAATCTCCAAAGTGTTTAAAAGATTATTAACCTCAAGTTCAGTGAAGGTGATTCCTTTGTGCAAGTATGAACCTATTTTTCTTTGTAGCTTGTCATCAGTAAACAAATGTTCTTCAAATCTGTATGTACTTTGGAACGTATTAGGGTTTTTATAGTTATTTAGTTCAAAAATTTGGTATAAGCGGTGTTTTCGGAGTGGTATAATAAAGTAGCCTACAATCTTTGTTAGAAAGGAAAGAAACTCAGTATATCGTCTAAAGGATTTGTATGTACTTGTAATCTGCTGAATGTAATTAGCAGTGTAAATGGTTGATGTATCTTTTGGATAAAAATGATAACCAGCAAGAATACCCTCAATGTATTTGAATTTATTTTGATGATAATATCCAGTAAGAAGTAAATAAAAATAATGAATTGGCGAATGTGGTAGCTTAATTGTTTCCATAATTTTACAAGTTTTGATAATTTTTCAAAAATAATCAAAAAACTTTTCCACATAATTCGAGAAGTGTAAAAAATAGTAAAAGACCCCAGCAAAGACCCTACTTTAATCGACAATAAATCGAAACAAAAAACGCAACCACCTGATTAACAAGTGATTGCGTTTGCATTCTGAGGTCCCGAGCGGATTCGAACCGCTGTAGAAGCTTTTGCAGAGCTCTGCCTAGCCACTCGGCCACAGGACCTTTTCTATATACGAATTACGATTTTTGACTTACGATTGCTCGCTTGTCGCCTCGAATTCGGATTGCAAAAGTACAAGACTCGTGCCAAACTCCCAAAGATTTTTTGAAAAAAAATATATTCTTAAGATAAAAATAAAATTCTCAAAGAATCGGGTATTTCTAAGTAATTGATAATTAGTGCTTTATAGTCTAATTTCTAATTCTCAATTCTTAATTCTTAATTTTCATGCAACCCTCTTCGCCTTTTTTTGCATCTTGCTATTGAACACAAGATTTTATGGCTAAACTTTTATCACTTTTCTCGAACGAATACGACCTCGCAAAGGCCGTACAGCGACAAGACCCCAAAGCACAGACCAAACTTTATGAGAAGTTTTCGTCGAAAATGCTGGCGGTCTGCATTCGCTACGTGGGTGATAAAATGGAAGCGGAAGATGTGATGATTGATGGTTTTATGCGAGTTTTTGATAAAATCGACCAGTTTACATTCCAAGGGAGTTTTGAAGGCTGGATTCGCAAAATCATGGTAAACGAAGCCTTGATGTATGTCAGAAGCAAAAAAATGATTGTCGTTGACCTCGAATATGCTATCGAAGAGCCCAACGAATCATCGTTTAGCACCGACCTCGAAGCATCTGATTTGATGAAACTCATTGAGGAATTGCCCGTTGGCTATCGAACCGTTTTTAATCTTTATGCCATTGAAGGCTATAACCACATCGAAATTGGTGAAATGCTCGGAATTTCGGAAGGTACATCAAAGTCACAGTTAAGCCGAGCAAGAGCAATGTTGCAGGCGAAGTTAGTTAAATTAGAAAGTAAAGCTTTTGGATAATTTGGTTACTCGTTGATTGGCTACTTTTTATTGGCAATAAAACTAATAACCTGTAACCGATAAGCAAGTATTAAATTTGAAGAAAAATGAACATCATAATAAAAATGAAAAAACATCCGATTGACGACCTTTTTGCTAAAAAATTGGCAGAACATCGACAAGAGCCTTCTCAAAAAGCTTTTGAGAAGTTTCAGGCACGTTTACAAGAAAAACAGCAAAAACCGAAGGTAGGCTTTTTCTTGGGTAATCGTAATTGGACGTATTATGCCGCTGCGGCAGGTATTGCGATTGCTCTTTCGGTTGGATTTTTGACGCAAAATGAGACTGCTATCAATCCAACGATTGCAAGTGTGGATGCTCCATCTCACGATGCTCCATCTCAAAAGAAAAATACTGTTGAGACAAATCCAGAAGTAATTAATAACCAGGAGATTGCATCGCGTGAAAATAATACACAATCAATAAAAAATACCCGCAAGCAAAACTTGCCAACTGCTAAAAAAGAAACTTTGTCAGTTGTGACAAGCACGCCCGAAAATACCATTGCAAACCTAAACCCTACAACACCAACACCAAATAAAATCGTTGATGATTCGCCCGAAGAAGAAATAAGCGTTGCTACCAATACAACGCCAATTTTTGAAAATCCAGTAGTCGGAACTACCAAACCAGCTGAATCAGCATCGCAAGGTATCTTTAAAACTGATATTGGTGAGTCGGTGGTGGTTGTGCTTGAGCCAGCTGCTCCTGAAGCAGAGGTGATTCCGTCTATCAATCAAGATTCTAATGTTTCTTTGGCTGATGCAAAACGTTTGGGCGAAGAGAAAGAAGAAAAAGAAAAGTCGTTCATCGCAAAACTTTACGGAGAATATAAAAATTTCAAATACGGTGAAAAAGTAGATTTGAAGAAGCTCGGTGTAAAGGATGTTTTGGCTCGTGTGGATGATAGCTTGATCAAAGAAGACATCACCGATGTGCGTGATTTCGTACAACGAAAAGTAAGCAGATTACAACGCAAAGAATAAACAAAGAGTAGATGACTATTTATAAATAATTGGACGAAAAATAGATTACAACAATGAAAAAACTGCACTTAGCCTTATTATTGATAATCAGTACATTATCAGTAAGAGCCAATTTTAAATCAGATACAACTATCGTTGAGTTTACCGACAAAGGTGTAAAAAAACGAGTAACAGTCTATACTTCAAGCAAGCGAGATTTCGATTTGCCAAAAACACTCGACCTCGAAAATGTTTTGAAAAGCGTAGGGGTTGATTCTTTGGAAAGAAAAAAAGCAATCATTCTGGCTGGAACTGACGGCTCAAAGCAAGATACTATCTTGGTGGTTGCTCGTGATGGGCGAGATATTAAAATCGTTTTGAGAGCTCCAAAAGAAATGATTGCTCGTGACACACTTCGCAATGATAAAGAAGACCATTGGAGTCGTGAAAATAGAGTTTATAAGGAAGAAGACCAGGACGATGATTCTGATGATGATAAACGTGAAGTAAAGAAGAAAAAATCGGGTTCAGGAAGATTCTTTTCACGCAGTGATTTTGGCTTGTATGTAGGCCTAAACAACTGGGCGAAAGGCTCAACGACTGGTTCGGAGCTGGATACGTGGGGTTCGAGATATGTGGCACTTTCGTTACAAAGAAATGTTACCTTAATCAATGGCAAACAAGTAGATTTAGCCCTTACTTACGGCCCCGAAGTAGCTTGGAATAATTTTATGTTTGAAGAAAATAATGTTGTCGAAATGTCAGGTAAACAAGTTGTTTTCAAAGATTTTGGACAAAATTTATCGAAAAGTAAATTGGTTGTACCGATGTTGAACCTTCCTATGATGCTTAATTTTGGTTTTGAAGAAGCTAAATTTAGAATTGGTTTGGGTGGATATGTAGGCTATCGAATTGGTGGTTATAGCAAGTTAAAATATGAAGGTGGAAAGAAGGAGAAACTAAAAGGAAGCTACGGTTTAGAAGATTTTAGATACGGTGTTACCGCAGAATTAGGTAAAAAGAAAGGTGCTACTTTCTTTGTAAGATACGATATGAATGATTTGTTCAAATCAGACCAAATCAATGCTAAAGGCTTACAGGCATGGAGTATTGGCCTTAGATTATAGAATGTTTTGGAAAATAAAATTTGCTGAAATGGTGCTACCTGACTTTAACAGATAGCACCATTTTTTTATCGTCGTTTTCTAACACTAATTGGAATACAAGTAATCGGACATGACGGAGTGACTAACACAAGCGTAATATATTCCTGTTTGTAAGTAAGTAGCTTCATTAATGTCTGGATTTTGCAAATCTGATGTAAAGCCATTTGGACCAATCCAATTGTAGGCAGTTCCTGCCGTACTTGACGCTGTAAAATTGATACTTGAGCTTTCAGCAACAGGTGAATTACTTGATGCTATAACACCCGTCGGAGGCATACAGCCCGTAAGACCAATATCTAAACTGTGATTTGAGAGAGTGGTTGCTCCTGTCTGAAAATCAATGATTGCATAGCCTTCTGGACTCGCTGTTTGTATAGCTTTATTGCCTAAAGGTGGTAGGATTTCCGGAACTCACTTAGTATCTGAATTTCGCATTTTTTCAGCAGTTTCTGGCTCGTCGGGAATACTTACATTTCCTCATTCTTAATTTTTAAACTACCCTGCGACATATCAACTCGAATCTGGTATTTATGCTCATATTTGATAGTATCAGAAACATTTGTATTATCCAAAATATACTCACCAGTGGCCGAAGTAACCGTACTTCCTACCTGTACTCCGCCATTTTCTATGTCGTGAAGTGTAATAGTTACTCCTCCAACACCATTTTCATTAGTTTTTACTCATATCAATCCAAACACTATTGCCTATTTCAATAAATGCTACTTCACAAGCCACCGACAGATTACAATAGAGCCAGCTGGTGCTTCCTGAGCTGAGAAGCTATAATTGCCACTTATGTCTGTTTACTTTGTAACTATCGAGAATGTTTATCTATATACGCTTACAGTAATATTTTGGATATCGAGTTCGTGAGGCGGTGTTTGAAAACCATCATTATTGAAATCTTTGAATACTGTTCCCGAAAGTTGGGCAAAAGTATTTAAAATCGAAAGCAACCAACAATCCACAATGAAATACAAGTGTCTATACTTGTATTTTTCATACAATGGAGCGTGTTCCATAAGTTTGATTCTTGTTTGTACGGTTCTAATAATCCAGCAGGATAAAATTTTATAAGGAGAGCAAAAGGTTTTATAGCACTTAAAAACCATTTATTAGGGTATTTTTGCAAAGCCTATGCCATTAGTAGTAAAATTGGTATTTTTTTTCGCTATCGTTTGATAAGTTTTTAGATAGAAAAACCGTAAAAAAGTAATAAAGTTTTTGAGTTAAAGCTCTGAAGATCAGAAAGTTGTACCATTAGGCTTTGGTTGGATGAATAGAAGCTCAAAAAAATATTTAAAAAAAATGAAAAAAAAAGTGCCTAACTATTTGACAAAATAAAAAAAGGATATAATTTTGCACTCCAATTCAGCGACAAAGTAATCAAGAAAGTCAACGAAAAGGGTAAAGAAATAACAAGGGGGTGTACCAGAGTGGCCAAATGGGGCAGACTGTAAATCTGCTAGCTTACGCTTACGGTGGTTCGAATCCATCCGCCCCCACTCTTTAATTTAGTGTGATATAAGCGAAAGTAGCTCATTTGGTAGAGCGGTAGCCTTCCAAGCTTCAGGTGGCGGGTTCGAGCCCCGTCTTTCGCTCAAAGTGTTAAGTAGTCAGCATAATCGATAGTGTCGATTCGGTCGTAGCTAATTTGATTCTGATCTTAAACTCTTAGTAAGTAAACAGTTAGCAGTTATTAATCGTTTGATTGATTACTGCTTTACTTGTAGCTGCTCACTGAAAAGCCTTTGTAGCTCAGTGGTAGAGCACTTCCTTGGTAAGGAAGAGGTCGGCAGTTCAATCCTGCTCAAAGGCTCTTTTCTTTCTTATTTATAAGGAACTTCTTACGATAAGTGAAACAAAGGGTAACTCAAGTTTCAGAATTACAATTAGCATTAGTTTAAATTAAGTATATAAGAACAATAATAATAGACTTTATCAATCATGGCAAAAGAGAATTTTGACCGTAGTAAGCCTCACGTAAATATCGGTACCATCGGTCACGTTGACCACGGTAAAACTACTTTGACGGCTGCCATCACGAAAGTACTTGCAGAAAAAGGTTTGGCAGAGAAAAGAGATTTCTCTTCAATCGATAATGCTCCTGAAGAAAAAGAGCGTGGTATTACTATCAATACAGCTCACGTAGAATATGCAACAGCCAACCGTCACTATGCACACGTTGACTGTCCTGGTCACGCTGACTACGTTAAAAACATGGTAACTGGTGCTGCTCAAATGGACGGTGCTATTCTTGTAGTTGCTGCAACTGACGGTCCGATGCCACAAACTCGTGAGCACATCCTTTTGGCTCGCCAAGTAGGTGTACCTCAATTAGTTGTATTCATGAACAAAGTGGATATGGTTGATGACCCTGAGTTATTAGAGTTAGTAGAAATGGAAATCCGTGAATTATTGTCATTCTACAAATATGATGGCGATAATATCCCTGTAATTCAAGGTTCAGCTCTTGGTGGCTTGAACGGAGAGCCTACTTGGGTTGCGAAAATAGATGAGTTAATGGAAGCTGTGGATACATTTATTCCACTTCCTCCACGTGCAACTGACAAACCATTCTTGATGCCAGTTGAAGACGTATTCTCAATCACAGGTCGTGGAACAGTTGCTACTGGTCGTATCGAAACAGGTGTAATCAACTCTTCTGAGCCAGTTGAAATCTTAGGTATGGGTGCTGAAAACTTAAAATCAGTTGTAACTGGTGTTGAGATGTTCCGTAAAATCCTTGACCGTGGAGAAGCTGGTGATAACGTAGGTTTATTATTACGTGGTATTGAGAAAGAATCAATCAAACGTGGTATGGTTATTTGTAAGCCAGGTTCAGTAAAACCTCACAACCACTTCAAAGCTGAGGTTTACGTATTGAGCAAAGAAGAAGGTGGACGTCACACTCCATTCTTTAACAAATACCGTCCTCAATTCTACTTCCGTACAACTGACGTAACAGGAGAAATCTCGTTACCAGCAGGAGTAGAGATGGTAATGCCAGGTGATAACATCACTATTGAAGTTAAATTAATCAGTGCAATTGCTATGGATAAAGGTCTTCGTTTTGCGATTCGTGAAGGTGGACGTACTGTAGGTGCTGGTCAAGTAACAGAAATCATCGCTTAATCTATTTAAGCTACGAAATATAAAAGAGCATTCTCGAAAGAGAGTGCTCTTTTTGTTTTATTACAATTACTAAATACAAATGGCATGAGTTTTGAAAAGTTGTGACTAACTTGCATATAATCCCTAATATTCTAATTCAATGAGTAAGAAAAAGAGTAAAATTTCGACCAATACTCCCAACCCTTCTGTGCCTTTGGCTTCAACAAACCTCACAAATGAGGATGCTAATTTCAAGCAATCAACTGAACAAGTTTTATTGAGTTTCTTTCAACGGTACGGGATTTATATCCTATCATTGTTGATATTGCTGATAGCTTCATTTCTTTATAATGATTTTTTGTTTGGCAAAAATGTCTTTCTATTTAAAGATATAGGTAGTGACTCTTATAATTTCGATTACCCGAAGCTTTATAATTTGGCTGACCACTGGGAAAAATACGGTTCACCAAGTTGGAGTTTTGAGCAGGGTCTGGGGCAAAATATGCACCCTTACTGGTTCGACCCTTTTACTTTTTTGTTGGTTTTAGGCGGAAAACAAAGTATTGCTAATAATCTTATTTATGTATTCTTGCTCGAATTACTTTTGGCGGGAATGTTATTCTATTTATTTCTACGTACTCGAAAAGTAGAAAGTTTTTTGGCGGTTTTGGGGGCTTTACTCTATGCTTTCAGTGGATATATGGTTTTAGGTACAACTTGGCAAATGTCAGTTTTCGGAACAGAAGTTGTTTATGCTGCTTTTCTATTATTTGCATTAGAAAAATTTATCAGCGAAAAAAACTGGTATTTTATTCCGTTGCCAATCGCCATGATTACGGTGCATTTACCTTTCTATTTATACCTTTATACTTTACTAATTATCATTTATTATACGCTTCGTTTTGTCGAAAACCAACAATGGAATTTTGGTAAATGGTTTATTGGCTTAGCTGCGATTGGAATTATTTCGGTTTTGGGCGTTGGAATAGGGGCATTTATGTTTGGTAGTAATTTGTTCCAAATGATTGAAAGTCCGAGAGGGAGTGGAGAGTTTGCTTATACCAATAAACTTATAACACAGCCAGTTTTGGCTCTTGCTGATTCGGTGCAGCGAAGTACACATTTTATGCGATTGTTTTCGACAAATATGATTGGTAATGCTGAAACTTTCAGAGGTTGGAATAATTATATGGAAGCTCCAATGTTTTATTGTGGGCTATTGAGTTTAGTGGCTGCTCCACAGGTTTTTTATTTCGGTAATCGTAAGACCAGAATCATATATGGAGTTTTGCTGGGATTGTGTTTTTGGGTGATGCTCTTTCCTTATTTCCGATATACGTTTTGGCTTTTCACGGGCGATTATTACCGTACTTTAGGGTTATTTACGCTATTTGCCTTGTTGTATTTGAATCTGAAAGCTATTCAACAAATACTTGAGCAACACCGAATTGGTCTTATTGCTCTATTGGTAACAGTAGTGGTTTTATTTATTATTCTTTTTGGATTTGCTCCGGAAGAGAATTTGAATAAATCATTACAAAAGACAGCTGCCTTATTGATAGTACTTTATGCAGGAGTGTTATTTTTGATTTCAAAACGAGCCTTACAAAGTGTTGGTTTAGGTTTATTGCTGCTTATTTGTATGGGTGAAATGGCTTTTTTCTCAAATAATACGACTATCAATAAACGTAATAGAGCTACCAAACAAGAAATGAATGAGGCTGGTGCTGGTTATAATGATAATACAGTCGATGCGGTGGCATATTTGAAAAAGATTGACCCATCTCCATTTTACCGAATAGAAAAAGAATATGCCTCTGGGACTTCCATTCACGCAAGTTTGAACGATGCAAAAGTGCAAGGTTATTATAGTAGTCGAACCTATCAATCATTCAATCAGTTGAATTATGTACGTTTTATGAAAAGCGTAAAACTGCTGAATCCGAATGATGAAACTTCTTCACGATGGATTGCAGGCTTATTTGGTTCGCCTTTATTGCAGCGTTTATGTGGCGTGAAATATTACTTGGCAAATGCTCCCAATACTTTTGCCGACTACACAAGAATGAATATGGATTCAGTGGCCTTATTGGGAAATGTAAAAGTGCTAAGGCTAAAAGATGCACTTCCGCTGGGTGTAACATTTGATAGTTTTATTTCAGAGGAAAAATTTGAAAAACTTGATTCTACAAGCCGACAAGCAATGCTATTGCAGGCTGTATCGGTTGATAAGAATTTGCAGACCAAATTGAAAGGTTTTAAAGAATCTACGTCGGCTAATATTCCTGAGCAAGGCGTTACGATAGAAGCATTGCAAAGTTGGGTAAGCCAGCTGAAGCGAGATACTCTCCAAATTACTGAGTTTAAGCCAAACCTTATCAAAGGAAATATTGATATAGATGCTTCAAAAGTGCTATTTTTAGCCATTCCGCATGATAAAGGTTGGTCGGCTCTGGTAGATGGAAAAGAAACAACCATTGAAAAAGTTGATGCTGGACTCATGGGGATTTTGTTAGAGAAAGGAAATCATAAAGTAGAATTGACTTTTGAGCCTCCGTATGTAAAAGAAGGAACGTATGTTTCGATTTTCTCTGTTTTACTTTGGGGAGCTGGAATAGTATTCTTTAGCCGTCGTAAGAAAAAAGTTGTAGAGACTATTGAAGAAGAGAAAGAAATTTAAACTGAACTAATAAAAATAAAAAAATGTCCGAAAAACGTAACGCTGCTACGATATTTATATTTATTACAATGCTTCTGGATGCAATCGGATTCGGGATTATTATACCCGTTATGCCGTCGTTGATTTCAGAATTAGCTCATACTGATGTGAGTGGTGCGGCTCGCTATGGTGGTTTTTTGTTTGCGGCTTACTCAGTGATGCAATTTATCTGCTCGCCAATTGTAGGTGGTTTGAGCGACCAATTTGGCAGAAGACCCGTTCTTTTAGCATCGCTTTTTGGATTTGGACTTGATTATTTACTACTAATTTTTGCCCCAACTATCGGTTGGCTTTTCGTAGGGCGTCTGATAGCAGGAATCATGGGTGCAAGTTTTACAACTGCTGCTGCCTACATGGCAGATATCAGTACGCCTGAAAAAAGAGCTCAAAACTTTGGTATGATTGGTGCCGCTTTTGGTTTAGGTTTTATTGTTGGACCGATTATCGGTGGTTTGGCAAGTGATTTCGGAACACGAGTACCATTTGTGGTGTCTGGAGTGCTGACTTTAATTAACTGGCTATATGGTTTCTTTATTTTGCCCGAATCATTGAAACCCGAAAATAGACGTAAATTTGACTGGAAAAGAGCAAATCCAGTTGGAGCCTTGATAAATCTTCGCCGTTTCCCAATGTTGATTGGTTTGGTGTCGGCTTTGTTTTTGGTTTATATTGCCAATTTTTCTACGCAAGGTACGTGGTCGTATTTCGTAAAAGAAAGATTCGATTGGACGAATAAAGAAATTGGTTGGTCGTTGACATTTATCGGAGTGATGATTGCTTTGGTTCAAGGTGGACTAACCCGAATAGCAATTCCAAAACTGGGTACAAAAAATGCTATTTATATAGGTTTTATGTTTACAATTATTTGTTCGGTTGCTTATTCATTTGCCAATCAAAGCTGGATGATGTATGCTATTATGGTTCCGTTTTCATTAGGTGGTTTGGCTGGGCCTGCCATGCAGGGGATTATCTCAACGCAAGTGCCAGCCAATGAACAAGGAGAGTTGCAAGGTTCACTAACAAGTTTGAATAGTGTAGCGGCCATCATTGGGCCAATCTTGATGACTTCACTTTTTTATAAATTTACTGAGAAAGGGGCAGGTGTTTATTTCCCTGGAGCTCCATTTATGGCAGCAGCAATATTGAGTTTGATAAGTTTATTGCTAATAATCAGAACTTTAAAGAAGAATGCACATTAAAAACAAAAGCCGTAAAACTTCAATTTTACGGCTTTTGTTTTATACACTTAAATATTTCATGAGCATATTATAGCGTTCCTGCTCGATGCTCTCGATTGGCTCGTGGGCGTAGCTGGCTTCAACGGTATAACCGAAGCGTTCGAGCGTAGCCACGATTGATGTGATACTTTCTCGATTGATTTTCAGCGTTAAACTTGCAGAATCGTTGCTCAAATAAGTATTTCCCGTAAAATAACTACTTAAAATTTTAGCATTATCAGACTCTACTAAACGGCTGATTTCGGACAATGAATAATCTCGGTTTTTGATAGAAATAACTAAAACTGCTCCAGGTTCTTGGCTGCCGAGCAGTTCTCCAAATTTGGTGTAAACTTCCGATGCGGTGATGATTCCAACAAAGTTTTCTTCCTCATCAATGATACCAATCACCTGTAAATGATACTTTGAAATCAATCCCAGTGACTCATAAATATGCTGATAATCAGATAAAGTTATTTCCGAAAACTGCAACATCACATCGGAGAGCTGCATATCTTCATCATAGTCCATCAGAATATCTTCACTGACGATACCTGCATATTTTCCTGCATCAACAACAACTAATTGCCCGATGCGGTTTTCTTCCATCCAACTTAAAGCATTCCCAACTGTGTCAGAGGGCTTTAAGATTGGTAAATCGTGGTTAATAATTTCAGCAATCGTCATTGAGAATGAATGTCAAAAGGTTTAATAGTTAAACATTACGCAACCACTTCTGTTTGAATTTTATCAAGAAAGTTTTCGAGATAGACATTAAATTCAGCAGGGCGTTCCATCATCGGAGCGTGGCAGCATTTATCAATGAAATATAATTCCGAATTTTTAATAAGGCGATTAAACTCAAAACCTACGTGTGGAGGCGTAATGGTATCATTCAAACCCCAAATTAAGCAGGTTTGCACATGAATGTTTTGAATATCTTTCGACATGTTGTGTCGTTGGGCAGATTTTGCAATCTGTACGATATTCATACATTTTGGAATACTCGATGTAATCTCAAAGCATTCGTCAATCAATTCTTTCGTAGCCGTATTTGGGTCGTAGAAAGTATAAGCTACTCTTTCTTTGATGTATTCATAGCTTCCACGCTTTGGGAACGAACCGCCCATCGTATTCTCAAACAAGCCAGAACTTCCTGTTAAAATTAAAGCTTTGATGCTTTCTTGATGAGCCAACGTGTAAAGTAAACCTACGTGTCCGCCAAGTGAGTTTCCTAAAATGATAATATCGTCGAGTTGTTTGTAAGCTACAAAACGCTCAATAAATGCCTGCAAACCTTCCAAACTTGCTTCACGCATCGGCATATCGTAGATGGGCATTACAGGAATAACAATTCTACAACGGTGCTTAAAACCTTCGATTACATCATCAAAATTGCTCAATGCTCCGAAAAGTCCGTGTAGAATCAATAATGTATCGCCTTGACCTTCGTCAATGTACTTGAACTCGCCTTCTTGTTTTACTTCGTAATTCATTCGATAAATAAAAAAAACTGATTGCTGTTTATTTATGTTGTACTAAAAGATTAAATATTGCAAAGCCCTGATATTAGGATGAATTATTAAAAATTCATTAATTGTACCGCAAAGCTTGGTATATTTGTGCTTATTAAAGACAAAATAGGGCTTTTAAATCGAATTTTCAAAACTTTTAATTTAAAAACGTCAAACCTTCAATAAAAGTTTATGAATGACTTTTCAACAGTAATCATTGGTGGTGGTATTTCGGGACTTACTTGTGCAAAGTATCTTAACGAAAAGGGATATAGTTTTATGCTTTTAGAAGGCTCTGATGCGTTGGGCGGACGAGTTCGCACCGATAAAGTAGATGGTTTTCTGCTCGACCGAGGGTTTCAGATTTTATTGACAAATTATCCAGAAGCCAAGAAAATACTCAATTATAATAACCTCGACCTAAAATATTTTGGTTCGGGAGCAATGATAAAAGCCGAAAAGGGTTTCATGAAAATGGAAAATCCTTTTCGTAATAAAATGGCGTATCTGACAATGGCATTTTCATCGGTCGGTTCGTTGAGTGATAAACTAAAAATCAGAAAATTTGCTAATGAATTGGCCGAAATTCCCGACGATGAGTTTTTCAAGATGGAAGCAACCGATACACTTACTTTTCTGAGAAACTACGGCTGGAGCGAGAAAATGATTACTAATTTCTTCAAGCCATTTTATGGAGGAGTTTTTCTTGAAAACGATTTAGTAACGTCAAGCAATTTCTTTCAGTTTACGTTCAAACAATTCTTCAAAGGTGACGCAGCCATTCCAGCCGATGGTATGCAGGCGATTCCCGAACAAATTGCCGAAATGCTACCAAGAAATGCTATCCGTAGAAATGCTCGTGTGAAAGGTTTTGAAGGAAATCAAATCTTTTTGGATGGGGGAGAAGTAATCACCGCCGACCGAATTGTGGTAGCAACTGACCCAAAAACAAGCGATAAACTCTTGGGCGAAACCAACGAACGCACTTATAATATAACTACTTGTACGTATTTTTCGGCCGAGTCTTCGCCATTGAAAGGACAAAAGTTTATTGCACTTAACCCGAATCGTCGAGGAGCAGTGCATAATGTGTGTGTGCCAAGCGATATTTCTGCTCATTACGGGAATGCGGGAAAATCTTTGATTTCGGTAAGCACACAAGGTTTAGAAAAATTAGATGAAAGAAACCTAACGAACAGAATCAAACGAGAGCTATTCGATTGGTTTGGGGCATCGGTCAATGTTTGGAAGCACCTGAAAACGTATCATATTCCTGAATCTTTGGTGCAATACCGTGCAGGTAGCGAACGCCAAAACTCAAAACTTGGTGATAATCTCTATCGTTGTGGTGATTATCTGGCATATCCATCGCTCAATGCCGCCATGCAAACAGGCCGTGAGGTAGCTCAGATGATTATGGAGTAATCAAATATAGTCCACGGTCGATAGTCGACTGTCCACAGAAATTTTTAGCCATTTTAATTTTTCACTATAAATTCTACATTAATTAAAAATATGCTAAGTTCAGAATGGCAAACTGCCAAAGAATACAAAGATTTAACTTATAAAAAGCGTAATGGCGTGGCAAGAATTGCCTTTAATCGCCCAGAAGTACGCAATGCTTTTCGTCCGAAAACAGTTTTTGAACTCATTGATGCTTTCGAAGATGCTCGAAACGATGCTTCGATTGGAGTAGTATTACTTTCGGCCGAAGGCCCCGCACCAAAAGATGGCGTTTGGGCATTTTGTAGCGGTGGCGACCAACGTGCCAGAGGCAAAGACGGCTACAAAGACGAAAGAGGAGTAGGGCGTTTGAATATCTTGGAAGTTCAGCGTCAGATTCGCTTCATGACAAAGCCCGTAATTGCTGTTGTGCCAGGTTGGGCTGTTGGTGGTGGACATAGCCTTCATGTGGTTTGTGATTTGACGCTTGCGAGCAAAGAACACGCTATTTTCAAGCAAACTGATGCAAATGTAGCCAGTTATGATGCGGGTTATGGTTCGGCATATTTGGCTCGCCAAGTAGGGCAGAAGCGTGCAAGAGAGATTTTCTTTTTGGGACGTAATTATTCGGCACAAGAAGCATTCGATATGGGAATGGTCAATGCCGTTGTACCGCACGATGAATTAGAAGAAACGGCTTATCAATGGGCTCAAGAGATTTTGGAGAAGAGTCCGATGGCAATCAGAATGCTAAAATATGCCTTTAATATGATTGATGATGGTTTAGTGGGGCAACAAATTTTTGCAGGAGAAGCCACTCGCCTTGGTTATATGACAGAAGAAGCCCGTGAAGGTCGTGATGCTTTCTTAGAAAAACGCAAACCAGATTATGACCAATTTCCGAAATACTCGTAATAGGTTATCTATTACTGGTTGTTCGTAGAAAATACATAGAAAAAGCCGCAGTTTGATTCAAACTGCGGCTTTTTCTGTATAAAGAGTAGAACATTTACTCGTAAATCGTAATTCGATTCATTCGTCAATTCTTTTCACTGTCCAATTTGCTCCAATTTTTTGTGGAATTTCCACGAAACAGGAATCTCGTGCTTCGTGCGTGCAATACGTAAACGATACCCACGAGCATTACCTTCTACTTTATGAATACCACGCATATTGATTACGAAATTGCGGTGCAAACGCACAAATTGTGGGTGTGCCGATAATTCTTTTTCAACTTGTGCCAATGGCGTTTGAACGGTTGTTTTTTCAACGCCCATTAGACTTTGCCAATAGAAATCGGTCGAATCTTTCGAGGTTTCAGCATAAATCAATTGGTTTGGAATCAAACTCAATTTTTGACCACTTTCACCAAAAACCATTACAGGAAACAATTGTTTGCTGGCTGGCGGATTGATTGATTCTAAGCTACTATTAATGTTTTCGGCAGTTGTAGAAAACTTATTGTGAAATAATTTTTGTTGAATAAAAGTAGTTATGGCAATCGGTAAAATACAAACGGCAACTGTTTTGAGAATATCAACAAAAGTCAAAGCTGTGATATTGAAATAGTTGCTGTAAAGCATAATTAATGTACCTACTATCAAAATTGTAGCTGAAAGATGCACAATTTGGCGGCCTACTGTCCATTGTTGGTCATTATAAAAATTGGATAGAATGCTTGGGAGAACAAATTTCGCCACCAACATTCCAACAAAAGCGACAATCCCAAAACCAATTAAATAAAGTGTTTTTGCATCATTTGTAAATTCTGAAAGTCCAAAAGGTTGTACACCTACTGCCACAATTGCCACAAATAAACCAACCAAAAGAGAAATTATAAACCCTCTGATAGAGTTGATAGAAGTAGCCATTGGCTTCTTAAACGAAGCAATAAATGTTCCTATGAATTGGCTGATACCGCCAAAAAAACTACGTAAAATATTCATTTGTAAATTTAATAAGGTTTTCATTAGACCCAAAATCGGCGTTTTTTGATTTGGTACTCAAAAACTATACCAATAATCGGGGGGCAAAGATAGTACATTTAATGCTGAAAATACTTATTATCTTCTAATCAAATTGCTTTTCTTGGCTGATAGTCAGGTGTTTATTTGATTAATTCTATCCAACCTTTGATTGTTGTTGGTATTTCATCAGTTTTGTCTAAACGCTGAATAACCACCTGCGATACATAATAGTACGTTCCCGAAGGTAGTTCGGTGCCATTGCTTGTTTTACCGTCCCAACTAAGTGTTTCTCCATTCGATTCATAAACTTTTACACCATATCGGTTATAAATCTCGATACTTATAGTTTTGATAAATGCCGAGCAGGTCATTGGCGTGAAAGTGTCATTCTTGCCATCGCCATTTGGTGTTAGTACATTTGGTAGCTCTACAATTGGACAGTTATCTTTACAAATAATATTACTTGGGGCACTTTCAATATTTAAACGATTTACCGCCGTGATGTAATAGCAGCCCGCAAAGCCTTCTTGCAATGTTTTTATGTGCGTAAATGAAGTTTCGGTAGCAGGAACAGTTGTCAAAAGTTTGGGTTGTTCATCGGCATATCGAGCATAATAAATATTGTATTTCAGAATATCGACTCTACAAACAACACTTCCAGCACTTGGCGGAGTTCGCCAGCTAAACTTGTTGGTGATATTACTTGCTTCACAAATGGCTTTTCGGTCGAGTGTTTGACAGTTAATTTCTTCCGAACTGAAAACTGGTGGACAAGGTGGCGTATTATCAATCGGAGTGCCACAAGCCACTTGCGATAAATTATTGAGCAAACCAAATTGCGGTAAACGTATATATGCTCCAACCGTTTCAACTTTATAACAATACGAAGTATCAACTTTCATTTGAATCGTACTCGTTCCATCACCAGCAAATCTATCTACACCATCATCAACGTAAGTATAAGTATTAACCGCTCCAACTGATACCTCGGCAATAATATTAAAAGTACCGGGGCTGGTACGAGATTCTCTGTAAATACGGTGACGGCGGTTATCGTTGCTCCACGGCACGTTGGCTTGCCAAGTTAATCTTACTCTTTGTGCATCTGAGTTTGCGGTTAGTCTTACGCTACTTGCTATCTGACTTTCAGCCAAAACCTTATCGTTTTCATACAAAAATGCCACTTTATAAGTATATCCATTTTGGAGTGTATTCAACCCACCATCAACAAAAATGGTATCGGCTGCTCTGTTAACTTTCGTTGGGATACTCGTCACAAGTTGGAATGTTCCGCCATTGATTCCCGTAGCACGATATAATTTGTATTGATACGGCCCTTTGTATTCTGTCGAATCAAAACCTAATGGACGAGTCCATTTTACGTTGATTCTGCCAGTAGTAGCATCTGTACTTTCAATGCTTACATTAGTCATTACTGGAGCTCTTTGTGGCAATTCACTGCCAACACAAGCTTCGTTTGAAGGTACGCTCGGAATCGAAACAAAATCAGAAGCTGCTAAACTTGCCACAAGACTATAACTGTAAACTTTGCCGTTTTGAGTTTTGGTATCAAGAAAGAAAGTATCTTTTACTGAAATTCGAGCAACTTCCACAAAACCAAGCGATGCCGGAAGACCAACTTCGCATTGAGCAGGGATATAATTTGAACAGCCTTCTTTACGATAAACAATCATTTCAGCATTTGTAATGCTACAGTCGGGGTATCGTTGCCAGCGAAGTTCTACACCACGTTCAGTGTTTTGGGCTGTTAACCCTCTCGGACGAGGTGGTATCACTTTGATTTTTATTGTTTTAGTATCAGTTAATTGCACGGCAAATCTTCCAGGAAAGTCTTCCACCTTAAATAAAACATCATAGGCTTGCCCTCGGACGTGTTTACAGTTAGTTTCCCAAGTAAAATTTCCTTCGGCTGGGCTTCGTTGAATCAGATTAAAAGGAATAAAATTGGCTGCTAAAGGTGCTACAAACGAGGCAGTTACACCCGCTGCATCACGGTTATACACACCACTATTAGTCGTAATTCTCACATTATTATTGTCTCCGTCAGTAGCTGTTACTTTAAATTCTACTTTTTGCCCAGCTTCTACACAAATTTGATTGGGTACATTCAGAATTGGCCGTTTATTGGGTGTTTCTACGACGATAATCTGCATATCTCGTGTAATTTCTCCGATTTTCAGATATTGCCCATTTGCCCCCTTTCGCCATTCTTCTATAATAAAAGCTACATTTATTTGGTATTGTGGGGTTGTCCATTTTCCAGGAGCATCCCATATCAAATCACCTGTGAGGGGGTCTATTTTAAAACTGGATGGCCCTGATCCATCTTCAGAGAGCAAGTTTGTGCCAAGTGTGGCAGGGTCTCGGTAGCCAGTAATAAATTCGCCTAATCCTGAGCCTTCACCAAAATCTCGCTTTGGGGTGGTCAGACGATAAGCCAAACTATCTCCATCGGCATCAAATGCACCAGGGTTGTGAATAAACTTCTTGCCAACCCCAGCCGTATCAATTGGAATATTTAATAATACGGGGGTGTTATTTAGTCCCAAAGAACCATTCACAAATATGCTTGTTTCGACAAAAAAACTAATTTCGTCGGTCCTGCCAGGTAAATTTACAGTATTTGCATTGCGGTTTGTGATCGCACAAGTAATTGTATAGAGCCTTGGTGCGGGAAATGTGAAAGTCGTATCATAGACATTACACATTGTGGAGGCATTAATAAGCGTTTTTTTCTTACGTTTTACTGTATAAAGTGGCACACCTGTTACTCCAAAATAGAAATTTACCGTGTTTTGCCCTTCATTGGCAGTTACGCCATTGATTTGGTCAGTATATGTTGTTAGTGTAACTCGATAGGTAAGACTTGTTGTTGAGATTCTTTTTGCAGTAATCTCTCCTGCTCGAATATGGGTTGCCCTTGCATTAGAAATTGCAAAAAGACCAATGATAAACGATAAAAGTATAAATTTCAATGCTTTCATAGACAATTGATATAGGATTTACATAAACATAAACGAAAAATACGGAATCCTTGTGTTAATAATGAATAGTTTTTTTGAAAACAATTTTACAAAACAAAATGTTGGAATTTTATAACGATAATAAATTATCAAAAAAGTGAAAAGTTTTATTGATTCTAATCTATTTGTGGCTTACTTTTGGGCGTTGAAAGTAATTGTACTTTTCAAAGGAATGTAAAATTCGTCAATTGTCCATTAAAATTATCAGATAAGGCTATGTCTTGGCTCACAAAAACGTTAACAAGTTCAATTGGAAAGAAAGTCCTTATGTCACTTACAGGGCTGTTTCTTTGTACTTTTCTATTAGTACACCTCATCGGAAACCTGCAACTTTTCAAAGATGATGGCGGTTATGCCTTCAATAAGTATGCTGTTTTCATGACCACTTTTCCAGTGATTAAAGTTGTTTCTTATGTAAACTATGCTTTGATATTGTTCCATGCTTTTTGGGGACTTTACCTCGAATTTCAAAACCGTCAAGCACGTCCTGTTCGTTATGCAGTCGTAAAAAACTCATCAACGTTCTCAAGCCGCAACATGGCAATTCTTGGTACAATCTTGTTGGTGTACATCGTTGTTCACATGGGAGATTTTTGGTACAAATTCCATAATGAACCGCTTCCGTATGTACAATATACAGAAAATGTAACCACAGGAGAAGTCGTAACTCAAAAAATGCCTGAAACCTACACCCAAGAAGTGAAAATGGTTGAGATGGTTAATGAAGCAGCAGGTACTCGCACTTACGTAGTAAAAGATTTGTACGAGCAAGTAGGTATTTCATTTAAAAGTCCGTTATTGGTAATTTTTTACATCTTAGGCATGATTGCCGTAGGATACCACTTGTATCACGGATTCCAAAGTGCCTTCCAAACTTTGGGCTGGAATCACCCTAAATACACACCACTTGTGAAGTTTATCGGTACTTGGATTTTTGCTATTGCAATTCCACTCGGATTTGCTGCAATGCCAATCTACTTCTTTTTGCAATAGTAAATTGTAATTGATTATAACAGAACTAATTGATAGAAATAAAATGTCAGATAAATTAATCTCCAAGACACCTGAAGGACCACTTTCAGAAAAATGGACAAAATATCGTTCGACTGTACCATTAGTTAATCCTGCCAATAAACGTAGCCTCGAAATTATCGTTGTTGGAACAGGTTTGGCAGGTGCATCAGCCGCTGCTACTTTGGCCGAAATGGGCTATGCTGTTAAAGCATTTTGTTTTCAAGATTCTCCTCGTCGTGCTCACTCAATTGCTGCACAAGGAGGTATCAATGCCGCTAAAAATTATCAAAACGATGGTGACTCTACTTACCGTTTGTTTTATGATACCATCAAAGGTGGTGACTACCGTGCGAGAGAGTCGAACGTTCATCGTTTGGCCGAAAACTCAGCGAGTATCATCGACCAATGTGTGGCTCAAGGCGTGCCTTTTGCTCGTGATTACGGCGGTATGTTGAAAAACCGTTCATTCGGTGGTACACAAGTAAAACGTACTTTCTACGCTGCTGGACAAACTGGTCAACAATTACTCTTAGGTGCTTATTCGGCACTTGAGCGTCAGGTAGGTTTAGGTAATGTGAAAATGTATTCACGCCACGAAATGCTTGAAGTTGTAATGATTGATGGCAAAGCACGTGGTATTATTGCAAGAAATTTAGTAACTGGCGAAATAGAACGCCATTTCGGACACGCAGTATTGCTTTGTACGGGTGGATACGGAAACGTATTCTATCTTTCAACCAATGCAATGGGCTCGAACGTAACGGCAATCTGGAAAGCTCACCGTCAAGGTGCATATTTCGGAAACCCATGTTTCACGCAAATTCACCCAACTTGTATTCCTGTATCAGGAGACCACCAATCGAAACTTACTTTGATGTCAGAGTCATTGCGTAACGATGGTCGTATTTGGGTTCCGAAGAAAAAAGACGACCCAAGAGCCGCCAATGATATTCCAGAGGACGAGCGTGATTATTATTTGGAAAGACGTTACCCTGCATTTGGTAACCTCGTTCCTCGTGATATTGCTTCTCGTGCTGCTAAGGAGCGTTGCGATGCTGGCTATGGTGTGGGTGCAACCAAACAAGCGGTTTACTTAGACTTTAGGTCAAATCTTATCAATAAATATGGTCGTGCTGAGGCTTCGAAATTGGGTATCGAAAACCCAACTATCGACCAGCTCGTGGCATTGGGTAAAGAAGTAGTGAAGGAAGAATACGGTAACTTGTTTGATATGTACAAACAAATTACTGGCGAAGACCCTTACGAAGTGCCAATGCGTATTTATCCAGCGGTTCACTACACAATGGGTGGCTTGTGGGTAGATTATAACTTAATGACCACAATTCCAGGACTTTATGCCTTGGGAGAGGCAAACTTCTCTGACCACGGTGCAAACCGCCTTGGAGCTTCTGCTTTGATGCAAGGTCTTTCTGACGGATATTTTGTTATTCCTTATACAATCGGGGCATACCTTTCTGGCGAAATCAAAACCAAGTCGATTCCAACTGACCACCCTGCTTTTGTTGAAGCAGAGAAAAATGTGAAAGATAGAATCAATAAGTTATTGAGCATAAAAGGAACACAATCTCCAGAATCTTTACACAAGCGTTTGGGTAAGATTATGTGGGAAAAATGCGGAATGGCTCGTAACGAAAAAGGTTTGAAAGAAGCCATTGCTGAAATTCAGGCATTGAAAAAAGAATTCTGGTCAGATGTAAGAGTAATGGGCGATGCCGATGGTTTCAACCCAGAACTTGATAAAGCTGGCCGTGTTGCCGACTTCATCGAACTCGGCGAATTGATGTGTTTAGATGCCCTTACTCGTAATGAGTCTTGCGGAGGTCACTTCCGTGAAGAATACCAAGAAGATGGTGGCGAAGCCCTACGTGATGACGAAAACTTCATGTTTGTTTCGGCTTGGGAATTTAAAGGTGAATCTCAATGGGAATTAAACAAAGAACCATTAGTTTACGAAAACATCAAGATTGCACAAAGAAATTATAAATAACCCCCAGCCCCTAAAGGGGGGCTTTATAAAACTCCGATAAGAATATGTCGCATGGTAATATGACAATAAATCTCAAAGTTTGGAGACAAAAAAACAGTAAAACTACTGGGAATCTCGAAACTTATGAAGTGAAAGGCGTTTCAGAAGATATGTCTTTCTTAGAAATGTTTGATGTTTTAAACGAACAGCTCGTTTCTGAAGGCAAAGAACCAATCGCTTTCGACCATGACTGCCGTGAGGGCATTTGTGGTATGTGTAGCATGTATATTAATGGCCGTCCACATGGCCCATTGCAAGGCGTAACAACTTGTCAGCTACACATGCGTAGCTTCAAAGATGGGGATACTATCGTAGTTGAGCCTTGGAGAGCTACTGCATTCCCAGTTATCAAAGACTTAGTTGTTGACCGTTCTGCTTTCGACCGCATCATTGCATCGGGTGGTTTTGTTTCGGTAAATACAGGTAACGCTCAAGATGGTAACTCATTGCCGGTTCCGAAAAATGAAGCAGATAAAGCATTCTCAGCGGCTGCTTGTATCGGTTGTGGTGCTTGTGTAGCGGCTTGTAAAAATGCTTCAGCTATGCTTTTTGTTTCGGCAAAAGTTTCTCAATTGGCTCTCCTTCCACAAGGACAAGCTGAGCGTCAAGACCGTGCATTAAATATGGTTGCTCAGATGGATACCGAAGGTTTTGGTAGTTGTACAAACACTGGTGCTTGTGCAGCAGAATGTCCGAAAGAAATTTCATTGGAGAATATCGCTCGCTTAAACCGTGAATACCTCGGAGCAAGTATAACGAAATAAGAGGTTCGTAGAATCTGACAAAAAATGCCTGTTTCTGAAAGAGACAGGCATTTTTGTTGAGATATAATTGATAGCTTAAAAACTATTCATTCAGAATTATTTTTACGCATACGTATTCAACATCACAGGCATAACAAGCATAAGCGTATCTTCATTCTCAGTTTTTTCAACAGGAATAATCAAACCAGCACGATTTGGCTGCGACATCTCTAACGAAATATTCTTCACGCTCAAGTTATTCAACATTTCAATCAAAAACTTCGCATTGAAACCAATTTCCATATCTTCGCCATCGTATTCACACGAAAGTTTTTCAGTTGCCTCATTCGAGTAATCTAAATCTTCCGCCGAAATAACTAATTCATTTTGCGAAATCTTCAAACGAATCTGATGCGTAGTTTTATTCGAGTAAATTGAGATACGTTTCAAAGTACTCAATAACTCGGTGCGTTCGATGCGTAGTTTATTCGGATTGTTTTGTGGAATCACGTTTTCGTAATCAGGGAAACGTTCATCAATCAATCGGCAAATCATCTTGATATGCCCAAAACTAAAGAACGCATTTGAGTTACTAAACTCAGCTTTCACTGGCATCATTTCAGCTGGAAGCGATGATTTTAATAAATTCAAGGCTTTACGAGGCAAAATCATCGTAGTGCTGTTTGGCGAAGTTACATCTTCACGGCGGTAGCGAATCAAACGGTGACCATCAGTAGCTACAAATGTAGTTGAGCTTTCAGAAACTTGTACGAAAACCCCAGTCATAGCAGGGCGTAAATCATCGGTACTCGTCGCAAAAATCGTATTTGCAATGGCCGAAGCAAGCGTATCAGAGTCCATTTCGATGCTGAACGTACGATTTACCTGCGGAACTCTCGGAAAATCCATCGGATTCTCTCCTGCCAATTTATAACGCCCGTTGGCCGTTACTAATTCTGTCCCAAAAGTTTCTTCGTCAATATTTATCTGTACAGGTTGCTCAGGCAAGCTGCGTAAGGTATCGAGTAATAAACGTGCTGGTACAGCAAACGAACCACTATCACGAGATTCTACTTCAAATTCTGTAATCATAACCGTCTGCATATCAGATGCCGTAACGGTCAAATTGCTTTTATCTAATTGAAACAAAAAGTTTTCGAGAATCGGAACAATCGGATTACTGGCAATCACACCATTGATTGTCGAAAGGTGTTTTAGTAATGTAGATGATGAAATAACAAATTTCATGGGTTTTATCGGTTTTTCTATTTATGCCTAAATTTAAATAACTTGAAAATTATAATCGACTAATTAGCAAACAGCTATATAACTTTCTTATTATGAACTCTTACTGTGGACTTATCGACTATTGACCGTGGACTTCTTCTATACCTATTCACGAAAATTATGCCAATTTTTTCGGCACAGAATAAGTCAGCAAAAGTAGTGAAAAATATAATTATCCCAAAGAAAAAAGGCTACTGGTTTCCCAATAGCCTTGTAATTATGATGAAGGTCGAATTGCGACTTATTTACTCTTTTTAAAGTACATTTAAACGGCTCTGAACCAACGTTTTTGCCAATAACGCAAATTTAATTCTATCTGGAACTCTGATGCGTTCGTGCTGAATTCGATTCGCTGCTGTTTGCTTGATTCTTCCAAAAAGTTTTAAATAATAAACGTATGCTAAATATACACCCTTTCTTGCTCCTTCTGGCAGCCCCATAATTCCTCGGTAAGCATTATCAAAATCTTGTTGAATATCATCTTCAATCAGAGCTTTTGCCGAAATATCAAAATTCTCAAAGTCAACCCCAGGGAAATACACACGGCCACGCTCACTAAAATCGCTTTTTAAATCTCGCAGGAAGTTTACTTTCTGAAAAGCAGCCCCTAAGCTACGAGCATCGGCTTTCAACTTATCATACAATGCTTCGTTGCCTTCACAAAATACTCTCAAACACATCAAACCCACCACTTCAGCAGAACCATAGATATATTCATTGTAGCCATCGGCATCGTAAGCAATATTATATAAGTCCATTTCCATGCTGTGCAGAAAAGCCTCAATCAAATCTTGCTCAATATTATATTGTCTAACAACTTTCTGAAACGAATGTAAAACAGGATTCAAACTGATGCCTTCCTCAATGGCAAGATGAGTCTCGGCCTTATAGCGGTCGAGCAAAGTTTTTTTATCGAAGCCGTGAAATGTATCTACAATTTCATCAGCGTATCGCACAAATCCATAGATACCAAAGATTGGCTCATGGAATTTCTTGTCAAGTGTCTTAATACCTAACGTAAAGGATGTACTGTAAAGCTCTGTAATAACTTTACTACAACCAAAAGTTGTTTTTTCATACAAATCCAACATGATATTTCTTTGTTCAAACTGTTAGGGAAATAGATTTAGTAGATTCAGAAAATATTTTACATTTAACTATAAAATATGATAAAAATCATTGTAAAATACTTTTACGAATCAATATACACTTATAAACTAACAAACCCTAAAAGTGTTTACAGTTTATTAATATAATTTTCATTCAACACTAAAGATTTTCTTTCATTACTTGCTTTGCAACCACCAAACCCGAAATTAATGAAGGCGGAACCCCAGGCCCAGGCACAGTCAACTGCCCAGTATAATAAAGGTTGTTTACCTTTTTATTTTTCAGACTCGGTTTCAAAAATGCCGTCTGCATCAGAGTATTTGCTAATCCGTATGCATTACCTTTATATGAATTATAATCATTCTTGAAATCATTTACCGCAAAACTTCGCTTATAAACAACATGATTTCTAATATCGTGACCTACATAAGCCTCCAATCTATCCATTACTATATGGTAATACTTCTCTCTAATCGTTTCGTTATCTTCCAAGTCAGGAGCAATCGGAATCAAGATGAATAAATTTTCCGAACCCTCAGGAGCTACACTATCATCGGTCTTTGAAGGAGCCGACGCATAAAATAAAGGTTTTGATGGCCATTTTGGATTCGTATAAATCTCGTCGGCGTGTACGTTGAAATCTTCATCAAAAAACAAATTATGGTGAGTCAATTTATCAATTCTACGATTCACTCCTAAATAAAATAGGAGAGAAGAAGGAGCCATCACTTGTTTGTCCCAGTGTTTCTCATCATAATTACGAGTTTTATCTGTCAACAGATTGTTTTCAATATGATGATAATCCGCTCCACCAATCACCACATCAACTTCATACTCACCTTTTTCTGTAATAACTCTTTTCGCTTGCTTTCCTTCTACAACTATTTTAGTTACGGGTTCATTCAACTGAAACTTCACACCCTTTTCTTTCGCCAGCGAAACCATACCCTTAATAATTTCGTGCATTCCACCCATCGGATACCAAGTGCCGAGAGCAATCTCAGCATAATTCATTAAACTATATAGTGCAGGAGTATTCTGTGGAGTAGCTCCCAAAAACAAAATCGGAAACTCCATCAACTGAAGCAAACGCTCATTCTTAAAAAACTTACGAATATGTTTCCCAAACGAAGCAAACAAATCAAGACTAATAGCCTTAGATGCCAAACGAATATCAAAAAACTCAGTTATCGAAATACTTGGTTTCCAAACAAACTCCCCAATACCTACATCATATTTATATTTCGATTCTTCCAAAAAATCACGTAGCCTCGCTGCACTCCCAATTTCGATACTCTCAAAAAGTTCTTCGAGTTTCTGCATATTTGCAGGCAGCGATATTTCTTCTTCCTTATTAAATATAACCTTATATGAAGGGTCAAGTCTCACCAAATTATAATAGTCAGAAGGTTTCTTATCAAACTCAGCAAAGTAGCGTTCAAAAATATCAGGCATCCAATACCAACTCGGCCCCATATCAAACACAAAGCCTTTTTCGTCAAATACCCTTGCCCTTCCACCAGCCATTGAGTTTTTTTCAATAATCGTAACGTCGCAGCCTTCATCGGCCAATTTGGTAGCAGCCGATAAACCAGCAAAGCCCGCACCAATAACAATAACCTTCTTCATAAAAAACATTAAACATTTTGTGAAACATACCTAAGCCAATCTCTACCTACTGGCTTGTCATACAATACTATATTATATATATAAGGAAACAACACAGCTACAATAGCCAAACTTACAGAATATAACTCAAACCAATCGAATTCATTACTAATAAATAGTAAACACTTATTCATAGCTATACTATATATGTATAAAGACTTGAAACTACATTATTACATGAATAGAAAGTAAAGTTTCTGAATGCTTTCAAAACCGAACTTGTTCAGTTTGAATCTAAAAAAAATATTCCTTTGTTCTCTTAGACACGGAATTGATTCCGTGATGAATAATATTAGCTAAGTTCTTATATAGTAGAATCTACAAATGAAAAACCCTGACAAATCTAATTTGTTTGAAATATCTATCATTAAATAATATAGTAGCACAACTTTCCAAGTTGTGTAATAGCTATAAATACTCAGGTGATAAGTTTTAAATAGGATAATAAGAAGAACTTGTTGCATCTTTAGTTGAGGTAGATTTTATAAGTTGCTGATAATAAGAGGGAAGGGCGATATGTACAAAAAGTGTTTTTAGGTAAGGTATTGCGAATTAAAAAAGAGTTCGTACCTTTGCACTCCCAAACGACGAGAGTCAGGCGGGAAAAGTAAACAAAACGTTGCGTAGCAAGAGCATGGCAAACTAAGTTGAA
>NZ_JBELAU010000120.1:0-226 GCF_040253585.1 Emticicia sp. W12TSBA100-4
CGAACCGAATTTATTAACATTGACTGCCACCCCAACGAATCTGACTTGTCAATCAAACAGCACCGGTAGTATCAGCCTATCGGCGAGCGGTGGCACAACAGCTTACACTTATTCAAAAGATGGCTCAACTTTCCAAAGTAGTAATGTATTTTCAGCTCTTTCGGCAGGCAATTATACCTTAATGGTGAAAGATGCCAATGGTTGTATGGCTACGGCAAGTACCACT
>NZ_JBELAU010000121.1:0-226 GCF_040253585.1 Emticicia sp. W12TSBA100-4
AGTAATTTAGTAGCTGGCACATACACGGTAGTAGTAACAGATGCGAACAGTTGTACAGCAACGGCGAGTGTAGTAGTGAAACAACCAACGGCAGCATTGACGACGACCCCAAGTGGCATAGATGTGAAATGTTATGGCGATGCAAGTGGCAGTGCGAGTGTAGTAGCAGCGGGTGGCACAAGTCCATATACCTATAAATGGAGTAATAATGCGACGACCGCAAGCA
>NZ_JBELAU010000122.1:0-225 GCF_040253585.1 Emticicia sp. W12TSBA100-4
CAGTGTAAGTACAGCAGGCACATACACAGCGACATGTATCAACAGTTGTGGCGAAAGCGGAGTGAGCAATGTAGTAGTTATCACAACAGGTAGCAGCCCAGCGGCTCCAGTAATTTCAACGAACAAGAACAGTTTGTGTAATGCAGAGACAGCAACATTGACAGCAACAGCTTGCAGTGGAAGCTTGAAATGGAGTACGAATGCCACAGGTAGCAGCATCAATGT
>NZ_JBELAU010000123.1:0-223 GCF_040253585.1 Emticicia sp. W12TSBA100-4
GGTAATTGAGAGGTAATAATCGTTGAAGCTCTACCATGCCTATCTTCAATCATCTGTAAGAGTGTAATTTTCATAGGATTGTCAAGTGGTTGTAAGCCCCAATCATCTAAAATAATGAGGTGCATTTTTTCAATTCGAGCGAGTTCTTTACTAATAGAGTTGTCTGCTTTTGCCAGATTGAACCTTTGCAAGAGTTTAGTCATAGAGAAGTACCCAACTTTCA
>NZ_JBELAU010000124.1:0-221 GCF_040253585.1 Emticicia sp. W12TSBA100-4
AGATGCGAACAGTTGTACAGCAACTGCGAGTGTAGTAGTAAAACAACCAACGGCAGCATTGACGACGACCCCAAGTGGCGTAGATGTGAAATGTTACGGCGATGCGAGTGGCAGTGCGAGTGTGGTTGCAGCGGGTGGCACAAGTCCATATACTTATAAATGGAGTAATAATGCAACGACCTCAACCATAAACGGTCTAATAGCGGGTACTTACACGGTAG
>NZ_JBELAU010000125.1:0-220 GCF_040253585.1 Emticicia sp. W12TSBA100-4
CGGATTACCCTGCACTGGTACTGGTGTACCATATGTCGTACCTGCTGGTACATTCTTATCATTCGTACTTACATTTCCCGTTGTCTGTGCATTTGGCTGTACTACTGCAAAATCAGGATTCAATACTGCTGATGCTGGTGTTACATTAATGTTTAATGTAGCCATAGCACAAGCCTGTGGTGTTCCATTATCACAAGTAGTATAAGGAATACTTACTGAA
>NZ_JBELAU010000126.1:0-214 GCF_040253585.1 Emticicia sp. W12TSBA100-4
GTGGTTACACTACAACCATTCGCATCTTTAACTGTAAAACTATAGGTGCCTGCCGCTAAGCCTGTAAAAGCATTCGTCGATACAAAACTCCCTGTCCCTTGTTGATATTGATAAGGACTGGTGCCACCCGAAGCTGTTAAAGTTACACTGCCTGTGGCTGTACCAAAACACGAAGCATTGACCACTACTGGAGCTGCTACACTTAATGCTGCTA
>NZ_JBELAU010000127.1:0-213 GCF_040253585.1 Emticicia sp. W12TSBA100-4
ACAGTCGTAGTAGCAGTGGCCGTACATCCATTAGAGCCTGTAACAGTTACGGTATAAGTACCAGCAGTTGAGATATTTATGGCTGCACTTGTCGAGCCATTCGACCAAAGGTAAGAATTTCCACCTGAAGCTGTTCTAAGTACCGAAGTAACGGCACAACTTAGGTTATCAGAGCCATTAATTAGGGCATTGGGTAAACTTCCATCGTTAGTT
>NZ_JBELAU010000128.1:0-210 GCF_040253585.1 Emticicia sp. W12TSBA100-4
TAGTGCTTCTCCAGTTACCAGATTTCTGTTCGGAATAAAAACTAAACTGTTATTTGAAATCAAATTAGCGTTTGCAGAAATTTTTATTTGTAAATCTAAATACTGATTCACCAACTTGTTTGAAATCTCATTAGTATCATACACTAATGATGAATTTTGCGAATAAAACGCCAATGAAAATATTTTCGTCGCACCAGTATTGGTGGCTGG
>NZ_JBELAU010000129.1:0-200 GCF_040253585.1 Emticicia sp. W12TSBA100-4
TAATTGTACGCTAAGACAAAGGTCTTCGAGGTTAACAAGGCTATCTTTAAGTTTTTCAAAGTCTCTGGATAATCACATTGGTGCTATTAAATACTTTATTTGTCAATATAATCTAAATATCAAAGCATTACATTTATAGGACTACCAAAATTTTTAATCATTTTTATTATTCGGTACTCGTTATTTTTTATACTCTCTTT
>NZ_JBELAU010000013.1:0-208911 GCF_040253585.1 Emticicia sp. W12TSBA100-4
CCACTCGCATCGCCGTAACACTTCACATCCACACCACTTGGAGTCGTCGTTAACGCTGCCGTCGGTTGTTTCACTACTACACTCGCTGTTGCTGTACAACTGTTCGCATCTGTTACTACTACCGTGTAAGTACCCGCTATTAGACCGTTTATCGTTGAGGTCGTTGCATTATTACTCCATTTATAAGTATATGGACTCGTGCCACCCGCTGCTACTACACTCGCACTGCCACTTGCATCGCCGTAACACTTCACATCTACACCACTTGGAGTCGTCGTCAACGCTGCCGTCGGTTGTTTCACTACTACACTCGCTGTTGCTGTACAACTGTTCGCATCTGTTACTACTACCGTGTAGGTACCCGCTACTAAATTATTGATGCTTGAGGTCGTCGCATTATTACTCCATTTATAAGTATATGGACTTGTGCCACCCGCTGCTACTACACTCGCACTGCCACTTGCATCGCCGTAACACTTCACATCCACACCACTTGGAGTCGTCGTTAACGCTGCCGTCGGTTGTTTTACCAACACACTCGCAGTTGCTGTACAACTATTCGCATCCGTTACTACTACCGTGTAGGTGCCAGCTATTAGACCGTTTATCGTTGAGGTCGTTGCATTATTACTCCATTTATAAGTATATGGACTTGTGCCACCCGCTGCAACCACACTCGCACTGCCACTCGCATCGCCGTAACATTTCACATCCACACCACTTGGAGTCGTCGTTAACGCTGCCGTTGGTTGTTTCACTACTACACTCGCAGTTGCTGTACAATTCTTGATATCTTTAACAGTCACAATATAAATACCTGCTCCTAAATTAGTAGCTGTTGCAGATGTTTGTAAAGGATTGCTGTTCCAAGTGTAACTATATCCACCGTTCCCATCGCTCGCAACCACCGTCGCTGTGCCGTTTTTCTCTCCGTAACATGCTACTGCTGTTGAGGTTGCTACCGCGATAAGTAACTTAGGTTCTTTAATTGTTACCTGAGTTGTTGCATAACATCCTCTTGCATCTGTAACTGTTACTGAGTAAGTACCTACTGTAAAGTTGTTTACAGTAGCTGTTGTTGCTCCATTACTCCAAAGATACGTATAAGGAGCTTGACCGCCCGAAGCAGTTACCGTAGCACTTCCATCATTACCTCCAAAACACGAAACATCTTTTATCGTATTTGGATTTATAGCCAATTTAACTTGACAAATATCCACATTGGCAAAATCATGGTCATCCTCATCTCCACCGTTTTTACCATTTTCATTAACTGCATCGTCTTTCATTTGAGGGCTAACCTCTCCTGCTTGATTGCCATTATTGGTATCAGGTGTACTATCAATATCATCAACAGAATTTCCCTTACTATCTTTTGCAGCTGAAATTTCAGCAGTATTTACTAACAAAGTACCTGTGTAATCACTATTAACTTTAAGAGTAATATTTACAGTGGCACTTGCTGTTGGTAAAAGCGATGCGATTGGTATATTCAATACTGTATTGCCCAAAGTTGAATTCCAGTTAGCATCATTTAATGTCATACCTGTCGGTATGTAATCTGTAACTTGAATATTCTTAGCTTCAACTGTTCCTTGGTTATATACCGTTATTGTAAATTTAACATCACTGCCTGGCATAATTGCTAAAGGTTGACCAACAGCAATTGTCTTCTTCAAAGCCAAGTCGAACTTCTCTACTGTGATCGTCTCTATATCATGGTCGTCTTCATCCCCTCCTGTCTTACCATTCTCGCCTGTTTCATCGTTCTTAACTGTACCATCGTTTGTATTGCTTGCGTCTGGTGTGCTGTCGATATCGGTTACACTCGCTCCTTTGCTGTCTTTCGCTTCACTGATTTCCGCAAAATTGCTCAATGGACCACTTACACCTTCGTTTACTTTCAATGTTATACTTATCACTGTGCTACTACCAGCTCCTGTACCTGATGCTGTTAAATTCGCTATTGGTCCGTTGTAAGTCGCTACCCCACCTGTTGCTGTCCAATTGGCATCATTCAGTGTCATGCCCGTCGGTATGTAATCCACTACTTTGATTCCACTTGCTCCTATTGTGCCTTGGTTGATAACTGTGATGTCAAACTTCACATCTCTACCACCTACGATTGGTGTTTGCGTGCTGCTATTCAACGTCTTCTTCAAAGCCAAGTCGAAAGTTTCAATTTTAACACCTGCTGGGTCTTCATCATCTTCATCTGTTGCAGCTACTCCATCACCTACTGCTCCTGTGCCATTTCCAGTTATAACATCATCCGCTAAACTTCCACCACCAAATTGTCCGCCTTTATCGTTTCCTAAAATTGCATCAGGCGTACTATCTTTATCATTTAGTCCCAAAGCATTGTTTGAAGCTGCTGGGGAAGATATTTCTGCTCTATTTACTAACGTTTGTCCTTGGTATGTTGAAACATTATTCGCTCTCAACAATATAGTTTTCTTAATACTGGCATTTGGAGCTAAAGATGCAATTGGTACTTTTAAGGTTGCGATAGTTCCTGATACATTCCAATTTGTTTCACTTGGACTCAATGATAATCCAGCAGGGATATAATCACTTACTTGAACATTAGTTGCGGTTAATGTTCCTTGATTGAATACTTCAATTTCAAAAGTTACATCACTACCAGGTACAACTGTTGCTGCTGAAGTAAGTGTTTTTCTAAGTGCTAAATCAAATGTTTGTGTAATTGTTAACAATGCAGGGTCTTCGTCATCTTCGTCAGTTGCTGCTACTCCATCACCTACTGCCCCTGTACCATTTATGCCTGTTCCATCAACATAATCATCAGCTGGGCTACCAACTAATCCTCCTCTATCATTAGTATTATCTTGGTCTGCCTTACTATCTTTATCAGGCAAACCTCTTGCATTGCTTGCTGCACTTATCTCAGCACGATTTACTACTGATGCACCTTCGTAGTTAGCATCAATTTTAAACGTAATGTCTCTTGTAACTGTAGTACCTGGGGCAATTGTTGGAATAACAGTATTTAATGTTGCTTTTCCAGAAGTTGCAGTCCAGTTAGCATCTGATAGCGTTAAACCTGTTGGAATATAGTCTGTTACCTGAACGTTCGTAGCTGTTACTGTTCCTTGATTAATAACTGAGATTGTGAAAGTAACATTATCACCTGGTTTGTATGTACCAGCAGTTTTTAATACTTTTTTCAACGCTAAATCGAACGAACAATCTTGTGGAGTTAAAGCAACTGTTGTTGTAGCTGTACAACCATTTTTATCTGTTACGGTTACACTGTATGTTCCTTCTGCTCTTGCTGTTAAGTCTTCGGTTGTTGATCCATTCGACCATAAATAAGTATATGGACTTGTTCCTCCCGATACTGTCAAATTAATTGAGCCATCTGATTTTTCACATTTAGGGTCGACTTTTGTGGTTGATACTGCCAATACTGCTGGTTGTGTAAGCATTGCTGAAGATGTAGCAATACACCCTTTAGTATCTTTGACAGTAATAGTATAGGTAGTATTTGGGTCTAAACCTGTGAATGTATTAGTAGCAGCCGCTGGAGTAGTAAATGCTCCACCATTGAGACTAAATGTATATTGTGGCGTACCTCCGTTTCCAGTTGCTAAGATTTTACCATCTTTTGCACCATTGCAAGTAATGTTTGTTGGTGTAAGCGTTACTGTTGGAAGCGGATTAACGGTTACGATAACTGCATCTGTAGCTGTACAACCATTGTTTATGCTTGTTGTACATGTAACTGTATATGTAATATTTATTGCAGAAGTTCCTGTATTTGTTGGTGTTACAATTACAGTTGCCGATGTTGAACCACCAACGTTTGTACTCCAAGATAAAGTACCACCAGCACAACCAGTTGCGGTTAATGTTGTTGGAGTTCCACTACATACTTGGAAGTCAATTGGTAAACTTACTGTTGGTTTCGCTGTTACTGTCACAACACCTGTTGCTGTTGCTTTACAGTTATTTGAGTTAGTACAAGTTGCTGTGTAACCATAAGTACCAACGGCAGATGGTGATACTGTAATTGTAGTACCTGAACCTGTTCCTGCACCCGACCATACAACCGAACCTACACAGCCTGATGCTGTCAATGTAGCAGTTCCATCCAAACAAATTGTTTTTGAATCAACTGTTACTGTTGGATTTGGATTTACTGTAACCGAAGTTGTACCTGTAATTGTACAAGTGCTTCCATTTACTGCCTTAATAGTAACCGTTACTGTATATGTAGTATTTGACTGAACATTTAAATCAGTAATACTTGCACCCGTGCCTGTGAAATTATTCGACCCAACCCAGCTATATGAAACTGGTGTACAAGATGCTGATTTTGAAGCAGCATCAAGGGTTGCATTTAATGTTACATTTCCTCCTGCACATATTGCGGTAGGGTTTGCAGTTGCTGTTACTTTGGCAATTGGTGTTGCAGCTCCTACTCTAAAGTTATTATCTCCATGCCCAGATGCTGTTGACCAACCATTAACACCACCATTGGTTATAGTAGCCGTAAACCAAGCACTCGCTCCCATTTGGCTAATTTCATTGAGATTAGCTCCAGTACCTACTTGGAATGGAAAATTAGCATCTTTTTGGGTGTATGTTCCTGTTAAGCCTTGATAAATACCACCCGAAGCTCCAGTTATTGTACCAGATACTACATTCTTATAATAGTACCAGTCAGTTGTTGTTGGATTATAACTATCACAGTGAGTATTGGCATAAGGGGCCGAATTTGCAGTACGTCCTGATAAATTAACATTTAATGTAATACAGTCATTTACACCGGCACTTACTCCTGTTGTAGAATTTACAGCACAAGCAGTATATTGGAACGTGGCAGTTCCATCACAATACTCTGTGAGAGTACCAGTTTTTATTTTGAAATGTTTGTAGTCTGTTTGTGTTGCACTTACTAAATCATTGAACCACAATCCGTAGAAGACACCTGTTGTACCACAAAGTAAATTATTTGTAATGTCTCTTGTGCTTGAGATACAAATAGGGTCTTTACCAGGTGCACAGTTTCCACTAACTGTAATCGTAACTGATGTTTTATCACTTGTACAATTACCTACTTTACAAGTTACATCATAAGTAGTTGTTTGTGTTGGTGTAACTACAATGGCTGAACTTGTTTGACCAACATTCCAAAGTAAAGTACCCGTACAGTTTGAAACCTCTAAACCAACGCCTTGGCCTGAACAAACTGTTGTACCAGGTTTTGCTACGATAACAGGCTTTGCAGGTTTCGGATTAACTGTAACTTTTACACCATCTGAAGCACTACAACCATTTACGATAACTGTTAAAATAAAATCGGTTGTTGTAGTTGGAGTCACTGTAAATGACTGAGTTGTTGCAAGCACAGTAGCACTTGTAGAACTTCTCCATTCATAAGTTGCATTTGTAACGGCAGCGGCAGTAAGAGTAACGTTTTCGCCTGCACAAGATACTTGGTCTGCACCAGCATTAGCCGAAACTGAATTTGCAGTTACAGTTACAACATCACTTTTCTGACATCCATTACAATCTGTAACAGTCAGTGTGTAAGTTCCTGCTTTATTTACAGTAAGGTTTGCAGTATTATTAGCACCTACGATACCGCCAGTTGCAGGGGCTGTCCACAAATAAGTTACATTCGCAGATGTAGTTCCGGCTGTAGTTGCTTTTACATAATCTAAACGGAATGCACATTTACCATTGTCTGTAACTTTTATATATCGAGCATCAGCACTTAACGTATAAGTATATTCTTTTAGAGAAGTATGTGCAAATAACAATGAAGAAGCTAAATTACTGAAGCCTGTTGTTGCACTTGTCGATGCCTGAATCTTGGCATCAGACTGAGTAGAACTTGCACTGGTACAATGCTCCAGTTTTAAACTAACTCTAATTACGGTTCCAGCAGGATATATTTTCCCTAAGTCCATAGTAATAGACGAAGCTGCGGGGTCGCCTGATAGTGTCCACAATTTAGCACCTAAGTTATCACCACAAACTTTTGCATAGTTTAAGTCTGCAATCCAACCAGTAGAAGCGGCAATTGTAGTAGCACAAACCGTTTCGCTTGGTGTACCGCAACTTGAAACTCCGCCGACTGTACTATTTAATACTACTTCATCAGTATTACAAATAGTTTTATTTGGACCAGCATCTACTGTTAAAGCACAAGTTGAGGTTGTAGTAACACAAACATCATCAACGGCAGCACCATTATTGTAATCAGTTGGAGTGATATAAAATTCCAAACCAACCGCACCTACTGGAGCGGTAATTTCGATACATGCTTCCTGCCAGTTTAATGTTTCCCACTTTCCATCGGTATCTTTAGTGATGGTTTTAGCAACTGTTGTTACCTCTGTACCATTCCCAATATTGATTACTGTACCATCTGCTTTTCTCCAACGATATTCAAACGAAACAATGGCATCTCCTTGAGTTGCACCAGCATCAGGATTCCAAGCGGCCAGCCAAGCACAAATCTTATACTTATTTCCTGCCTGAATTCCCGTAAGTTGAGTTGCATTATCTACTTTGTAAGCAACACACTGATTTTGTCTTCCCCAAATAAATCTATCCCCTGAGTGTGCGTTACCAGTTACACTTGCATCAACATAAAAGGCACCTCTTCTATTCGCATAATCATCAACATCAGTTCCAATTACCCAATCAGTTGGTAATGCCCCTCTGTATTGAGCAGTTGCGGCATTTCCTGGTTTTGTAATATAAGATGCAGGTGAAGACATCAAAGTAGCAGGAAATTTCTTTCCGCCATAAGTACCGCCATTATCGGTTTCAAAACCACCATTTGTCACTAATGAATTAGGACAAGCAGTTACAGTACAATTATTTTTGGCAACAATTAATATCTTATTCGACTCGCCAACGTATTCAGTACAACCAGCTCTTCTGGCACATCTAATATAACAAGTAGTTTGATAAACTGGTGCTGGTGTATATTCAAATGAAGTAGCTCCGCTGATTACTTGGTAAATACTTTGACCAGCAACATTACTTGGACAAGTATTGTTTATTAAAGTTGTAGTTTTAAGCCATACATATTCAATTGCTTTTCCAGTATCACCGCCTGATGGTAATGTAGTACTTGTAAGCTTTGCTGGTGTAAATGGAATCGTACAACCTGTTTGGTTACTACCAATTGTTCCACCACTTGTTACGTTATTACAAGTATTGTCAACGGTTAAACATATATTGTCTAATTTCAAATAGTCTGTACTGGCGTACCCTTCAACTCTCAAATATGAAGCACCTGCTGGAGCAACTAATGATAAATCATATTCTTTCAACTTTGTTTGCCCAACTGGCACATTATCTACATCCCAATCTACTTGAACTTCTACGAAACCTACACCAGCAACCGTCGAGACCAAAGTACCATCACTTTTATAAAATGCCAAACGATAGCGATGATTACCTGATGGGTCGTGCGTACCTCCATAAGCTCCCAATGAGTAAAGTGAACCAACTACTACGTTGTTCACTTGTTGGTACATGTAGGCCGATGAATTGTATGCCTGGAAATAAGCATTATTTGCATCACAAACCTCAAACCCCGAACCAGTCGTTAAGTTACCATTCGACCATCTCCAGCTATTTGTATTCTGCGAAAGATTGTAGCCATGCCCGTCTTCTGTGATAGTTCTTGTCTCTTTAACCTCAAAACCGCCATTCAATAGTAAATTTCCAGCACAGTTACATGTTACCGAATTAACATTACCACAATTGATATTCGTATTGAATGGTTGATAGTGAACCTCACCTGCCTCGTGTGTATAATGGTTACAAATTACTTGTCCTTCGATATTACTCGAACTTTGCTTAATGATATTACAATAAGGTGCGAACACCGTACCTATAATAGTAGGATTATTTAAGGTAACATTACAGGTTGCAGCACCATTATAAAAATTAAATAATACGTACTGACCAACTGCATTACTTGGTAAGCCAGGAAAGTTTGTACTTGCACTCCAAGTGAATGCACTTGCACCATTGAGGTTAACGTTTATCACCACTGGGTTTGTAGCCGATGGGACAATCGAAAACTTAATTTCTGATAAGCTATTGAGTGCTGAAGCCGAAATTCTAAAGAAATTCGTTTTGCCAGAAACCACAGGAAAAGTATAAGAACCCGATGGAGACAAATTAATGTTTGATGTACAGTTCTTATATGTATCACAAATTGATTTGAATGAAGCAAAAGCTCCATCAAAGTCAAAAACATCTTGATTGATAGAAGCTTGAGATTGTGCCCCCGACAAGTCAATCCTTGGCTGTGCATCTTGTGAAGAAGAAGATAAACTACTTATTCTCGTTGGATTTGTTGCCCAATATTTAAAAGATGATGAAAAATTCGACAACTTCGCAAAGCCACTACTTGCTACATAAAGCCCAGAGCCACTTTGAAAGTTTGCCCCTCCTTCCGCAATTAATGCCGTAAAATTAGCATCTCCAGAAGCCTTAAATGTGCCGGGTGTATGTCCAGCTAATGTAAAAGCTCCACGAAGTGTCAATTGACCTTTAGTTGCCAGTCCGCCATCAATGTCACCATCTTTTAGGCTTGCACCTGCCAATGTGATAACATTGAAGTTTTGAGCAGCACCAGTTGGATTAGTTTGTGCAAACGAAGAAAATTGAACGTAAAAAGCAAATGCAGCAAAGGCAATGCCTCTGCGAAGAAAGGAGAAGTTATTCCTCATCATTTTTTAAAGTAAAGGTTCACTCAATAGCAAAAATTCAATATATTCTAAAAACCAATTGTCTTCATAATTATAGAAGAAAATCAATCTTTAATTCTTAGACCTAACCTAATAGTTTATGTAACCAAAAAAAAGTAAAAAAATATTAGCTACACATTCTATCTCATATTTAAAAAGGTATTTTAATAACGATTTACCTGTATGGCATAATTTTTGAGAACATTAAATGCCCATCGCAGAAAGCTCTTAACTAAATCTATGCCAAACCATGATAAATGACACATAATTTAATTTTACTAAGAAACCACAACAAAAATCATTAATTATCAAAAAAAATATACCTAATTAACTCATGGTACTGATCCTTTAAATATAAATTACGCAAAAATCATGCTAAAAAATTATCAAACGGATATATATATTTAAAAACCAATAAATTCCCTTCATTCCCAACGAAAAACACCGTTAATTTGTGGTGTAATAAAACCTCGCAAATCAAGTGAAACTTTGGCAAAAGGAAAGCAATAAAAATTTAGGAAAACAGGAAGCGGCCTTCCGTATTGAAAAATTTACAGTCGGTCAAGACCGTGAAATGGATATGTACTTGGCTGAGTTCGATGTTATCGGCTCAATGGCACATGCCATTATGTTAGAAAGTATAGGTTTGCTCGAAACCAATGAATTAGGACACGTCCTAAATGAATGTCGAAAGATATATAATGATATTTTAAATGGCAAATTTTTAATCGAAAAAAACATCGAAGACGTGCATTCGCAGGTCGAATGGTTACTTACGCAAGCCCTCGGCGATACTGGCAAAAAAATCCATAGTGGACGCTCTCGCAATGATCAAGTATTGGTTGACCTTAAACTTTTTATGCGTCATCAACTTCGTCAAATAGTAAATTTGACCGAAACACTTTTCCATAAATTAGTCGAGCTTAGCAATAAACATAAATACGATTTACTTCCAGGTTATACGCACCTACAAATTGCCATGCCTTCATCTTTCGGGCTTTGGTTTGGTGCTTATGCCGAAAGTCTGGTTGATGATGCCATCGTACTACAAGCTGCTTATAAAGTGGTCAATAAAAACCCTCTGGGTTCGGGTGCAGGTTATGGAAGTTCGTTTCCACTCAACCGAACGCTCACGACTAAGCTACTCGGCTTCGACGACCTTAATTATAATGTAGTCTATGCCCAAATGACTCGTGGCAAAAGTGAGTATGTAGTACTTTCGGGAATGACATCTTTGGCCACAACGCTCTCACGTATGGCGATGGACGTTTGTTTATATAACTCGCAAAACTTTGGGTTCGTAACGCTCCCCGACGACTTCACAACGGGTAGTAGTATTATGCCTCACAAGAAAAATCCCGACGTGGCGGAATTACTCAGAGCAAAAACAAATAGACTCAAAGGACTTCCAACTGAATTGGCTTTCGTGACAAGTAACCTACCAAGTGGCTATCACCGTGATATGCAAATCCTGAAAGAAATCTTGATGCCTGCCTTCGACCAAATGATTGAGTGCTTGGATATTGCTCACTTTATGATGTCGAATATTGAGATAAAGCCAAACCTTTTAGAAGATAAAAAATATGACCCCATTTTCTCGGTCGAACGTGTGAATGAATTAGTGATGCAAGGTTTACCTTTCAGAGATGCTTATTTACAGGTAAAAGATGAGATTTTTGGCGGTGGCTACGAAGCACCACGAGATTTGAATCATACACTCGAAGGCAGTATCGGAAATCTTTGCAACAACGAAATCACGAGAATGATGAACGATGTAATCAAAGGTTTTGACTTTGTGAAAGTTGATACTGCTTTAGAAGAATTATTGAATTGGAAGTAAATAGAAAGGAAGTCTTCGGACTGGGCGTCCCCCTCAAGACGAAGACTTCCTTAAACACCCTTACTTCTCACAAACCGCCACTGCAATTTTAGAATCGGCCGTACCATAATACAAATACCATTTCTTCTTAAAATTCACCAAACCTTCCACAAACACTACATTGTTTACTTGCCCTGTTAGCTCATAAGACTTGTCAGGCTCAAAGAAAAAAGTCTTCGAGCGGTCGATAACTTTAGTTGGGTCGTTTTTATCAAAAAGCACTTGCCCAGCACGGTAAGCATTTTTTGTATCTTTACCTTTATTCTGAAAACCTTTATTGGCACTATTATAAATAAGAAATATACCATCTTCTTTGATAAACGCCGCTGGACCAGATTCTACCAACCAACTATCAAAATTATCGTCACGAGGTTTTATGATTGGTTTGGGTTTTCCTGTTTCATCTTCTAATATCGTCCAATCAGTTAGATTATCCGAACTTGCCAAAAATAAACTTGTGTCGCCCCAATACATCCAATATTTCCCATTAATTTTTGTAGCCACAAATCGCTCACCAACTTGCTTGGTTATTATCGCTCCTGACTTTGACCATAACATTTCGTTTTTAGGGTCTTTGAAAGCCAAACCTTCTTTTTTCCAAGTCTGTAAATCAGTTGAAGAAGCCACACAAAGACGTGCGGTTTTTCCATCATAAGCAGTGTAGGTCAAAATATACTTTCCATCTTCGGTCTCAACCAAACGAGGATCCTCTGTTCCGCCTGGGTATTCGTATTTTTTCATAAAATCATTGTCAGGAAAAAATACGGGTTTAGTCTGACGCTTGAAGTGAATACCATCTTCACTAACGGCCAAACCCAAACGAGAAGTGCCATCGACAACCTTCAAAGTATCTTCGGCACGGTACAACAAATAGACTTTTCCATCACGCACTACCGCTGATGGATTATAGACATCTTTGGCTTCCCAATTTATAGTTTTCTTCATGATTGGGTCGTCAAAAGTGGTAGTATCGTTGGGTAGCAAAATTGGATTTTCGGTATCGGCCTTCACAAATGGTGTTAGTTGCCAGCTTTGCTCTACTTTATTTCTGCAAGAAGAAAATGCAAAAAGTGAAATAATTAAAAGGTATTTTTTCATAGGTTTGTAAAATATAACTGGGTTTTAAAATGGAATCAAATATATAGATAATTTATCACAAACTAATTTCTAAAAAATGCTACGCAAAACTTTCTTACTCTTTCTTTTAATTTCAAACCTCGCCACTGCCCAACAATTAATCATGATTGGTGGCGGCAAACGCACACCCGATATTCTAACAAAACTTATCGAATCAAGTGGCAACGAAAATGGGAAGATTCTGGTAATTCCGTGGGCAAGTGGCGAGCAAGAAATAGCGGCTTCAAACATTAAAAAAGAAGTGGCCATACTTTCAAAAATTTCGGTCGAGAAAGCTCCATTTGCACCACTAACTGCCGAAACAAAAGCTACACTTTTGGCACAACTCAAAACAGCAAAAGGTATTTTCTTTTGCGGTGGCGACCAAAACAGAATCATGGAGGTTTTGAAAGATGAAGAACTTTTCAAGGCCATGCATGAGCTTTATAAAAACAGAGTAGTATTTGCGGGCACGAGTGCAGGCACGGCCATTATGTCTGAGATTATGATTTCGGGCGAAGGAGATTTTAAGGTAATTGATGGCTCAAAAGTCGAAACAAAAAAAGGGCTTGGATTGATGAACGAAATCATTGTTGACCAGCATTTTATTAAACGTCAACGCCAAAACCGTTTGATTGGGTTGATTTTCAAAAATCCAACATTACTTGGTGTCGGCATTGATGAAAATACAGCTTTGTATGTCGAGCAAAATCGCTTTGCCGAAGTGTTGGGCGAAAGCCAAGTAATGATTTTTGAAACTACCAAACAAGCCAAAGAAATGAAATTCATCATGCTCGAAAAAGGCGAAAAATATGATTTGAAGAAACGAAAGAAGATTTGAAATACTAACCACTAAAAAACTAAGAGACACTAAGTTTCAGACTATTTCGAGAAAATTCTTAATTCTTAATTCTTAATTCTTAATTAAGCCTTACCTTTGCAACTCAATTAAGCATACAAAAAATGACTGACCGTTATATGCAGCGTGGCGTTTCGGCCGCTAAAGAAGATGTTCATAAGGCAATTGAAAAGCTCGATAAAGGACTTTTCCCGAAAGCATTCTGCAAAATTTCACCCGATACACTCGGTGGCGATGCCGAATATTGCAATATCATGCACGCTGATGGTGCTGGCACAAAAACATCTTTAGCATATTTATATTGGAAAGAAACGGGCGATATTTCGGTATGGCGTGGCATTGCACAAGACTCAATCGTAATGAATACAGACGATTTGATTTGTGTTGGTGCGGTTGGCCCAATGTTGATTTCGTCGAGTATTGATAGAAATAAAAACAAGATTCCAGGTGAAGTAATTGGTGAAATTATCAACGGAACAGAAGAATGTCTGGAAATGCTTCGCAGCCACGGAGTAGAAATTTACAGCACAGGTGGCGAAACTGCCGATGTGGGCGATTTAGTACGTACGATTGCCGTCAACAGTACAATTATTGCTCGTATGAAACGCTCTGATGTTATCTCAAACGATAATATAAAAGCAGGCGATGTCATTGTGGGCTTAGCTTCTTACGGTCAATCAAGCTACGAGACAGCATACAATGGCGGAATGGGAAGCAATGGCTTAACTTCTGCCCGACACGATGTTTTGGCAAAAACTTATGCCGAAAAATACCCCGAAAGTTACGACAGTGAAATAAACAAAGATTTAGTTTACAGCGGAGCAAAATTATTGACCGAAGAAATTGCGGGTGTCAATGTCGGCAAACTTATCCTCTCTCCTACCCGTACTTTTGCTCCTGTTGCCAAAGCATTTTTAGCCGAACTTCGTCCGCATATTCACGGAATGGTGCATTGCAGCGGAGGAGCTCAAACAAAGGTTTTGCACTTTATAGAAAACCTGCACGTAATCAAAGATAATCTTTTCCCGATTCCGCCATTGTTTAAATTGATTCACGAACAAAGCGGGACTTCGTGGCAAGAAATGTATAAAGTTTTCAATATGGGACACCGTTTGGAGGTTTATCTCGACAAACAATACGCTCAACGCATCATCGAAATCTCGCAATCGTTTGGTATTGATGCCCAAATTATCGGTCGAGTAGAAGCTGCCGAAAGCAAGAAAGTAACGATTAAAAGCGAATTTGGCGAGTTTGTTTACTAAGTCTTTAGAAAGATTCTAAATTTACAAGATACACAAAGGAGGTGCAACCAGCACTTCCTTTTTTTACGTCCTTACCTCAACTAACCGAATTTTTCTCATTTAAAACACCATTCTTGCATAGATAGACTTTTTACTCATTTTCTATTATTTACCTTAAAAAAAGTTTCTATTTATGAAGAATCCAGAAGCAATCTCACGTAAAGATTTTTTGATGAAAATTGGTTTCAGCGGTGCCGCTCTGATGGCTGCTCTTACCTCTTGCGGAGGTGATGACACCGTTACACCAATTTCGGCCTTTACCGTCGATTTATCAACTACTACTGCACTTAACAGCGTTGGCGGATACATCAAAACAAATGGTGTTGTTTTAGCTCGAATTGCCTCTGGCAATACAAGTGCTGCATTTGCGGCCATCGCTCGCACCTGCCCACATGAGAAAAAAGACCAAATCATCTATAATTCGTCAAAAGGTCAGTTTCAATGTACCGAACACGACTGGTATTTTAAAACCAACGGAACTGGCGTAGGAAATGGAAGTATTACGGCCTACACGGTTTCGCTTTCAGGCACTACTTTAAGTATTTCTTGATGACATAAAAACGTCTGAAATAAAAAAACGTCGGCAAGGTTTAGAACCTTGCCGACGCTAATATTATCAATACTTATCTGGAATTAGAAACCAATTCCTGCATAAAGTTTCACATCATCGAGCGTAATTGTCGGACCACACATAATCACGAGACGTTCTACTACGTTGCGTAACTCACGCACGTTACCTGTCCACGGTAAACCTTTCATATACTCCATTGCATCTGCATCAAATTCTTTGGTAGCATCACCGTATTCTTCGGCTACATCGTTCAAGAATTTCTCAGCCAGTAAAGGAATATCATCTTGACGGTCGGCCAGTGCTGGTACGTGAATCGGAATTACGTTCAGACGGTGGAATAAGTCTTCACGGAAATTACCTTCAGCAATTTCTTTACGTAGATCCTTATTTGTTGCCGCAATCACACGTACATTTACTTTTATTTCTTTATCGCCACCCACACGTGTAATTTTACTTTCTTGCAATGCACGAAGCACTTTTGCTTGTGCCGAAAGGCTCATGTCTCCAATCTCATCTAAGAAAAGTGTACCGCCATCGGCTTGTTCAAACTTACCGATGCGTTGCTTAATAGCTGAAGTAAAAGCACCTTTTTCGTGCCCAAAAAGTTCACTTTCAATCAATTCAGAAGGAATAGCCGCACAGTTTACCTCAACCGAAGGCTGATTACAACGATTGCTTTTCTCATGAATCTGTTTCGCTACCATTTCCTTTCCTGAGCCATTTGGCCCCGTGATAAGCACACGAGCTTCGGTTGGAGCAACACGGTCGATGGTTTCTTTCACTTTCTGAATCAGAGGTGAATCTCCAACGATTTCGTTGATTTTGTAGATTCTTCGTTTGAGAACCTTTATTACTTCTACGTCTTTACTTTTCTCGATGGCGTTGCGTACCGTTACGAGCAGACGATTCAAATCAGGTGGTTTTGTAATGAAATCAAAGGCACCTCTCTTGGTTGCCTCCACAGCATTTTCTACATTACCAAAAGCAGAAATCATAACAAACTGAGTCATTACTCCTTCTTCTTTGGCTTTCAACAGCATTTCGAGTCCATCTAATTTAGGCATCTTGATATCGCAAAGGGCTACATCATACTGTGTTTTCAGTACCATTTCAAGTCCTTCTTCTCCATCTTTTGCCTCATCTACTTCGTACTCTTCATATTCCAAAATGTCACGGAGGGCATCTCGGATACTTTTTTCGTCATCAACAATCAATAATTTTGCCATTGGTGGTTCTACTCTTATGAGAGTTTAATTGATTTTATGATTTAAGGGTATATTTCTAATTGAGACGCAAAATAGCGAAAAAAAATAACAATTTTGTTGATAAATTTGATATTTTAGTAGATGGAAGGCCAGAATGATAAGTCAAATGAGCTTTTTTGCGAAAATTTTAACAGAAATCACGAAACAGGTGTTATATTGGTTCAATCATCATGGATTTTAAACTGAATGAAAACAGCAATAATTGGAGCAGGTATTGGGGGAATTGCAACGGCTATTCGTTTAGCCAGCAAAGGTCACGAAGTAGAAGTTTTTGAAGCCAATACTTATCCTGGCGGAAAGTTAAGTGAATTTCAGCAAGGCGAATATCGCTTCGATGCAGGGCCTTCACTTTTCACGATGCCACTGTTTGTGACTGAACTATTTGAGCTTTCGGGGCGAAATCCTGACGAATATTTTCAGTACATCAAACTACCAGAAGTATGTCGATATTTTTGGGATGATGGTACAAGGCTCAATGTGTCGGCCGACATCAATCAATTTGCAAAAGATGCCGAAAAAGCCCTCGGTGAACCCTCAGAAAATATCATTCAGTTTTTGAAAGAAGCAGCTTTTAAATATGAGATTTTGAGTGGTCTATTTCTCGAAGATTCCTTGCATAAATTTTCGACTTGGACATCAAAAAAAGCTTTCAAAGGTTATCTAAACTTACCGAAACTGGGCATTTTTGGCACAATGAATAAAGCAAATGAAAGTTTTTTCAAACAACCAAAAACCGTTCAATTATTCAATCGTTATGCTACTTATAATGGTTCTGACCCTTATCAAACTCCCGCTACGCTCAATATTATTCCACATTTAGAATATAATGTTGGAGCTTTTTTCCCGAAAGATGGAATGTTTGGTATCACCCAAAGTTTGGTCAATTTGGCGAAAGATTTAGGTGTAAAATTTCATTTTGGGGCGAAAGTTGAAGAGATTCTTGTTGAAAACGAAAAAGTGAAGGGACTTAGGGTAAGGGGTTCAAATAGTGAAGTTGAAAATACACATTCACCATTCACCATTCACCACTCATCATTCATCATTTCAAACATGGACGTTACGCCAACGTACCGCAAATTACTCCCAAATGCCAAGCATCCAGATAAGATTTTGAATCAAGCCAAGAGCGGTTCTGGTCTGATTTTTTATTGGGGAATCAAGAAAGAATTTAAGGAACTAGGCTTGCACAATATCTTTTTCTCGAATGATTATAAGACCGAATTTGAGCATCAATTTCAGAAAAAAACGATTTATCACGACCCGACAATCTATCTGAATATTACCTCGAAATACAAAAAAGATGATGCTCCCGAAGGCTGCGAAAATTGGTTTATTTTGCTCAATGCACCCGCCAACGAAGGACAAGATTGGGATAAAATAATTATCGAAACTCGCCAAAATGTCATTGATAAATTGAGCCGAAATTTAGGTGTAAACGTAGCAGATTTAATAGAAAATGAGTCGATTCTCGACCCAAGAAGCATCGAAATGCGTACTTCTTCGGCACAAGGAGCTTTGTATGGCAATAGTTCCAACAATAAATTTGCGGCATTTTTACGCCACGCTAATTTTTCTTCTGAAATTAAAAATCTTTACTTTGTGGGCGGAAGCGTTCATCCTGGCGGTGGGATTCCGTTGGCACTTTCATCGGCCAAAATTGTGGCAGATATGGTAGAATAGTCCAAAGTTTTTAGTCCACAGACCATAGTAACAAAGCAGTTTTAGATTTTATTTCACAAAATCTAAAACTGCTGCTACAAACTCAGCTGGTTTTTCGGCTTGTACCCAATGCCCAGCACCTTCGATAGTTTGAACGATAGCATTCGGAAAAATATCTCTGATAACAGGAATATCCTCATCATAAATATAGCCCGATTCACCTCCTCGCAAGAACAATGTCGGTGCTGATACTTCTTTAGCGTCCGTAAAATCGCCACCAATTTGGTAAATTTCTTTGCTCAAAACTGGCAAATTGATTCGCCAGTCGAATTTACCATCTTCGGTACGATAGAGATTTTTTAGCAAAAATTGCTTCTCACCTGCATTTGTCACGTATTTTGAAAGCTGGAAATCAGCTTCATTACGATTTGTGAGCGTTGATAAATCAATCGAATTTAAACCCTGTATGATATGTCCGTGATGCGATGGGTAAAATTTGGGGGCAATATCGACCACGATAAGTTTTGAATATTTATTTGGGTATTTCATGGCAAAGTGCATGACGGTTTTTCCACCCATCGAATGTCCAATTATTACAGGCTTTTCGAGTTGATTATCTTCAATAAATTCGTTTAAATCATCAGCCATTAATTCGTAGCTAAAATCTTCACTACGAGGCGATTGTCCATGATTACGAGCATCGATAGCATATACGGCGTAACCTTTTTCGGCTATCATTTTACTAATCGAAAACCAATTATCGGACGAGCCAAAAACACCGTGGAGAATCAATATCGGCTGGCCTTCGCCCGTTTTTCTAAAAAAAAGCTTCATGTTTGAAATGAATGATTGAAGCACAAAGATAGAGAAGTAATTACGAATTAAGAATTACGATTTACGAATTGTGTTCTCTGTCATGCCTATAAACGAGAAAAACTATAATAGGAAGTTAATTTCTAAGCCCCTTTAGGGGTTGGGGGTCTTAAACTTCAATTCACAAACATTCTTACCAATGCGTTTACCATTTTTTAAGCCTTGCTCATTGGAATTTCGGTAGTGAATACCACCGTAAAGACGAGAATTTGCAGCTTCGTCGGCAAACTCAAAGAATGAGTCGAACGAGCGAGGTTTGAAGCCTCTGGCGGCGTGAGAATTATCAGTAAAATGATAATTAAAACCAAACAAATCGGATAATACTTGGGCCGTTGCACCCGACACAGAAGCGTGTCCAGATGTATATTCGGGAAATGGAGGTGTTTCAAGAATTGGCTGCCAAGTACGGTCAATGGTTGTACGTATGTACGAAACAGGACGAAGCACATTGTGCATAAACTTGCATTTCCAGCACGAAATAAAAGCGTCGGCAGCCGCAATACCAATCTTACAAAAAACCTCGGCAGAACGGTCTAATTTGAGTTTTTCGGTGGAAATAATCTGCGAGGCAATCGAAACCGCATGACCTGGTGGCGTAAAAGTTTTACCTGCATCATCCGACCAATATTTTGCGATCAGTGTTTGCTCAGCGGATAAGTTTTTTCCGACACTATACACTTCGAGTGCCTGAGCATACATCAACGATGAAATACTTGCCTCACAACGTGGCGGAGCAGGTAATTCAAAATCTGAATTTCCTTTTACGAATGGTCGATTTTTTCCCCAATTAGGCTGTAACGGAATTTGTTGCTCACCCGTGGGTGTCCAAACACACGCACCAGTGACTGGTTTATAATCTTTCGGAAAATTCTTTTCGTAGCCCTCGTGTCCGCCATCAGTTTTTGAATAATCGAAAATGGCTTTCGCAACTGCTTCGCCAAACTTGATTGAACGTAAAGCAGTTTCTTTATCCACTTCATTTTGATATTTTCGCTCGAAAACACCTTTCAAAGAATCAATCTTTGCCAAATTAGCTTTTGATGTATTGGCATAAAGATTTTTGATAATGGCAGCTTGAGCAGCATTAGCACTCAAAATCCAGTGGTAGGTTTTACCACTTTCAATTTTAGGAACTGTCTTAAACTCATTCAAAACTCCCGTAAGAGACTGATATTCAGGCATTCCGTTAACCAAAGATTCGTAAAGCGTAAGACCACAATAGCCTAATGCACGAGAAGCTACGGGCGGCGAAAAACCTTGTGTAGTGGGAATCAGACCAAGTTGAAGATTGAACCACGCAACAGCTACTTCATTTGAGTATTCTTTGACAGGTTTTTGCGAAAAAGCACTTTCAACCACAAACATAGCCAATCCAATGACGAATAATATCACTGACTTAGACATTGTTAATATGTTTCGTTGAATAAGCATAATCAAATTTACGAATTGATCTTTAAAACAAAAAATTTTTGAATAAGTAGCCGTTACCACCGATGGCACTCTTTCGAGCAACCACCGGGGCAGCGGCAGAGCTTAAACAAAAATAAATTAAGAAATCATCGTGTATAAAATCTTCAGCGGTATTGAAACGAAATGGAATATTTAGAAAAAGCATTTTCAATTATCCATTATTCAATATCAATTTATTTGCTATTTCGTGAATTTCAATTTTAGTATATTCTTTGCAATTTCCTTGCCATTCGTTTGGCCATTTTCGTTGCCTTGACGGTAATGAATTCCGCCGTATAGGCGTGAAATTGTGGCCTCATTGGCATACTCATAAAACGATTTGAAACTTCTATCTGGAAATTTGCCTGTGTGTGTATTATCTGTAAAGGCATAATTATCCCCAAAAATCGTTGTGAGTGTTTCGGCGGCTGCACCCGAACCCGATGAATGTCCAGAAGCGTATTCAGGAAAGGGGGGCGTTGCAAGCAATGGTGACCAATTTGGGCTAATAGCTTGACGAATGTAAGTAACCGGACGCATCAAATTGTAAGTGTATTTTCCTCTCCAACAAGCCACAAAGGCATCATTTACCGCCATTCCTACTTTGGCATACACTTCGGCTACTTTATCAAGCTTAACCTTCTCTTTTTTCAAGATAATATTGGCAATATTGAAATGATGCCCTGGCGGTGTGATAGTGTTTGCACCATCAGCCCAAAAATTGGCAATTGCTTTCTGTTCAGTGGTCAATGCTTTGTTTACATCATATACCTCTTTGGCCAGCTTAAACATTTCAGAATTTTCTTTAAATGAAAAAGCTGTTGGAGCAGTGGGATTAGTTGTTAAATTCAGTGCTGAAAACGTGCGATTTTTTCCCCAATAAGGCAACAAAGGAATTCTTTGCGTAGCACTTGTAGGTTCCCAAAAGCCAATACCTACTGGCACTTTAAAATCAGTCGGGAAGTTATTACTCCAACCTTGATGCCCACCGTCAGTTTTTGAATATTCCCAAATTGCTTTGCCAATTTCAGCCCCAAACATATTTGAACGGTCAGTAACTGGCTGATTATCAATGGCAATACGAATTACACTTTCAATATTTCTGCGTAGCGAATCAATCGCTCGTTTGTTGGCATCATTGGTCGTGGCGTACATTTCGGTAATCAAAGTGCTAAGAGCGGCATTGGCTGCCAAGCCCCAGTTGTATTCTTTCGTAAGGTCAGGTTTTGGTAACGACGTAAGACCATTTAATTGCCCAAGCAATGATTGGTTATTTGGCATTCCATAAACCACACTTTCGTAAAGAGCCAAACTTGTGTACCCTAAAGTACGAGCCGCAACTGGCGGTGCATAACCTGGTGTTGATTTGATAAGTTGCAGCTGTAAATCTGTCCAACGAGTAGCAATATCGGCATTAAACTCGCTGGTTGCTTTTGAAAGAGTAGTTGGCGTTGGTTCTTCGGTAGTTTTATCTTTACAGGAAGTGAACAAAACAGCGGCCAAAACCACAAAGGTTAATGACCGTACGGCTATATAAAATTTCTTGTAGAAGAAATGTGTAGAACATTCATTCATAATCAGAACAATTAAATTGTCATTTTTCTTTAGATTCCTCAATGTATAATAATAGAGCAATTATCTTGCCAAATATCCTACAAAAATTCAAGCAAAAAATGCATATAATTAACTGACTATAAATTCTTTAAAAACCTAATGTATCCGTTTAATAACATTAAACAAAAACCATGCTAATTTGAATGAGAGTTTTCAGCCAATTTTATTGGATTGACCGAAACTCGCCAGACTGATGTCTTTTAGCCATATCTACATAGTGAGCGGCACTTTTCAATAATTTTTCAGCATATTCGGGCGGTAGTTGCTTCACAACCTTTGCGGGTACGCCCAAAACCATCGAATAGTCAGGAATCTCCATACCTTCGGTTACGAGGGCACACGCTCCGATGATACAGTGTTTACCGATTTTTGCACGATTCAGAATTGTCGAACGCATACCGATAAGCGTGCCATCGCCAACAACCGCCCCATGAACAATTGCTCCATGGCCAACCGTTACATCATCGCCAATGATGGTTGGTTCGCCAAAATCAGCATGCAAAATTGCTCCATCTTGAATATTGGTGCGTTTCCCGATAATAATTTCTTCGACATCGGCACGAATGACGGCCGAATACCAAACCGATGAATCTTCTCCGAGCGATACTTTGCCAACTACGGTGGCATTTTGAGCAATAAAATTGGGCATAAATTAAAATGACGAATTCAGATTTACGAATGACGATTCAAAACTATCCAAAGTTCGTTATCAAGTCTATTTTATTTTGAAATTTCAGTTCTTATTTTTTGAATTTTAACTGCACAATATTGGTACCTATTTTCTTACCTTCGGCCAAACCGACTGAATTATCCATATTTGTGTGGATTCCACCATAAAAACGAGACAATGCAGACTCCTCGGCAGCAGCCCAAAACGACTTTAACTTTCGAGGTTTAAATTCAACATTACGCTTAGTGTCTTTCGGGCGGCCTTCCCACGAAGTATCGGTAAATTCAAAATTTGTTCCAAAAACACTTTCTAAAGCCATTGCTGCTGCTGCCGATTGTGTTGAATGTCCCGAGGGAAAACCTGGAAATGGTGGTGCTGGCCAAAATGGAATCCAAGTTGGGTCAACAGTCTGGCGGATATAGGTGTACGGGCGAATATTCATATAGGTATATTTTGCTTTCCAACACAAAATAAAAGCATCGGCTACCGCCAACCCTGTTTTTGCAAATGCTTCAATGGCTTGGTCTAATTTTGCCTTACTTGTGAGTGTAGCAATTTTAGCCAGTGAATATGAGTGCCCTGGCGGAGTAAAAGTTTCGCTTGGGTCGTCAGCCCACCAAACCGAAATTTCTTTTTCTTCCTGAGTTAAAATCTTATTTTTCTGATAAACGTCTGTATATTCTTTAAAAAAATCACTCGTTTCTCGATATGAAGGACTTTTGGGTAATTTAGGTACTGGCAATGCTCCATTGGTAGCCGCAAATGTGCGATTTTTACCCCAAGAAGGTAACATAGGAATCTTCCTACCATTTTCGGTTGTTTCCCAATAACCAATACCTACTGGCACTTTATAATCGGTTGGAAAATTATTCTTAAAGCCTTCATGTCCACCATCCGTTTTTGAATACTCCCAAATGGCTTTTGCGATACTTACACCGAAAGATTTCGAACGATTAACAACTGTTGTATCTTCACTATTGCCACTTATCAAGGCTGTTTCTAAAGTACTTTTTAGTGAATCAAGGGTTTTCTTGTTTACTGCGGTTGTGGTCGAGAACAAATCGCTAAGTATCTGATGCTGAGCAGCATTCACTGATAATGCCCAGTTATATTTCTTACTTAAATCAGGCTTTGGAAGTGTTGTAAGCCAAGTGATTTGCCCTTGCAAAGATTGGTAATCGGGCATTCCATAAACTGCCGATTCGTACATCGTAAGACCCACATAACCCAAAGCACGAGCGGCCACTGGTGGGGTTTGAGCGGCAGTAGTTTTCAATAATTTTAAGGTCAGATCTGCCCATTTGATTGACAAATTTACATCGTAATCTTTAATGCTTTTGGAAGCGATGGGAGTAGGCTCTTCGAGTGATTTATCCTTACAAGAAAGTACAAACAAAATAAGAAAAACTGATAGACTCAAAAGACGAACCTTCCCTCGAAAAGCCAGTAGTGAGGATGTAATTTTTTTCATAATCAACTCCATTTTTAATTTTATTTAAATCGGCATTTCTACTACCTAAATACCAAGCACGTAAATATCTGATAGTCAAATAGTTAAATCACAAAAAGCTACTTGATTTTTCTCAATAACCTTTTGTGATTTTAATTACAATTTTTATGCCATAAATGCTTAAAAACGAGTAGAAACAGTAAGGTTGAACCCACGGCCATCAGAAGCCCAAATGCCAGGACCAGGATAGAACTGAGGACGCTTCGTAAAGTACTGTTTGTTAGTGGCATTATTGAGGTTGAATTTCAACAAAAGTTTACTCGAAATTCGATAAGTAGCATTGAAATCTAAGATGCCATAAGCAGGCACAAGTCCGACACTTCCGTTGGCTGATGGCTGTACGGTGTTGAGGGCGTCGGCATAACTTTTGGCGGTATAACTAAACAAACTCGTAAGGCTCAATTTTCTGTATCGAAAAGTAAGACCATTGCGACTGATAACTTGCGGTGTACTTTCTACGAAATTTCCCTCAATACTTACATTCTTTTCGCCCGAACGCACCTCCGCTTTTAAATATCTGGCCTCCATCAACGAGGTTGAGCTGAAAACTGAGAAATTAGCTTTCTCATTGATTCTCACGTAATATTCAGCAAACATTTCCAGTCCTTTCGTAAACGAATCACCGATATTAGTACGGAAAATTTGAAAGACTCCGTTTTCATCAGTTTGTGCTAAAGTTCCAAGTCGATTTTTGTAAAGCAACTGAAAATAAGTTAATTCAAGGCGTAAGTTTTCAAAGTTTGATTTATAGCCTGCTTCAAAATTATAGCCACTGGCATCTTTCAGATTATCAGAAGATTTCTCGTAAATAGACGCAGGAATAATATCTTTAAAAATCACTGGACGATAGGCTTGCGAGAAACCAGCATAGAGATTTTGATTAGTAGAAAGCTGATAATCAGCATTTAAGCCAAACAATGGAAAACGGTGCGGAATGGCATCAGGAAATTTGGAGGCATCGTAATAGCTAATCATTCCCGACATCACCGATTCGCCTGATTCGATTCTAAAACCTGGTGAAACTGCCAATTTTGGTGTTAGATAAATACGATTTTCTACAAAAAAGGCAATATTTTGTGTTTTGAAATGTAAATCACGGCCCCAATTTCCTGTAATACTTAAATCAAAATCGTTGCCTGTTGTGCCTTTTCCTTGTTGGCGACGGTGCAAATCGTTGTTCATTAGTTGCACCCCTCCTACTAAAATCGACGGAAGTTTCCCTACACGATATTCATGCAAAACACGTAGTTCAGAAGTATAACTGTGGTAATTATCAATATCCACTTGGCGGTTGGCATATTGCAACGTAACGGGGTCTATTTTATCAACAATATCGGCGGTTTTATCAAACATTACACTGTTTCGACTACCCAAAACGGCCGACGTTACCCACGAAAGTTTGGTACGATTTCCCAAAGACCAATTGAACGAAAGCGATGGCACATAAATGTCTGGGCTATAAAAATTTCTTGACCGAATCGAAGCTCTCGGATTTGCGGCAAATAGGACATCGGTTTGCTGGCCTGCCAACTGAAAAACATATTTTGAGCGAGATAAATCAGCTTTTATCGACAAGTTTTGAGTTGGTCGGTAAGTAATTTGTGCCGAAAAAGCATCGTAATCGCTACGGCTATTATCACGGTAGCCATCCGAAACTCGTTTGCTGTAATAAGCATAATAATTCACCTTTCCGACTTGTCCGCCTACGGCATTGTAGGTACTCAACAAACCAAACGAACCGACGCTATTGGTGCTTTCAAAGTCAAAAACCTTGGTCGAATCGCCTTGTTTTGCCACATAATTGAGCATTCCACCAAACTGTGAGCCGTATTGTAGCGAGCCAGTTCCACGAACCATTTCTATGTTCTGAATGGCTTCCATTGGCATCGAATAGTGGCTGGCTGGATAGCCATACATATCGGTATTGGTGATAATTCCATCTTTGCGAACATTAAATTCCCAGCCACGGTGCGGATCGAGTCCACGTGTCGAGATATTTATCTGATTGCCTGAGCCGTCCATGTCATAAACAAAAACACCTGGCACTTTTGCAAAAATCTGTCGAGGAGTTTTTTCGGCAATATTGGCATCTAAACCTTGCACATTGATTACTTCGGTCTTTTTTCCACCGTAAAGATATGTCCCTTTAGTAGGAGGAAGACTCAAGATATTAAACTTAAATTGTTGCTCTTTTACTTGCACTTCTTGCAGATTCAGCACTTTTATCGAATCTGTTTTTTGTTGGGAAAAAGCAAGCGTACTTAAAAACAATGGCAAGAATATATATTTAATTTTCATGTTAGGCTTAATTATTTATACTCGTTTTGAACTTGAAAAACGGTGTATGCAGAAGCAATCAGCACCACATTTTTGATGATGTATTGACCTGCAAGTGTCAAAGCAAAATCGGTCTGCCAAGTTTCGCTTGGAAGCATAATGAGCGGCAAAAATGTAGTAAACATTTGTAAGCAAAATATAACAAAAGTAAGTTTGGTGAGTTTTGGAACTAACCATAAAACGCCAATCAAACATTCGATAAAGCCCAATAGTGGAATAAAATGCGAAGCCGAAATAAAGGGTTCGATGGTTTGGTGATGTAGGTGCGTGACGATGTCTTTTGCTGGCGAAAGACCCACGATTTTCAGAAAGCCAAACCAAAAAAACACCACAAAGAGTGCAACACGATTGAGCCAAATAAATGAGATTAAAACTCTGGGTTGTTCCAAAGTTGATATATTATTTTCCATAATAATTTCGATTCAAAAAAGAAGTTTTCAAATAAGTCAATTTATTGATTATAAATATTTTATAATCAAATTTTATATTTTATACTCAAACAAAAACAGTTCCAAAAAACAAAGCCACTGATAATTTAATAGTCAGCATTTGGTTGGTTTGAGTATAAGATACAGCATGACAAATCCTTTTTGGAAGGAGTGCCAAATGAATTTTAAAAAAGGAAAAAACTATGAGAAAATTGGCGGCGGAGCATTAACCGTTAGAGACAAATTATAGTAGAAGGTGTTGATGAAATAATTGCGACGAGGCAAGTCTTCAACTTTATACCAAACCAACATTTTTGAGCGAAACTCAACATAATCTTTGGTAAGATTCTTAGAAAACTCTAAGGCTTTTTGGCTGGTGGTTTTATGCTTTTCAGAAAATAGATTCAAATTTTCGTGAACCTCATTCATCAAAGCCATGATATTATCTCGACTTAAATCAAGTCTTTTGTAATACGTGTAAAGCGTATCGCCACGGTAAATCTGTTCGTAAGATTTGAAGAACTCGCCTTCAAAAATTGCAGTGTTGCCATCAATAAGGTCGTTTTTCCATTCCAATTGATAGGGCAACGATAATTGCATCTTGAAAATCAATTTATCACCTTCAAGCTCCACGAAACTTGTAGCTTTTACCCGATGGATTTCCTGCCATTCGTTTACCAAGAAAACGAATGTATAGCCCAGAGCATTGCAAAGCAAAAGACACAAAAATAATATGGAAGCTGTTTTTTTCAGATAATTGAGTATTTCAGAATTATTCACAAATCTAACTTTTCTTTTCGATTTTATGAAAAACTCAACAAAGAATGTGACTTATATGACCTAAAACAATGATTTTTGTCACATTCTTTGGTGAAATACTCAATAACAACAATCAGAAACGATAAGCATAAGTAGCCGAAAGGAAGTAATCGGCAAAAGCGGCATCGCCCTCACGGAAGCCCGTAACTGTCCAAGTCGGAATTCTATCTCTAACAATTGCATAAGGAACTGCTACTAAAAATGAGCTTTTGTGTCCACTCCAAATGATACCTGGTTCCACCGAAACGATGTATCCTGGGCGACGAGCACCGAGACTTCCTCCGATAGCATCAACGGCTGGTAAACCTTCCAAACGTCCGCCTAAACTGACGGCAATATTCTTTTTCGGAAAGAGTGCGTAAGTCATTCCAACCCTTGCTCCAAATTGATCAGGTACTGAAAAACCAGTCGCTTTGTTTAATTCTTTTGGGCTAAACAAATAGAAACCGTTGAAATATAACTGAGCTTTTTTAAATGCAGACAAATAACCTTGCACTTCAATACTTTGTCCCCAGCCACTATCTCCCAATTGCATTGATTGGTCAACGGCTTTAATTTGAATATATTCTTTTTTGTCTTTATCGAGTTTGTGGAATTCATCTTGCACGTTTGCATTTCCCGTTGGTGCTTTTATTCCTACGCCTATAGCGATATTGCCTTTTGGTGCAGTAGTTGGATTAATCACCCAATAAGAGGCCGACAAACGCATATCGCCCACACCTTGTGACTGTGTATGAAAACGTGGGTTTGAACCAGCAGGCGTACCATTGCCGTAATGCTCATAAAGCGAAGAGCGGTCATTATACGAAAGTGGCACATTGAGCGTAACACTCAGACGACTACTAACGGCATAAGTAAGACCAAAATCAAAGTTATACGAATCGTTGATAACTTCAGTTTTTTGTTCAACTCGGTGCGGTTGTTCTACTTTTCCAACAAAATGTTTGTAAGAATGTAGCTTTCTGAAATTCGTAGAAAACTGAAAATCACCAGCTTTCATAAAAGCCGAACCACTCGGATTTCCGTTAGCGGTGGACATTGAACGCACTGCGATACAGCCTTGAGCAAAAGCCCCCATTGAAGCTGAAATAATTGCCAGAGAAAGGAAAAGTTTTTTCATTTTGTATTTTCGTTAAAAAGAAGAAGATTCTAACTAAGTTTTTCTAAAGTGTAGCACAACTTAAGGGGCTGTACCACACTTTTTTTATTATAAGTACAAAGCAATTTTGAACCAATATAGCTTAATAGCCCGAACCATCGGCTTTGCCTCGGGCAATGGCGTATTCGCCTATTTTTTTGCCGTGAGTAAGTCCCATTTCACAATCGACTCGAAAATGAATTAAGCCATAAACCCTTGAATTAGATGCTTCTGAGGCTTTTGCGTTCATTTCGGTAGCTTTCGACGGGAAAACTGCACCTAAAACCGTGGCCGCTGCTGCTGAAAACGTTGAGTGTCCCGAAGTGTAAGAAGGGAAGTTTGGCAAGCCTACCGAAGTTTTCAAACCAAACTGTTGTGGACGTGGTGTATAGTAGTAATATTTTGTTTCCCAGCAAGCAATACCCGCATCCATCAAAGCAGTACTTACTAAAGCTTGCGTACGAGCAGAGGCAACTTCGCTAAATTTATTTTCGTGGCAAAGATTCGCTGCTTCACGAGTCCAGTGGCCAGGTGGCGTATAACTTCCTGCTCCGTCGGCCCAATAATTGGCAATGCGTGCTTGCTCACGAGTTTGAGATTTATTGATTTTCTCCAATTCTTCAAATTCTTTTTGCCATTCGGCCGAACCTACCACATAAGGCATTTTTGGACGAATGCTTTCAAGCGTTTTTCGATCAAAATTCCATGTTGCAACAGCTCCGTAATTTGGCAACATTGGCGGGCGAGCAGGAGCTTCTTGACTCACCCAAGTATCTTTAATTCCACGAGACTTTGCGGCTTCAATTTGCCCTGCCACCAATGTTTGGTTATTCGATGCACTCATGCCATCTACACGAGATTTTGCCATTACTTTTGCGGCAACCGCTTTTCCGAGAGCATCACCAGCCGTAATATCGCTTGGCACATTTGTTCCTGCCCACACTCTTGCGTTTTTAGCTTCGGCTAATTTGGCCTCTAAAAAAGGTACTTCTCCTGGAAACATCGCAACTAAGATTGTATAAGAAGCAGCGGCTACAACTGCATCTTCGGATGGATAGGATGGTAAATCAGACACTGGCAATAAGGCTGAGATAGTTGCATCATTTTTAGAAGGTGCTTTGCGGTTAAACTTGTATTTATAGTTCCAAGCACTTACTAAAGCATCATATTGTGCTACACTTAAATAAGCCAACATTCTGGCGGTGTAAGGTGGATTTGCAAAAGGAAATCTTGGGTCGGCCAAAGGATTGGCGGCATCAGGCACAGGATATTTACCTTCGGCATTTGATGCTGGTGGAATATTGTAGCGAGCGGCCAATTCACGAGCAATTTCATTCCAACGATATACGGCTCCTGCTCCCCAATAAGCAATAGCATCTTTATTGGCTGGCGTAAGCACTGGCATGATTTTGTTTTTCAACGAATCAAGTTCTTTCAAGTAGGCAGCATCGGTAGTAGCTTTTGGTGCCGCTACTGCCACTTCGCTCGAAGAAGTCAGAATGTATGGCTTCCAAGAACCTGCATTTTCGTCTAATTTGGCTGGAATATATGCTTCTCGTATTGGTTCAGTTACGGTTTTATCGCAGGAAAGCAAAAGTCCTCCACCAATTCCTAAAGGAGAGAGAATGATAAAGGTTTTTAGTATCTTTTTGTATATATTTTTCATTTTAGTTGTTCTATTTAAAATTTTATCTTCGTTGCCTTAAAGACGGTTTATGCAATTCAATTGGAAAACGTCTCTACCTAAAATTCGGCGAATTGATTATTTTTTAACTTTTTGGTTCAATTGATACAATAAACCGAGTGAAAAACTTGTTGCTTGTCCAACATTAATTCCGTTTACCACTTTTGCTACTCTAATGTTAAAACCAATGTTTTTAGGTTGATACTTACCGTAGAAACCTACGTTTGTAGAAGTCATGTTGTTAGTCGGGAAAGGCATATCGTTACGGCGGATATTATCGCCACCTACGCACGTAAAATTTTCTACAAACAACTCTGCCTGAATTCGGCTACCATCTTTTATATAACCCAGTCTGACGGCAGCATCAGTTGCGTTTGGAACGCTCACTTCGTTGGTATTATACACTCGATTATCTGCTTGGTAAGCATCACGGTCAACTTTGATTTTGCTACGTAACATATAGCTGCCATGAGCCGAAATATAAATACCCAATTTGTGCGTATAATTACCAATCAAACGCCCAGTGGCAGTTTTGGTTTGCAAACCAATTGACATTGGTAGAAAATCTGGCACATAATTACCCACTGGAATAGACGCTCCCAAAACGCCGTGAATTGAGAATCCCTTATCGTTTTTGGCGAGTTGGTATTTTACCCAGCCCGAAAGGTCTTGGATACCCTTCTGCCCCATTAGGTTTCCTGCACTGGCGTTTGTTGTAATGTATGGCAGACCTACGAGTACGTTTAGTTTATCGGTAAGACCTACGGCTACCATTGGCATTACGCTTTGGGTCGTGAGTGTTCCGATATTTAGGTTTTCACGCTTGAGTGTATTTTCCCAATATTCTTTCCAGCTACTATTGCTATAAGTCAACGCCAAACAAGCGGTCTTTTTGGGCATATAAATAACATCATGTGGCATTTGGGCATAAACACTTGATGTTACGCACACTAAACCTACGAGTGCGTATTTGATTAATGATTTCATTCTTCTTTGGTAAAGTTTAAACATCTTGACGGCGAAAATAATAGTACGATTTTAATTTTTTATTGAATTTTCTGATTAACACTACAAAGAAAATACTTTTTAAATTATTTTCCAATTTTGTGGAATTATTTTCCATTAAAATTTCCATTCATTTTTACAATTGCTGTACCAAAAGGCAAAATGCTATTAATATTTACAAAAAAAGCAGAAAATGTTATCAAAATGCATTATTTTTAAAATATTTTAAATATCAAGTAGATTTGGCTTGATTATATAGCGGCAGGGTTAAAGTCAGTAAAAGCTAATACAAATTTCCATAATTACGGAAAATTGTATTTTTAAAACAAAAACCGCTGTGTATTGTAGAAACACACAACGGTTTGGGAGAAGATAATAGAAGGAATATTTAGCCGATGAGTTTCATAAAGTCTTTCTGAAAACTATCGCCAACTGGAATCGTATTTTTACCAATAAAAATTCGCTGGCGTTCGATGGTTTCGATTTTTTCGAGCGAGACAATGTAGGATTTATGCACCCGTACAAAGCGATTCGATGGCAACATTTCTTCCATTTTTTTCATGGTTTGCAACGTAAGGATTCGCTCGGTGGTAGTATAGATTGATACATAATCTTTCAATCCTTCAAGATAAAGAATATCCGAAAGGTTAATCTTCTGAATTTTATACTCAGTTTTTACAAAAATAAAATCGAGTTGTTGCTGAGTAGTTGTTGGAGAACTTAGCGTTTTCAAATCTTCCTCAATAATCGGTGACGGTAAACTGCCTACAGAAAACTGCTCACTAATAACTGTCAACTGCCCCACAGCTTTCTGCACTGCCTTCAAGAATCGCTCAAACGAAATCGGTTTTAGTAGGTAATCGGCCACATCATATTCGTAACCTTCAAGGGCATATTCCGAATAAGCCGTTGTCAGAATCGTCTTGCACTTGCCATTCATAACTCGCAAAAACTGAATACCCGTTAGTGTAGGCATCTGAATATCTAAAAACAACAAATCGACTTTACCTTGCTGAATCAAACTCAGAGCTTCCAAAGGTTCGGTACAAGTAGCCACAAGACTCAGATTAGGTGTTTTTTGTATATAATTTGCCAAAATATCAAGAGCCAAAGGCTCATCGTCAACGGCAAGGCAACGGATTTTTTCCATGTGTTTCAGAGAATCAAATTCAATTCACAAAAATAGGTTTCTTTGGTATCTTCCACCTCAAAACTATATTGATTAGCATATAATAAATCTAATCTACGGCGTACATTTTCCAGCCCCACCCCTCCTACTTCATCTTTATTTTGGTCTTTTTTAAAGTTTTTTACTGTAAAATTAAGGTTATTCTGATTCAATAAAAGTCTGATAGAAAGTGGTTTAGATTCAATATTTACTTCACCATGCTTAAAGGCGTTTTCTACGAAAGCAATTAATAAAAGCGGTGCAATTTTCTGCGAATGTAAATCGCCCGCTACTTGAAAATCAATGTAGGTTTGCCCCGAATAACGAAATTTCTGCAACTCAACGAAGTTTTTTAGATACTTTACTTCGATTTCAAGGTTTATTTTTTCAACATTCGACTCATAAAGCATATACCGCATCAATTCCGATAATTTCAGCACCGCTTCGGGGGCTTTGGGCGAAGCTGTAAGTGTCAGCGAATAGATATTATTGAGCGTATTGAACAAAAAGTGCGGATTGAGTTGGCTTTTCAGGAAAGCCTGTTCGGCATTGAGTTTTTCGGTCAGAAGTGCATTCTTTTCTTTTTCGGTTCGGAAAAAGTCCTCAATCATTTTTAAGAAAAAAGCATTGAACGAGTAATAGATAACATTCTGAATATTATCTGTGGCGTAGTACGGAAAACGGCGAGATTCTTCGGAATAATTATGAAAGCCATACAACTTGTAAAACATCACCTCTTCGACCGAATAGCGGGCAGTTATATAAATGGCACACACACCCAAAAATCCTAAAACTAAATTTAGATACTGCTTTTTATCAAAAAAACGATTAAAAACATAGAGAATCATGTAAGAAATCGTGATGCGAAAAAACAGTGAACTCAGCGAAAGTGGTGCTAAAAAAACTTTCCATTCAAACTGGTATTCAGCCCCTCCGATGAAATTAAGGACATTTCCCGAAAAAATAAAAAACAGCCAAAATGAAATGTGAAATATAATACGTCTGCGTTTGCTCATTGTGATGTAGCACAAGTTAGAAACTTGTGCAGGTTTAGAAATGGTTTCGACCTAAACTGACAAGTTAGAAACTTGTCCTACGTTATTTGCTACGAAAATAGACTTTCTAAAGATATTTCCTAAATTTTTCCGACAAACGCCCTCATTTCACCGTCAAACGCCCCTCTGAATCGTCGAATGGGTTTATTACTCAAATTAGGTTAAATACAACATTCATCGGTCAATATTCTTGTTGGTCGAGATGATTATAGGCTTTGCCGATTAGCCTAATGAGCACCTATAAAAGCACTATAAATTTGCTTCATCAAACAAAAACAAACACTCAGAAATTATGAAAAAGCTATTATTGATTTTACTTATTGCAGTCGCACAAACAGCCTTCCCGCAAACACCCACACAAGACCTTGAAGTATTAATGATTGGAGCATCGCACAGCTATGACCCAAAAACTCCGCAAGATTTAACGGGCATTCATGCCAAAATCAGAGCCTTTAAACCCAACGCTATTTTTGGAGAATGGCTTTCGCCCGAAGATGAAAAAGCGATTAAAAACTATTGGAATAAAGATGGTGTAATGAAACGCTACGAACGCCTAAAAAGCAGAAAAGCAATTCCCGAAAACGAATTAGGTAAAGAAATTGGTCGTTATGAAGCCATTATCGATAAAAACCCAAAAGACATGAAAGCCCGTATTGATTTGGCAGTGGCTCACTATCTAAATTTCGATGCAGGAAATGGCTATTTCCAGATGTGGCACGTAGCCAAACATTTACAGAAAAACCCGAAGGATACTTCTGTTTTTAATTATTCGAGAAAAATGTTTTTTACTGCCGCTATCGACTCAGTACATAAAGCAGTTTTACCTTACATTGACGATGAATACGATTATATTGCTCACCCAATGATGCTCGAATTGGGAATCAAGAAAATGTATCCGATGGACTCACAGCGTTGGGACGAAAAATGGAGTATTGCTTGGGGAAATGCCGACTCAGTTTTTTATGCCCAAAGAGATAAATACAAAACCGACTCTTTGAGTGAAATGGGCAAAAAAGTAAGTAATTTAAGAAAAATCGTAAAAAATCGAATGGATTATCTGATGGCCGATGCAGCCAAAGTTTACGGCGAAAACCACGCCACCGAAGCTCTCAACGGCCCACAAATGACCGAATGGCTGTACAGAATCAACTTTGTATCGGACGAATACCGCCAGTTAGATTTCTTCCCTGCTGACCTTTATAGTTGGATGCTCCATTATTGGTGGCACCGCAACAACGATATGTGCGACAACACCATCAACCGAGCAAAAGCCAATGGTTTCAAAAGAGTAACGATTGTAGTTGGGGCCAATCACGCAGCCATTATGAGTAAGATTTTTAGAGAAAAAGGCGTAAAAGTTATCAATATCAACGATGCACCGATGAAATAATAGCTTAAAATATATTCTACAAAAAGGCTCTCAACTGAGGGCTTTTTTTGTGAAACGAATCGCCAGATTCGTTCAAACAAAAAACATAAGTCCCTAATAAACAGACACTTAAAACATAACAACTGATTTTTAAATAAAATAACTGAAAAATCAGTTGTAAAACTGAAAAATTAGTTTTTACTTTGTTTCATCATGGAAGAACTAACAAAAACCGAAGAACGCATCATGCAAATCATCTGGGATTTGGAACGATGTTTAGTGCGAGACATTATCGAAAAAATGCCCGATGAACCCAAACCACCTTACAACACGATTTCGTCGGTGGTGCGGCTGCTCGAAAGTAAGGGTTTTCTGAGCTACAAAGCTTATGGAAAAACCTACGAATATTTTCCGATAATATCAAAAGAAGAATACGGCCAACGGAGTTTCAGAAAGGTATTTGCCAATTATTTCGATAATTCGGTAGAAAACTTGCTGTCGTTTATGGCAAAGGAGGAAAATCTGACGGTAGAGGAGATTGAGAAGTTGAAGAAGATAATAAATGCCTCCAACACCCCTAACCCATAAAGGGGAATAAAGGAAAAATCTCAAATACACTAAACAAAATCCTTCACTCCCCTATAGGGGATGGGGGTGGTTTTTATGGAATATCTACTCAAATCTACCATTTGCCTAACAGCCTTTTATGGGCTGTACTTCTTCGGTTTTCGTCGAATGAGTTTTCATGCCCTCAACCGATTTTATTTGCTTGTTTCCTTAGCTTTGAGCCTTACGATTCCATTACTAAGCTACGAGCGAACGGAAGTAGTTATGCTTGAACCTCAACCGATTAAAGACACTACGTTTCCTATAGAATCAATACAGGAAAATACTTATAGCCAAGTCCCTATCATACAACAATCAGCAAATGTTGAGGAATCTGCCAAAGTAAATATTGACTGGATGCAAGTGATAAGCACCATCTACTTAATAGGTGTTGGATTTATGTTATTCCTATTTATAAAGAACCTTTTATCAATTTTTTATAGTATTAAAAGTGTTTCGGTGGCTTCAAGCGAAACTTTGCCTTTTTCGGTTGCTTCGACTTCGCTCAGCTACCAGAAGCAAAGTAAAAAATTAAAGATTTTGCGTACAAAAAGTCAAAGTAACTCGTCGTTTTTTAATTATGTTTTTCTAAATTCCGATAATCTAAATCCACACGAAAAAGCCTTAATTATTGCCCATGAGGGTTTTCACGCACAACGCTTACACACGCTCGATTTGATAATTTTAGGCATTTTAAAGGCAGTTTTTTGGTTCAATCCGATTGTTTATTTCTATCAAAAATCTCTCAAACAAATCCACGAATACGAGGTTGATGCCCTCATGTCGGCCACTTATGATGGACGAGAATACGCACATTTATTATTAAAGCTCGGCGTTGCACCGAGTGCCATGATTACCAATCAGTTTAGTACAAAACCGCTATCAGAACGAATCCAGTTTTTATTTAAAACACCAACAAAAAACATGAAAAAGCTATTATATTTTTTATCATTGCCGATTATCGCAGTCGGAGTTATGGCATTTGCTAAAGAGAAAGTTGTGAGGGTTTATCAGGAGAAAAACACAGGTAAACCAATATTTTCGGAAGAAATAAAAGTCTATCCATTAGAAATAAACGATGCCCGAAATTACGCCTCTTGGACAAGTGGTATGAGTGATTTCGATTTTACACCAAAAAACATTTCACTCAATAGAATCACTGCCAAAAACTACAATGGTTTTCACTATTCAGTCAATCCCAACTCTCTGACTATCAAGACCATAGAAGACGTAAATAAATATATCGCAAAGCGTTCACTTGCTTTAATTGTTACCGAGAAGTCAACCGATACAAACGGTAATTTAACAAAATTAGGTTTGGCTATCAAGCATTTACGCACCAATCAAATGACCAATGCAGAAACTTTTGATATGGTTGATTTGCGTGAAAAAGGCAAAAATGGAGCATTTATTTTTATTGAAAGCTACGATAAAAATTTCAAAGAATCTCAGATGAGTATTAATTATGGCACTAAAAACTTAGTCATTACGAAGAGTTCCGTTCCCCACAAAAATCTTCATTCGTTTGTTGCTTATAACGTAAATACCGAAGGCGTTTCTGCCATCAAACACAGCAGCGATATGATTTCGTATTGTGTTTTCCCAGGCAGAATCACAGAACAAACTTTGGCAGAAGCACAGGCTTATTTTGCTAAAAATGGCTTTGAATTAAAAGTAAATAACTCCACAAAGGACGCCAAAGGAAACTTTGAAAGCATCACGTTATCGTTTGGCAATGAATCTAAAACATTTATAATCAAAGATTTGAAACATTGGATAAGACTAAAAAGCGAGAAAAATAGTAAGTTTATTAGACAAGATGAATCAATAATTTTTGAAGCCGATACTAAAACACTCGCAACAAAGATTTTTGTTGAAAATAGAATGTTTAAAATGACCGAAAAATCTGGGGCTTGGGAAATTAAAGATTTTGCAGTTAATGAAAAACAACTTGATTCTACCAAATTTAGCTTTAATACTAATATAAAAGTTCCTAAAAATAAAGTTGATAGTTTTAATGTCATAGCCAACCAAGAATACTTAGTTGAGGGAAAAGATTATATTGTAAAGAATAGTATCATTTTCTTAAACCCAATATATAAAAACAATAATACAAAAATTGCTTATCATCTTTTTATGAAGCCACTCGGCTCTATAATTTACCCCGAACTCACCAAATTGAATAAAGTCGAGTTCCCAGACATGAGATTTTCATCAAAAACACCAGTTTTTTTGGCAAAAAATGAGAATAGTAGCCTTTTTCGATATACTCCTTTTCAAACACGACCTTCTACCCCATTTTCAAAAGTTGCTAAAAATCAAGATACCCTCCGCACGATTTTAGAGACTAATAAACTTGGAAAAAATCCTTTAGTTTTTATTAATGGTGAAGAATATCCTTCGAGTGTTTTATACAGAATTAACCCTGATGAAGTTACAAGTACAACTTTTTACCCCCCAAACAATATGAGTGGAATTGAACGATTTGGAGAAGCGGCGAGAGACGGAGTATATAAAATTACAACAAAGGGAGAAGATTTTATTATCAAAAATGACAAACAACACAAAATAGTTATTGAAAACGTAAGAATGAGACTAATAGAATCAAAAAAGAGGGTTAGAAGGCAAATCTATCAAAATTCAAACGGTGTAAAATTTGAGGAGATTAGTTTTCAAAGTAGTACAATTGGGGGTACTTATGGCTATTCTGTAAAACTTCCTCGTGGAAAAAAAGTAGTATTTTTTCTTGATGATAAACTGGTTAGCGAAGAAGATATAAATAATAGCAAACAACATTTCACAGTAAATATCAGTAAAGACGAAAAACTAAAAGATAAATACAGCGAAGAACTAAAAAATGCAGATGTTATTTTTAATCTAAAAACCAAGCAAGACTAAACCCAAAACACAACAAACAGAAATACAAAGCGTTCACATAATATACTTAAACCAACTAAAAATGAAACACGCTTTGTATTTCTTGCTGTTGTTTGTTTCTTCGCTTTCAGCTTCTGCACAGTTTAGCAAAGAAAACCCAAGCTCTTTGGTATATGCACACTTTTTTAGTATTGATGCACAGAATCCAAAAGAACCGACAAGACAATGGCTTTCACTGCCTGATTCTGTTAAGATTTTTGCTGATGGTAAATTATTGACTGCTAATAAACACTACAATTTAGGTAATAGCAGTATTAGTATTGAAAAACGATATATAAACTCAAATTTTAACATCATTCTTCCAAATAATAGAACCTTTAAAGCAATTGCTAAACGCTCTAATTATGGTGAAATCAAGCCGATTATCAATTTATTTGAAAGAAAACAATATCTAAACAGTAAAGGTGAAGCAGTAGAGGTCGTAAGCATAAGTAAACCCATGAGGCTTTCAGATAATGGTCAGGCTTTTTCTATTTTTGCCACTTTAGCACAAGACGAAAAAATATTGTATTTAGTTGATAACAAAGTAGTTGAAGAAAGTTTTATTGCCAAAGTCGATGAAACCTTCATGAAAAAAGTCATTCAAATGAACGCTGATGATAGCGATTTGATCTCAAAATTTGGCGAACGTGCCAAAGGCTTTGACAATGTCTTTTGTATCTGGACAACTGACATTATGAACAAAAAATAAAAAACTCTACACATAAATCAATGTGCAGAGTTTGAGTGATACTTAATCAATTCTTTAATATTTTAGGATGGATTTAGAAGCGAAAAATTGGAAACTCTGCACAAAAAATATCATACAGAGTTTGACTAACCTATGATGAAAAATTTACTTTTCTTTAACTTTTTACTTTTTGGACGACTCAATGTCGTAATACGCTCGCCACATCGGATACGACACTATTCCTTGAAAGGTGGTCTTTTTATCTGCACCTATCTTCATGAAAAAACTATCGGCCATATCAAGCGTACCCATTTTTGATATTCCTGCACTAATGTCATAGTGAGCGGCCAACATCAAGAGCTGCTTTGTGGCAACTTGTTCTTCTAAAATCTTAACCATTCCTACATTCGACGTCACGCCCGAAACATTATAAAAATGACCGTTGATTCGCTTATCAATCGTGATAGGCAAGCCCAGATTCATGAGTTCTGCCGTTTGCTTTGCTCTACAAAACTCGCTCGAAAATATCTTTTTGATAGGCATTTTCACACCCTTAAATACCGTTCCGTAATACTCCGACTGCTTTTTCCCGTTCTCGCTCAACTGACGAGCCAATTTACTATCGCAAGATGTCCACCAATTGGTCGAAGCAGGTAGCGTTTCGCCGTCAACTCCCACAATAGCTTCGGCATGACGAATTACGATGGCACGAGTTGTATCGGTAGCGTACAATTTCTCAATGTATTTCCAACCTCTCAAATAATGGTTTTTATCGGCTATTCCGCTGGCTGCCATTACAAAAAACTTAGTCTTTGTACCATCAGCCCAAGTTGCTTCAATTTCATGCACAACGTTGATGGTTGTATGTGTAATTAGGCCAGTTTCCGAAATATTAAAACTTGTATTCGTTCCCAATTTCTTGAATGTAGCAGGTTCAGATGTTTTTATCTGATAACTCTGCTGGTCGATAAACAACATGCGATTATAAAAATCAGCCGTCACAATAACTGGCTCGGATTTAGCTTCTTCTTTGGTGCATTTAAACGACACAAATGCTATCAACATTACGCCCAAAAAGGCAAAATTTTTAATCAGTTTTTCTTTTTTTAGATGTAAGCACAACATATTTCTACGCTAAATTTTCAGTATTTTTGGGTTGTAGGGTGAAAAGTCTGCCAGCTATGCCAAAACTCTTGATAAGCCTTCACTTTCGTAAGTGATTCTGAGCCATCAACAGCCTTTCCGTTTATCATAAATCTTTGCAGTTCGACGTTTCGATTATCAATAATTAAAGTATCATTTTTGAGTTGAAACTTCACGTCTTTACTCGGACGCTCAAAAGCAAAGAAACTCTTATCATCAGCCGCCAAAACCAAGGCAATTGCCTTAGCTCCTACCTGCTCGTTTATGACTCTTTCTTTCTTCAATCGAAGCCAATCGAAAGCCTTACTATCCTTCCCGATTGCTATACCCACTACCCACGATTTCTCTTTCCACGATAGCGAATCTGTGCGAGTCAAGTCACTCTTACTTTTGCCTTTTTCATACTTAGCCGTACTATCGTATTTCTCTTTGAAATGCTCATCTGGCTGCATAATTAAGCTGTTGGGGTGCAAAGCAAGCCATTTTTCGAGCGATGTTTGTTCCGAAAACAATTCAGGCAATGTTTGTCCTTTCAGCTTTCCAATAATTGCCTCACCGTTGGCTTGTCGCCACCAACTTTTGGTGGTTTCATCTTCAAACATGGCATTAAAATGATCCATACCTACCAAGCGAAACTTTTCGGGTTTCCCGCCAACAATCGGTTCGTAAATACGACCCGTTCGGCAAACGGTACAATACGTAACCATTATTTGCTTCCCAGCCAGCGTGTCAAGCACTTGGTGATGATAGCCAATCAGCGAAATCGGATATGCTCTTGCTTGGCCGTTTAATTCTATACCAATTACAATTCGGTCTTTTTCTATTTTATTTGCTTTCGCTGGCTTCATTTGCAAACTCTGCGGCTGATAAAACATCGTATCGGCCGCCATTTGGAAATTAAAAGCATAAATCGCAGCCAGAACCAAGGCTAAGCTTACAAGAGCAATCCACTTAGAGGCTTCAAATGCTTTCTGAACCCCAATAAGCAACAATAAAACAAAGAATCCACGAAACGCCCAACGCCAAGTATAAAGAAAATAAGCTAAGTCGATACTGCGTATTCGTTGACTACCTGGCAGTGGCATAATGAAATAAACATTCAGAAACTCGAACAGAATTAGTCCGATTACGCCCAAGTAAAAAAGTTTTTTCATTGACTTCGAGTGCTATACTTTTGAATGTAATTGTCTGTGCTTAAATATTATAAGAGCTTGCGGCATTATTTAATCATTCACTGGTCAATAAATAAGATTTTTAAATCTTTGACGAATTGATTAAATTGCAAAACAAAGTAACAAACATTTAAAATATATTCCAAATTTTCGGAAATAAAATAGATAAATTCCTAAATAATGGAAAAAAGATTTGGTTCGAACCTTAGAGTTTTACGAAAAAAGCAGAAATTAACCTTAGAATCATTAGGAGAAAAACTAAAGATAAGTAAAAGTGCCATTTCAGATTATGAAATTGGCAAAACATTTCCACCTTTAGATGTTTGTGAACTGATTAGCAATTTCTTTGGAATCAATATTGATGATTTAAAAAATTCCGACTTTACGGAATTATCGCTTGAACAAATTGAAAAATTATATGGTTCAAAAGCGAAAAATAAGTCTATAAAAGAATCAAGCGAAGATTTCAGTAATGAAAAAAAACAATTAGAATTCCATAATAAACTACTGAGTCAACAAATAGAAGGCCTGCAAATTCAACTTAAATTGACCAAGCAAATTGTAGAAAGTAAAGATTCTGAAATAAAATCATTACAGATTCAGGTTAGGCTTTTGGAAGAAAAAATAGCTAATCAATAGCCAATTTTATAATGTAGAAGGGTCGTTCAAAGGTCTATTTTTGATACTTTCCTGCTTAGATAAAATCAAATTTTCAATAGATTTAGTTGTATCTTCGAGTGCTTCGTTTTCGCCTGTTAGCTTTTTCAGTAAATTCAAAACATGAGCTTGTGTTTGCAAAATAACCTCTAATTGAATCTGATTTTGAGCAATTTGCTTTTGATTACGAACAATATTTATCTGATTATTGACAATAATTTCTTGGTTACGAATAATCGTAGCTTGGTTATGAATCACCACCTCATGATTGTCGGCATTTTGCTGCTGATTCTGAATCATAATATCATAGTTTTCTACGATTCTTCCTTGCATTTCTTTCAAAAAATCTTGCTCAGCAAGCAATTTCTGCAAAATCTCTTCAATATTTTTCATTAGATGGTATGCTTAAAATCAATATTTGCGACTAAATTTGTAAATCACTTTTACAAAAGTAACATATTTTTTTATGTCTGTCGAGAAAACTTCTAAAAACAAAATCCCTTATTTATACATAGGCTTCATTACGATTGTGCTGAGTTGCTGGGCTTTTTATGTTACCTCGACCGATAGCTTTTATGTCTTTGCCAAACATTGGGCGGCCGTTCTGACAATGATATTTGGGGCATTTATCGCAGGCTCAAGCCCCGAAGGAAGTGCCGCTATCGCTTATCCTGTTTTTACGCTTTTGCTCAAAATAGAGCCAGCAGTTGCTCGAAATTTCGCTTTTGCCATTCAAAGCATCGGCATGACTTCAGCATCGTTATTAATCTTGGGACTAAAGATAAAAGTCGATTGGAATTACATCAAATACGTAACATTCGGCGGAGTTTTCGGACTGATTTTTGGCACTTATTATATCGTTCCTCTGATTTCTCCACCACTGGCAAAGCTATTTTTTGTCTCGCTTTGGCTTAGTTTTGGACTAATTTTGTGGTACGAAAACACGAAACCACAACGTGAAGTTTTTGATAAAATTCAGAATTTCATGCGTTCGGATATGGTAAGATTAATCTTTTTCGGACTAATCGGTGGAATGATTTCTTCAATTTTCGGTACAGGAATCAATATTTTCACCTTCTGTTTGATGACGATTTATTACCGTATAAACGAAAAAGTAGCTGTTCCTTCATCGGTAATCATCATGACGCTCGAAACGCTACTCGGTTTCTTCATTCACGGAGCAGTTATCGGTGATTTCCAGCAAGAAGCTTTTGAAATGTGGTTGGCGTGTATTCCGTTTGTGGCATTTTTTGCCCCACTTGGTTCGTTTGTGATTAGTAAATTACCTCGCAAAGCCATTGCGACTTTCCTCTATATTATTCTGATTGTGCAGTTTATTGGTGCTATGTGGGTGCTAAAACCATCGCTTCCACATTTAGGGCTTTCAGCCATTACGCTTATAGCAGGGCTTGCTACTTTTGCTTATTTGGCACGTTTGAAAAGATGAGAAGAGACGAGATATTAGATTCGAGATGCGAGAGTTCTCCAATCCCGAATCTCAAATCTCGTATCTAAGAAAAATCAATAATACCAATACTGCACATCGTCCCAGTTGATGGTGGTCGTGAATGATAATTGTAACAAATTCAAGAAACGCATATCTTGTTTTTTGTTTCTGACCAAAGACTGAAAACCATACCCACTTCAATTCGGTTTTTGCCTGTCGTATAACCCAAACCGATATTCGACCAATTTTCTGATAGTAAAAGTCCATTTTTTGAGCTAACTGGGCCATTTTTTGTACCTTTCAGATACAAAAATACTTCGTTAGAAGCTAAAGCATAAAGGCCTTTTTTGATTTTTTTGTGTCATACAATGGATAATTCAAACCCAGTTGATAACGAAAAATTGAGGCATCGGAGCGAACATTTGTTTGTAAATTCAGTGGATTACGCCATTCCAAACGCCCACGATTATTGGTCGTTAGTTTCCCAATTTTATAATTATATGCCGTTTGCAGCACAATCCGATTTTCGTTTTCTCTCAAGCCAAAAATATCGTGTCGGCCGAAGGCATATCCACCACCCACATTCCATTTATCGGTCAATTTATAATTGAGCAGTAAGTGAAGAATAAAATGTGCATGTCCCGAAGAAAAAGTTTTATTTTCGATTTTTAGCGTCGAAGTATTCACTACCGACAAAATATGTAGATTATAGCTAAGTTTGGGCGTGATTCGGCCCGTTTGAGAATAATTGGTCGCAATGCCTCTTAAATGCAAATCTTGTGAATTTGCCTGAGTGATTATAAGGAAAACCATTGCGAAGAAAGTAAGCTTCTTCATGATTGGTTATTTTGAAGAAAGCTATTCAAATCTTGTGCCATTCAATGCGTTAATGAATTTTAGGCAAAGAAATATTCGTTTTCACGGCAGTGTAATGTAGCACAATTTTGAAAATTGTATTACCAATCAATCAACTTTCGGCAATGAAATATTCATTTTTACGGCAATGAGCCTTATACCGAAAACGGTAAGAATCGTGACAACCTCAATGATTTGGGCAGAAATAGTAAGTTTTTGCAGCAAAAAGAAGACAATTCCACCCAAAATACAGGCCGTAGCGTAGATTTCTTTTCGGAAAAGCGTTGGTATTTCGTTGAGTAAAATATCTCGAATCACGCCACCGAAACAAGCCGTAATCGTACCCAAAATCAAGCACGAAGGAATATCTAACTGAATAGCAATGCCTTCTTGAATTCCTCTGAGCGTAAAAAATCCAAGTCCCAACGAGTCGAAAAAAGTAAGCGTTTTATCTAATTTCTCAATGCGATTTTTAAACAAAACTGTGATGAGTGTTACGCCTGCAATAAGCAGTACAATCGAAGAATCAAGAATCCATTTGACTGGTAAATGACCTATCAAAATATCTCGGATTGTTCCACCGCCGACCGATGTCACGAAAGCCATTACGGCCAGCCCAAAGACATCGAGTTTTTTACGGATTCCCGCCAAAGCACCCGATGCTGCAAAGGCAATTGTTCCGCCAATATTGATAAAAGTATAAAATTCCACCGTACCTTTGTTTTTTTCGGAACAAAAGTAGCACAAAATGTGTCATTTTGATTAAGTAGTGAGTAAATTGCAATATGAGGATAAGTCAAGAAACAGTTCAACAGATTTTACAAGCCGCCGACGTAACCGAAATCGTTGGCGAATACGTTTCTCTCAAAAAACGGGGAGCAAACATGATAGCCTGTTGTCCTTTTCATAACGAAAAAACCCCTTCGTTTTACGTTTCGCCAGCTAAAGGTATTTACAAATGTTTCGGTTGCGGCAAAGCGGGTGACTCGGTGCGTTTTGTGATGGATATCGAAGGCATCGGCTACCCCGAAGCCCTCAAGCATTTAGCAAAAAAATACGGCATTGAAGTAGCCGAAAAAGAAGTAACCAACGAAGAACAACAAGCTCAAAACGAAAAGGAAAGTCTATACATCGTACTGGATTTTGCCAATAAATATTACCAAGACCAACTTTGGAAAAGCCCCGAAGGGCAAAGTATTGGGCAGAGTTATTTTAAAGAACGTGGCTTTAATCATACTACCATTCAGCGATTTGAGTTAGGTTATAGCCCCGATGGTTGGGATGCGTTTACGAAACATGCCATGAAAAATGGTTTTTCGATAGATATTCTCGAAAAAGCAGGACTTTCGATTGTTAAAGAAGGCAAAGACCCAATTGATAGATTCAGAGGACGAGTCATTTTTCCGATTCATAATGTAGGCGGAAAACCGATTGCTTTTGGGGCGAGGATTCTGAAAAAAGACCCGAATGCACCCAAATATCTAAACTCGCCTGAAACGGCTGTTTACCACAAAAGTTATATCGTTTATGGTATTCAGCAAGCCAAAAATCCGATTCGTGTAGAAGATAATTGTTATTTGGTAGAAGGCTACACCGATGTAGTTTCATTGAGTCAATCGGGTGTAGAGAATGTAGTGGCTTCGTCGGGAACATCACTTACCAAAGAGCAGATTCAGCTAATTAGGCGTTTTACGAATAATATTACGGTGCTTTACGATGGCGATGCCGCTGGTATCAAAGCCTCATTGCGTGGAATTGATATTATTTTGGAAGAAGGACTAAACGTAAAAGCCGTAGTTTTTCCCGATGGCGATGACCCCGATAGTTTTATTCAAAAAGTTGGTAGTCAAGCATTTAAAGAATACGTTCAGCGAACCCAAAAAGATTTTATTCGTTTCAAAACCGAGATTTCGCTCAAAGATGTTGGTCATGACCCAATCAAACGAGCAGAGGTAATCAAGGAGTTGGTTGAAACCATTTCTAAGATTCCTGATTCTATCAAACGTTCGGTTTTTTATCAAGAAGTTGCCAATTTGATGGGCATCGAAGAGCAAATTTTGATTACGGAAGGAAACAAAATTTCGCTTAAAAAAGTAAATGATGCCGAAAAAGACCGTCAACGCCAAAATCGTGTTCAGCCTCAGCAAGTTGGCGATTTAGACGTTTTGGTTGAAAGGCCAGAGGTTTCGCCCAGTTTTCCTGTTGAAAAAACTGAGACACAACGCTCAGCGGTTTCTTACCAAGAAGAAGAATGTATTAGACTTTTGGTTTGTTATGGCACGCACGTTTTAGACCGAAATGTGGTTGATAATATCGATTTTACATTGACAGACTACGTTTTCAACGAAATCAGAGATATGGTTTTTGAAACGCCAACGTACCAGAAAATCTTGGCGATTTTTCGAGAGTTTTATCAAAATCATCAGATTCCTGATACTTCGCATTTCACGAGCCACCAAGATAGTGAGATTCAACAACAAGTAATAAACTGGCTTTCAACACCGCACCAATTGAGTGAAAATTGGCTAAAGAAAGAGATTTATATTCCGTCGGAAACCGATAAATTGGCCGATTTGGCCTACACGAATGTACTAAGGCTAAAAAAGACTCGTTATGAAGCCGATATGACGAAGCTATCGAACCAGCTTCTGGAAGCCCAAAGCTACGAAGAACAAGACCAGATTTTGGTAAAAATGATGCAACTAAAAGAGGTTATCAAGAAGATTGCAGGCTTACTCGGAACTGTTGTGCAGGGGTGAAAAAGTAATTTACGTAAATTAACGTCGGCAGTGTTCAGAACCCTGCCGACGTTCGCAACGCTATAACAATGCAAATAGATATAAAAACCATAGATTTTCTGCCCGAAATTGAATTTCAGACCTCCCGCAGTGGAGGGCCTGGTGGGCAGAACGTAAATAAAGTAGAAACAAAAGTAGAGCTGAGATTCAATATTGCCACCTCTACCCTACTGACTGACGAACAAAAAACAAGACTGCTCGAAAAACTACAAAGTCAGTTAGTACAAGAAACAATCTTGAGTATTTCGGCACAAGAAAAACGTAGTCAATTACAGAATAAAGAATTGGTTATCAAGAAGTTCTACAAAGTTTTAGAAAAAGCTTTTCAAGAAAAAAAGAAACGAATTCCTTCTAAAACGCCGCAAGCAGTTGTAGAAAAACGATTGAAAACTAAGAAGATTGATGGCGAAAAGAAATCTCTTCGCAGCCAAAAGATTGATTTTTGATGTTGATTACAACCTTTAACTACGAAAAACCGTCCTTTTGAAGTAAACCCAATAGCCGAAACCAAAATTTAAACACACAATGCGAATATTCATTCTCTGTTCATTCATTCTTGTCACAGTAAGCTCGTGCGATTGGTTTGGCAAAAAACCTACGCCCACACCTACCGAAACAATTCCTGATTTTGAGACTACGCCCAGAAGTTCGCAATTTCCGAGTAATATTGCCAATGAAGCATCGGGCGTAGCCGATAGCAGAAGTATGCCTGGAAATGTTTGGATACACGAAGATGGCGATAACCCCAATGTCCTGCATCAATTTTCGCATTCAGGAGAATATAAGGGAAATATCCAAATGCCTTTTCCAAATCGTGATTGGGAAGATATAAGTATTGGTGTTGGTCCAGAAAGTGGCAAAAACTACATTTATTTGGCAGAAATTGGTGATAATAATGCGGCTTATAATAATCAATATTACATTTATCGTTTCGTAGAACCGCAATCACTTTCTGAAAAAGTTACGACCTTTGATAGAATCGCTTTTCAGTACCCTGATGGAAGCCGTGATGCCGAATGTATTTTGCTCGACCCCGCCACCAAAGATATTTATATAGTTACGAAACGAGAATTTAATGTAAGAATTTATCAATTGCCTTATCCTCAATCAACTACTGAAATGCAGACAGCAAAATTCCTGCAGGCGATTCCTTTTTTGGCAATCACAAGTGGCGGAATTTCGAGCGACGGTAAAGAGATTGTACTCAGAAATTATGATGCTATTTATTATTGGTACAGAAAGACTGGTGAAAGCATAATCACTACGCTTTCACGCAACCGAGATAAATTACTTCCTTATCAAAATGAGCCACAAGGCGAGGGTTTTTGCTTCGATAAAGACAATAAAGGCTACTTTACAAAAAGCGAAAAACCTGACGGAACAAGCGAGCCGACTTATTTGTATTATTTTGCTAAGAAGTGATTTCTAACCAAACAAAAAAGGTCAACAAGCAAATTGCTCATTGACCTTTTCTTTTTCAAAGTAAAACCCTTATTTAAAAGCCTTCATTTTGCCCGAAGATTGCATCTGATTTACTTTTTTCATCATGCTTCTCATTTGGTCGAATTGCTTCAAAAGATTGTTTACTTGCACAATATCAGTTCCGCTACCTGCGGCAATTCTTTTCTTACGGCTGCCATCAATAATATCTGGTTTTTCACGCTCTTTCGGAGTCATTGATTTGATAATTGCTTCGATTGGCTTAAACGAATCGTTGCTAATGTCAATATCTTTGATTTGTGAGCCAACTCCTGGAATCATTCCCATCAAGTCTTTGATATTACCCATTTTCTTGATTTGCTCCAATTGCGTTAAGAAGTCGGTCAAATCAAACTTATTCTCACGCATCTTTTTATTCAAGCGACGAGATTCGTCTTCATCGAAAGCTTGTTGAGCTCTTTCTACGAGGGAAATCACGTCACCCATGCCCAAGATTCTACTCGCCATACGGTCAGGGTAGAAAATATCAAGGGCATCCATTTTCTCACCCGTCGAAATAAACTTGATTGGTTTATTCACAACGGCTTTGATTGAAAGAGCCGCACCACCACGAGAGTCACCATCGAGTTTGGTTAGCACTACACCATCAAAATCAAGTCTTTCGTTAAAGGTCTTCGCAGTATTTACGGCATCTTGACCCGTCATCGAGTCAACCACAAATAAAATTTCGCTCGGTGTGATGGCTTTCTTGATTTCTTCCACCTCTTTCATCATCACCTCATCAACTGCCAAACGACCCGCCGTATCGACAATTACCACGCTTTTACCTTTGCTTTTAGCATAAGCGAGTGCATTTTTAGCGATACTTACGGCATCTTTGTTTTCTGGCTCAGCAAAAACTTCTACACCAATCTGCTCGCCCAATACTTGCAACTGCGTAATGGCCGCAGGACGGTACACATCACAGGCAACTAACAATACTTGGCGACCTTGTTTTTTGATGTAAGAGGCAAATTTACCCGAAAACGTAGTTTTACCCGAACCTTGTAAACCTGCAATCAAAACTACTGCCGGTGAGCCTTTTAGATTAACACTCTGAGCTTGTCCGCCCATGAGTTCCATCAATTCTTCCTGTACGATTTTTACGAATAATTGCCCAGGCTCAACCGCAATCATTACCTTACGGTCGATTGCTTTGTCACGCACACGGTCGGTTACGTCTTTGGCAACTTTATAGTTTACGTCGGCATCCATCAAAGCACGTCTTACTTCTTTGACGGTCGATGCCACATTAATATCAGTAATTCGGCCTTGCCCTTTGAGGGTTTTGATAGCCTTATTTAGCTTATCACTTAAATTTTCAAACATTTTTTAAATTTTTGATTTCCTTACTTTAATAGTATGAAGCAAAGTACAAATAGAATTTATTCGCAAAGTTACTGATTTTAAGGATAAATTTTTAATCAATTTTATGAATTTGCTACATATCAGTTATGTGATGTAAAACAATTCTCTGAATTGTTGGAAATTTGGGAGTCGGACTGCCGACGCAGTTGCCCTACTTATTCAAGCATTTTTTCGAGCGTGTTGATATTCCGAATGGTGGTGGTGCTTTTGTATTTTGCTTTAGCCGTAATTTTGGCAAAAGGCGTATCCAAACTTTTGCCTTTTGGCACTTTCCAATAAAGCAGCGTGTTTCCTTTGGCTATTTCTTCTTCTAAACTTTCTGAAATAGTTGCCAATTCTTCAAAAACGGCTTCACTTTCTACAAAAACTACATAAGCGTGATTTGCTTCGTCTTTCTCGAATGGATAGTTTGCCACAATTTCAGCCAATACATCAAAGTCATAAAGCAACACAAAAGCCTGATAATGAAAGGTTTCTGTAAGTCCTTTTTCAATAATTACCTTTATTTCCGAAATATTTTTCTCCGATTCAAAAACTACATTTCCTGTTTGTAAATAAGTTTCAGCATTTTGAAAACCCATTTCTTGAAAAGCATTTTTCAAATCATGCATTTTGATTCGGATATTCCCGACATTTATTCCTCTCAGAAAAGCAATGTATTTTTTCATAACTTAGTGTTTATTTGGCTCAAAATTGGCCGTTTATTTATTGAGATGCGATAATAGAAAAGTATTTTGTATTTTTAGCTAAAATCTTTACAACTTTTCTCAGAAAATACAGTCAATAACCGCTGAACACTAAATCTAAAAAAATGAAAACACACATTGCTATTCTCCTACTCATTTTTTCTGCTATTTTCGTAAATGCTCAAGATGTACTTTTGAGCGAAGACTTTGATTATCCAATTGGTGATAATCTGAATAACCACAACTGGAAACCACTCACGAGTGCTACTGACAATCCGATAAAAATTGTGTCGGGTTTGGTCAAGAAAAACTATACTGCTTCGGGCGGAGCCGCTTATTTGAATAGAAACGGACAAGATGTAAAACGAGCTTTAAAAGCACCAGCCAACGACCAGATTTTCGTTAGTTTTCAGCTCAATTATAAAGCCATGCAGCGAATCAATAGTTTAGGTTGGAATTTCAGATGTGATGAATATCTAACCTCATTTCTGAGTCCATCAAATTATTTCATGTTTCTTAGCTCAAAAGAAGAACCTACACAACCACTTCTCAAATTTTCTTTGGTAAATACCCCCGTGTGTTTCGACTATATTACTTTTAATTCACTCGTTGTGAGGGATAAAAATGACCAAATTATTGCTGCTATTTCATTAGGAAATGAGGATTTAACAAAAAACCAACTAAGCCCTGTCATAGACGTGAATTTTAGTTATTTTTTGGCGGGAGACAAAATAGGAACTTCGAGTTTGACAACTTCTTATAGAGATTATTATTCTGGAAGGGTTTTAAATCAGTCAGTGAGTAAAGTGCGTATTCCAAATTTATCAAATATTGTATTATCACAAAGCAGTATACTTGTAGGTTCGGAAGTGATTATTGACCGAATTAGGGTTGGTAAAACACTCAAAAGTATAACTGACGGCGTTTCTACTGTTGCTCAGACAAAAAGTGATTTAGATCCAGAACCCACCTCACTCAATGCCACAGTTTTCCCTAACACTACCGATGGAAAAATTGATTTGTTAATCAATGAAAAAGCCCCCGAAGGAGAATTTGAAATAATGATGAGCGATAAAATGGGAAATAAGCTATACCAAAACTCAGGTGATTGGGAATCAATAAAACCTCAAATTGAGCAAATTTTGAGTAAAAGTGCTTCAGGACAGTATTTTTTAAGTGTAAAACAAAATAATAATACAAAAACTATTCGGGTGTTTAGAAAATGACGCTATCATGGTGGGTTTTCTCCAAGAAGCAAACGAGGCTACGTTTTGAATGTAGCCTCGTTTGTTTTATCTATCAAATCCAAAGATTTTTGCATCATTATTTTGCTTTCCTGTCAATTCATCACGAATGATTTCGGCAGCTAAAAGACTAAAAACGATGCCATTTCCGCCAAAACCCATAGCAAAATAAGTATTAGGGCGTTCGTCTACTGCTCCGATATACGGTAAACCATCTTTGGTTTCGGCAAAAGTACCAGCCCATTTAAAATCGGTTCTGAAAAGCAAATCAGGAAAGAGTTTATTGAATTCTTTCTCCAACTGCATCGCTTTTTTATCGTTGAGGGCATCTCGTTTTTGGGGATTGTAAAATTCTTCATCTTTTCCGCCAATCAAAACACGGTTATCGTCAGTTGTGCGTAAATACAAATACGGCCGAGCGGTTTCCCAAATGAGGCAGTTATCTAACCAAAGCTCTTTTTGCTCGAAAGGCTCGCTCACGATTGCAAACGAAGAATTGAATTGTACTATTTTTTTTGATAAAAACTGCTGAGATTCATATCCACTGGCAATAATCAACTTCTTTGCATCAATTTTTAAACCGTATTTGGTGGTGAGTTCAACGCTATTTTTATGATGGATAATTTCGGTAACTTCTGAGTCATCAAAAACCTTCACACCGTTTTTCTGAGCATAATCTAATAAATGATGTGTAAATGAATAAGCATCAATCTGAGCTCCATCTTTCGACATCAAGGCTGCTGAGGCCGAAAAACCAAATTTATTTTTGATTTCTTCTTCTTCCCAGTATTCTAAATCAATGCCTACTTGCTTTCTTAATTCATATTCTTTAGGCAGTTCTTTTGCATCACTTTTATTAGAAGCATAGTAAAAACTTCTACGCTTCGAAAAACCGACCTCAACGTTAAGTTCTTTTACTATTTTCTCTATTTTGGTAATTGCCTCTATACAAAGTTGGTAGCTGCGAGCGGCGTTTTCAAAACCTACGTATCCTTGTAATTCTTGCAATGGAGTATCGATTTCATACTGTAAAAGAGCAGTGCTGGCACAAGTGCTACCCATACCGATTTTACGTTTGTCGATTAATATGGCCGAAATTCCAGCCTTTGCTAAGTAAAAGGCTATTAATGAGCCAGTTATGCCTCCGCCTAAAATTACTACTTCTGTGTTTGCCGACTTTTTTATGGATGGAAAAGACTGAATAATTCCGCTTCTCATCAACCAAAATGGTTCTTCTGTTCTTAAATCCATTGCATTACATTTTTATAACTTTGTGCGAATCATCGTCTGCTTCAAACTTTTCAGAGCTAAAAATAGCTTTAACAATCTTGGCTAAAGTCAGTATTTTATTAGAGCCACTGTCCCAAACCTCAGCTTCATTTACTTTTATCTTTACCAAAACCAAATTGGGGTCGTCAACTCCTTTCGGAAACCATGCTTTGGCCAAAGGTGTCCACAATTCTTCTTTCTTGGCTTTATCATTAATGATTTCGGCATCGCCATTGATTGAAATATATACATTATTTGTAGGCTCGGCGTATGAGAGCTGTATGCTATCTTTGAGCGAGATTTCTTTCACTAAATCGGTTTCGATACTCGTAAAAAACCAAATGTGTCCGTTGTCTTCTATCTGACTGGTGGTCATGGGGCGGCTGTGTATTTTATTACCTTTGCCAAGCGTTGACAACATACCAAACTTTACCGAATCAATGATTTGAGCGATTTCTTTAAATTCTTGATTTTCCATTTTGTTGTATGTTTAGTAAAAAAGTAAACGTAACACGAAACTGAAACAAAAATTGATTGTCAGCAACGTGCCACGTTTTAATCTGGATATATATAAATCCTTGCTATGAAGGAAGAAGTTTATTATCCGAAAAGGTTATTTCTAAAACCTGCATCATCTGATGGATATCTGAAACATACTTGTTCATGATGTTTTTTAGCTTCGGGAAATACCTAAAATCAAAAAACTGCATGGCTTTTTGGTATTTGCCTTTGAGGTATTCGTCACCAAATTTGCAAGAAATAACTATCGTCGGAATATTATCCGAGTTTTGAGCCATGCCAAAATAAAACTGAGGTTGACTTAGTTGTAAGTCTTCAAATAGCACTTTCTTTTCACTGTCTTCTACAGTCTCATTGAATATCAATTCAAGCTCTTTTACCATTCGATTAGAATCGTTTAGCTGTTCTTGAAAATGACTATTCAAATCATGGTTTGCTGTCATGCTCAAGAGTTTTTCATAAACACGGGCTCTTGATAAGTTGATTTTGAAAATGCTTACCAGCTCCCTCAAAATGTCTTTGCTATTGTTTTGCATTTTTATATTTGGCTTAAATCGTTTACTTGTTTGTATATGATTTCCATAAAGCAGCAGTCAGCTAAGCACATCATTTTGGAATATTTTTTACCTAAAACCAAAATTTCAAATAAACAAAATAACTAATTATAGGGATAGCAGATTTAAAAGTTGTGCAGATTTTGTTATCCCTATATACACAAAAACTCAATTTTTAAAGCTGGATGAATCTAATAACTATTATAAATTTTGTGGATTTACTCTTAATCTTAATTGTGTTGGATTTATATTGAGTTGTGTTGGATTTTACGCAATTGCTTCACGCACCTGCAAAAGTTTAATTCCTGCCAAAGTATTAGCGATTGTCTGGCGTTGTTTGCTCAAGAAATTCATAAAATCGGGCGAAGCTTTTACCTTATCTAAGCCCAGAACTATATCGTAAGCCTCTAAGGCAGTTCGGTCGCCAAATTCGCAAGAATTCAAGATAGTTTCACGGTTGTTTGAACTAATCGTAGCCTTGAAATTAATCCAAGCTTGATGAATCTTGCCCATAAAGGTTGCTGATGTAGCTGGCTCTCCCTTAAATTTTGAAATATGCTCCACTAATTCATCTACAAAGTTTTCGCTTTGGGTTACTCCTTTCTGAAAAAACTCCTGTAAGTCTCCACCATCAATATCTTTTGCTGCGGTTTTGTATCCATCAATTCGGCTATAATTAATTTCTACAAGGTCATTGAGCGAATTATTGAGAATTTCATATTGCGTTGCCATAATTATAATTGTTTGTGTTTTAAAATAATTTTGATTTAGTAACACATCAATAGGCAAAAAAAATATTCCATGCCATTTTTAGCTATTTTTGGGGGAAAATTTCAATGAGACGCTCAATAATTGGGGATTTTATTTCACGTTTTTAAAATATAATTTTTCTAACAAACAAAAAGCACGAGTCTATGATAAACTCGTGCTTGAAGAAAATCAATTTTCTAATTTACTTTCACCTCCCCGAAGGAATAGCCAATACTTCATTTTCTTTTACAGGAACGCCAAAATTTGGTGTACCGTCGGCATTCCAAGTAAACTTTTGCATACGTGGTGAGCGGAATTTTCCACAACCTTGATTGGGTTCAGAATTAGCGTGGTACAAAATCCAATCTTCTTTACCATCGGGCGATTTGAAAAATGAATTATGTCCTGGTGCAAAAACTTTATTTTCGGGCGATTGCTTAAATAATGGTTCTGGAGATTTCTTCCAACTTTTCGGATTCATCAAATCGGCATTGGCATCGGCTGTGAGCATTCCGAGAGCATAAAAATCTGTCCAACAGCCACTTGCTGAGTAAATAATGAATAATTTCTTGCCGTGTTTCAATATTTGTGGGCCTTCGTTTACGTTTACGTGTTTAAGATTTGGTTCGTTCAAATCACCGTGTTTTTCCCAATCAAAGTCTGAGCCAGATATTTTCGAGCGTCCGCCCGTAATCGTCCACGGGTTTTTCATTTTGGCAATGTAAATGTTTTGTTGACCGTTTTTATCTCCTTCCCAGCCTGACCAAATCATGTATAATTGTCCACGATGCTCAAAGACATCACCATCAATTGCCCATTTATCGGCCGATTCGTCAGCAACTTTTCCTTTAAATGTCCAATCACCCTTCATTGGGTCGGGTGAAGGATTTTCAAGCACATACATTCGATGATGATTGTTATCGCCATCATCGCCCGCAAAATACATATACCATTTTCCTTGAATAAAATGTATTTCGGGAGCCCACAATTCTTTTGAGTACATCGTTCCTGCGGGCGGTGTCCAAATTGTTTTTGATTCGGCGGTTTTCAAATCAGCCAAACTTTTGGTTTTCCAAATCGTCAGCTTGTTTTGTTGGGTGTGGGTGTAATAATAGTAGCCGTCTTTATAAAAACTATACGGGTCAGCCCCTGAGGGCAATAATGGATTGGTAAAAGTAGAGGTATTTTGAGCAAATAGAGCATTGATAAACATCAAAACAAAGCATAGGCTCAGTACGTTTTTTTTCATAGAGTTTTGTTTGATAGAATGGATTTTGCAAAACTACTCAAAAACAAAACAGGAACATAACGATTGCTATGCTCCTGTTCATAAATAGAAAATACTATTATTGTTACTGTTTTTTCAGCGTACGCAAATACTCCACTAAATCAACCATTTCTTGTTTTTGTAGTGGGAATTTCGGCATTAATGATTCTTCGTTTTCTTCCATCGAAACAATATCCGCACGCTTGAAAGCCGTTGGATTTGTGCTGCCGATTTGTTTGACGTTGATATCATTTTCAGTTTTACTCAAAATCATTCCTTCTACTTCTGTTCCGTCTTTGAGTTTGAGTTTGTAGCCTTCATAACCAAAGCTAATGCCTTGACTTGGGTTGATAATAGCTGAGTATAGTGCAGTTTTAGACAATTTACTGCCGATTTCGGTCAATGCTGGGCCGAAGTTTACACCCTCACCTTTTACTTGATGGCAAGCCGTGCAATACATTTTAAATACTTTCTGTCCACTCGCTACATTGCCTACACCTTTGGCCAACTCGTTAATATCGCCCAATTCTTTGTCCATTTCAGCACCAAACATTTTCATAGCATCAGTGCGAATATCGCTGTGCCATGTTCCCAACAAAATCTTCTTGGCAATCGGCATTACTTCTTCCGAAACCTTATTGGCTTTTACTAAATTCCACAAAATTTCTTCACTATTCCAGCCATACATGGCATACATAGCTTGGTTACGCACACCTTTGCTGAGATTTTTGTTATTGAATAAACTTACCAAATAGTCGGTTACTGGTTTTTCGTCAACGCCACCGTAAACGCCAATCGCTTTACGCACGATGTCTTCATCTTTGTTTTGAGTTAGCTTTTGAAATTCGCCCAAACCATTCATTTTTACTTGAATCTTGGCCGCTTCTCCACCCAAAACCGAATCTTTCATTGCCATTTCAGTTAGACGAGCCACTTGGTCTTTCAGTTCATAACGTTTTACTAAATCCAGATAATCGGTTGGATTTTTTATACCATCCAAAACTTTTGGTAGAAGGCTCTTGAAAAGCGGGTCTTGTTTGGCAGTATTCATATCTAAATGCTTGAACACTAAAGTCATGATGTCACCCGTTGCATTTCCACCATCGAGCATGCCGAGTAAAATTTTTGTTTTTTCAGGATTACTTTGAAAATCAAAAGCACGGAAATAACGCAGATTATCTTTGCTTGATTTTGCCAATTCAGCCAAACGGAAAATATTATCAGCTGAGCGACTACGCCACACTAAGTCTTTAGCAGCGGCATCAGTTCTCCATTTTTCGCCAGCTTTTGCCAAATAACTCGCAAAAAACTTATCCCATTGATTATCAGCCGCAATACCGAGTGCCTCTAAATACCATCTATCTTTGCCATCATATTGGCTGGCCAGTGTTGCCCAAATGTTGGCAGCGGCAGGAGACGTATTATGGTGAATAGCCAAAGCTACTTCACGACGCACTTGTGCCGATGGGTCGGTAGAAAGTTTTTGAAGAGTTGCAGTATTATCAATACTTAATTCACGAGATAAACGAATGGCCGTGATGCGAATGTCTTCGTCAGCATCATTAGCGGCTTCTTGCAAGTACTTTGCTTCTTTACCCTTGATTTTACCCAACAACCACAAGGCTCTTGCACGCATACGAGAGTCGTCATCTTTCCATAATTTCAATAAAGCCTCTTCAGCTTTTTCTTGGAGCGAGTTTAATTTTGTCCAAGCCAAATAACGTACGGCTACATTGGCATTTTGGAGAGCTTCAACGCAACCCTCGGCAGTTTCAAAATCAAATTTTGGCACAGAATAAGCCTCGCCTTTTGGAGCGATTCTATAAATACGTCCACGAAGTGAATCTCCCATGGCGTGCCCACCCACACCTGGGTCATACCAGTCAGCTACGAAAATCGAACCATCGGGAGCAGTCGTAATATCTGATGGGCGGAACCACTGGTCACGCTTCGAGCCATCTAAAATATTATTGATTGTTGCTGTAAAACCAGCACCATTTTTAGTAACTGGATATGAACGCACAATACTCGGCCCAGCATCGCAGTGAATAACTTGATTACGATATTTTTCGGGTAAAAGCTTTCCTTCATACACAATCATACCCGTTGGCGAGCCAGCACCTGTTTGGAGTAAATTTGGCACAACGCCTGGGTCGTTTAAGTGCCAATGACGAAGTGGAATTTCAGACTCCCAATTAGTGCGGCGTTCCTGCCAGCTTGCACCAGTCATTTCATCTTTATAGCCATAATTGCCATAGTCCATCACGTAGTTGATACGCACACCTTTGTTGCCATCATCATCATTATCTGACTGCCACATACGGCCGTAAGAATCAAGAGCTACTTCGTAGTTATTACGGAAATTATGCCCTAAAATCTCCACATTTGAGCCATCAATATCACATCTGAAAACTTTTCCTTGTTTATACGTAGAGAAAGGTCGGCCTAAATCATCGGTTAGTTCTTTACCGTTTTTATCGCTTAATGTTTGTACTTCGTTTCCACCGTTGAAATAGAGTTTTCCGTCAGGTCCAAACGTAAAAGCGTGAATGGCATGGTCGTGCTGAACTCCTTTCAAGCCAGTGAAAATAATTTCTTTTTTATCAGCTTTGCCATCATTGTTTTCATCGGTAAATAAAAATACATTTGGCGAGCAAGAAACGATTGCTTTATTGCCCAAAACCGAGATTCCGAGAGCAGAGTTGATGTCTTCGCCTTGATAAAAAACCGTGCTTTTATCGGCTTTTCCATCTTGATTAGTATCTTCCATAATCAAGATTCTATCACCCTTTTTGTTGTATGGATTCTTTGGATTTAGTTTATTTCTATAATTATATCCTTCACAAATCCAGACTCTTCCCTTGGCATCAATATCCATATTGGTTGGGTTCATCATCATTGGCTCTGACGCAAAAAGCGTTACTTCCAAATCTGGGTCGGCCAACTGGATTCCATCAATTGCGTGTTCTACTTTGCGTTTTTCGTCGTCGGTTAGCTTAGAATAACTTTCGTCAGAAAGCGTTTTCTGGGTTTGCTTACAGGCCAAAACCACAAGGAGCGTAAAGACTGAAAAAATGATTGATTTTTTCATTTTTATATAATTAGTTGAATATTTTTAAGAATGTACGAATTTATGCAATAAGTGTAAGTTTGACAAATAACTTTTACTTGTTTTAGCGTTGGCAAGGCTTCGAGCCTTGCCAACGCTTATCATGAGGAAATTATTTCTTTAACGAAACGATTCCTTTATCCGTGCCTAAAATGCGTCTGGCTCTTAAATATCGGCCTGCATTGTGGGCGTCGTAGCGTGGAGAACGCTCATCAAAACTACTGATTCTTACCATTCCCGATGAATGAATAAATTCTTTATTACCCAACCACATTCCTACGTGTACGACACGTTCTGATTTTTCGGGCGTAGCTTTTTCGCCAAAAAACAATAAATCTCCTACTTGAAGGCTATCGAAAGGCACTTCTTCACCCGCCCAAACTTGCTGCGAAGCATCACGTGGTAGTAAAATTCCGTTCGATTGATAAACCATACGAGTAAAACCGCTACAATCAACACCTTTCCACGAAGTTCCACCCCATAAATAAGGCAAACCTTGCATTCTGAAAGCAGCATTGACCAAGTTTTGTTCGGAAGCCGTGACAGACTGTTTCCATTCTTGGTGTCCGATGACTTCTTTTTTCAATATAAAAGCATTGCGACCGTCGGGGTAAATTACTTCATAAAAATCTTGTAGTGTATCTTTTACGGCCAAAACATTTCCCCAAGTAAGGTCAGAAATAGTCTGAGAATTTTCGTCGGCTTTGGCATATGAAAAACCGTAAGGTTTGGCAAACATCAAAAATTTATTGGCTTGGTAGCGGTCGAATTGGTATTGAGTAATGCGAGCGAAAGTCGATCCATCGGCCCAACCAATGTAATTATCGGGGGTTTGAATCATGTACCAATTGCGTTCACGGTCAAGCACTTTGAGTGGTGTTCCGAGCAAGGCTTGTGAAGCCAATTCGGCAGACTCTTTGGGTTGGCTACGTAAGTTTAGCACCGAAATATTAGCAACCCCACAATTACGGTTTTCGAGCAATTCGTTATCGGGCAATAGTTTTACGGCATCGAGCAATGTATAACCATTTGATTTTAAGCGATTTAATAAATCTTTCTTGGCGGCTGGCAAATTGGTTTTACCCACAATTCGGTTAGAGTCAAGTTCGGCTTGAAAAAATGCTACTCGCTTATCAGGAGCGTGTTTTTTACGCACTTGCTCGATGATGGCATAAACGGTTGGTTTGGTTGGTTGAGGAGTTGAAGTTTGAGGAACGCTTGCAGGTTTAGCAATCTGAGCCATTGTCGAGAGCGATAGCAGACAAAGCATACTCAGAATGATACCTCTATTTTGTTTGTTGAGTTTCATTCAGTTTGATAGTTTTTGCTGCGAAATTACTCATTCTTTTTCAGATTGAACAAAGTGTTTTTTGGGAATGTTTTAAACGCAAAACATAACTTAGAAACTTGTGCTACCATAAACAAAAAACGGAAGCCTTTCGACTTCCGTTCTTTTATATTTAGCCGTTGTCAGTGTTCGCACTGACTACACTTTTTTACAAACCGAATTTTGCTTTTACAGCATCAACGTAATCCAATTTTTCCCAAGTGAAAAGTTCTACTTCTTTCGTAACGGTTGTGCCATCTGGCCCTTTGAAAGTTTTAGTTACGATTTCGTTTTTACGTCCCATGTGTCCGTAAGCGGCTGTTTCTGAGTAGATTGGGTTACGTAATTTCAAACGTTGCTCGATTGCGTACGGACGCATATCGAAGATTTCGCCAACTTTTTGAGCGATTTCACCGTCAGTCAAATCAACTTTGGCAGTTCCGTAGGTATCAATAAACAAACCACATGGTTTTGCAACACCGATAGCGTAAGAAACTTGTACAAGTACTTCGTCGCAAAGACCAGCCGCTACTAAGTTTTTAGCTACGTGGCGAGTGGCATAAGCTGCCGAACGGTCAACTTTTGAAGGGTCTTTTCCAGAGAAAGCACCACCACCATGAGCACCTTTACCACCGTAGGTATCAACGATAATTTTACGACCTGTTAAACCTGTATCTCCGTGTGGTCCACCGATTACAAATTTACCAGTTGGATTGATGTGGTACGTGATTTGGTCGTTGAATAAAGCTTGTAAATCAGCTTTCAACTTAGCTTGTACACGTGGGATAACGATATTGATAACATCAGCCTTGATTTTCGCTAACATTTCTTCATCAGCAGCAAAATCATCATGCTGTGTAGAAACTACGATTGTATCAATTCTTTGTGGAACGTTATCGTCAGAATATTCGATTGTTACCTGAGATTTTGCATCTGGACGTAAATAAGGAATCAAATTTGGCTCATTATTACGGATATATGACATTTCTTGGAGAATAGTATGAGCTAAATCCAAAGCCAATGGCATGTAGTTGTCAGTTTCACGGGTGGCATAGCCAAACATCATACCTTGGTCACCAGCACCTTGAGCATTTGCTTTTGATTCAAAATCATCAGCCGTTTTACGGTCAACACCTTGATTGATGTCAGCCGATTGGTCGTGAATAGCCGAGATAATTCCGCAAGAATTTGCTTCAAACATATACTCCGACTTCGTGTAACCGATTTTACGGATTACTTCACGAGCAATAGATTGTACGTCGAGATACGTTTGTGTTTTTACTTCTCCTGCCAAAACTACTAAACCTGTCGTTACCAAAGTTTCGCAAGCTACTTTAGAAGAAGGGTCAAACGCCATAAAATTATCAATGAGGGCATCTGAGATTTGGTCCGATACTTTATCTGGGTGGCCTTCCGATACAGATTCAGAAGTGAATAAATAAGGCATAAATGCTATGTTTTGTTAATGATTTTAAAATAAATTGGCGGTTTACAAGAAATTGAAGAAGGCTTTTTTGAAGAGAAAAACAAAAACATTTTTGACTTTAGAACAGCCCGCATCTTTTGACCACCGTAGCGTTTGCGACTCGGTTGGTTTTCTAAAATTAATTAGAAATTCTTGATACCGATACAAAGTTGAGAATTTAGCTAAACAAAACCAAAAGAATAGAATAAATTTTTATCTAAATTTTATTCAACGTAAACAGAAAATATCTGCTTTGGTTTTTGAGAATAGATTTTTTATCTATTTCTCGTTACTTGAAAAGATATTTTAACTTAAAGATTTTATCTCAATTCCAATCTTCTCACCTACGTTAAGTCTATCAAAACTATACATTTTCAGAGTAGATTTATCCACTTGTAAAGCCACTTCATAGTATGCTCCCAAAAATTTGACTGACAAGATAGTAGCTATAATATCTGATTTTTCAGAAACTCGAATCTGTTCGGGACGGAGAAAAGTTCTGAGTTCTGAGTGCTGAGTGCTGATTGGTTTGCAGAACTTGCTCAAATTTTCTGTATGGTTATACAACTCAGAACTTAGAACTCCTAACTCAGAACCCAACGAAGTTTCCCCCGTAATCTCAGCCACATACTGATTGATTGGGTTTTGATAGATTTCTTCGGGCGAACCGAGTTGCAGAGCATTACCATTTTGCATGATTAGCAATTCATCGGCCATTCCGTAGGCATCAGTAACATCGTGCGTCACAAAAATACAACTGACTTCTTCGGCCTTGATGAGGTTTGAAACTTCGCTCTTCAACCTACGTTTATTCACTGCATCTAAATGACTAAAAGGCTCATCAAGTAATAACAGTTTGGGTTCTTCGGCAATGGCTTTTACTATGGTGGCTCGCTGCTGTTCACCACCCGAAACTTGTCGAGGTACATGATTTTGTACATGAGATAGGCCACTTATTTCAAGGAGTTTATCTACTCTTTCATTTCTGTAATTTTCTTCATAATAACGCAATTCATAAGCAATGTTTGCTCGAATTGACATATTTGGAAAAAGTCCGTAATCTTGCCTGACCAACTTAATATCGGGATGCCCAGCAATCAATTTTTCTGAAGGCGGCGTAATACGTTCATTATCAAGTAGAAGCGTTCCAGAGTCTGGTTCGTATAGAGCTGCAATCAAGTGCAGAAGTGTGGTTTTTCCTGAGCCGCTTTCACCTAAAATTGCTAAAACCTTACCTTTTTCGAGTGTAATTGAAATATCGTTAACTGCCTTTACTCCCTCGAAAGACTTATGTAAATGATTGATTTTTAGCAATGACATTTAGGCTTTTTTGTGCAAAAATACGAGTTTTTTAGAGAAAATACCTACTTTTGTTGTGCATGGATGGCTACTTCCTTATATTGCTGATAATTCATGACACTGACCTACAATTATAATCTATAAAACCCTGAATGTTAGAACTTTATAAACAACAGACCAAATGTTTGGTGGCCCTCGACTCCATCATTTTTGGTTTTGATGGCGAAGAATTAAAACTTTTGTTGGTAAAACGTGGTGTGCAAACTGACCACGATACTTGGTCGTTGATGGGTGGTTGGCTCAAACCCAACGAAAGCCTCGACCAAGCAGCCGAGCGAATTTTGTTTGAATTAACGGGCGTAACTGGCATTTTTTTGGAACAACTCAATGCCTTTGGCGACCCTACTCGTGACCCCGTTGAGCGTACGGTTGCAGTGGCATACTATGCGTTGGTTAATGTAAAAGACTACGAAACAAAGATTTCGGATACGCACCATGCTCAGTGGTTTTCGATGCAAGATTTACCCGAATTGCTTTTCGACCATCGAGAAATGATAAAAATTGCCATCGAACGCCTGCGTTATAAAGCCGCTTTTCACCCGATTGGCTTTGAATTAATGCCCGAAAAATTTACGATTCCGCAAATATTGAATCTCTACGAAGCAATTTATGGAAGCAATTTCGATAAACGAAATTTCAGCAGAAAAATCCTTTCGACAGGACTCTTGGTTAAGTTGAAAGAAAAACAAAAAGGTTTCTCGAAAAAAGGGGCGTTTCTTTATACACTCGACACCGAAAAATATAAAAAACACAGCGATTCATTTTTGAATTTTATTCCAAATCCAGAGGGGTTGGTTTAAGAAACTTTTACAACTTTTGTGGAATTTTGACTATTTTAGTAACGTTATTAGTTTTAAACGATAAAAGCTCATGTTTCAAGAAGATTTATTGGATAAAATAATGGACTTGCCCGATGCTCCCGACTTAGTTAGGAAAGTAGCTGACAAGCTAAATGATGAAACTCAACGCCGCCACAAGTTTTATAACGACATTGACGAGCAGATGAAAATTGAGTTTATCAATGGCGAAATCATTACGCACTCACCCGTGCGTAGAGAGCATAATGAAGCTACAGGACTGCTTTATCAATTGATAAATGTGTATGTCCGTAAGAATAAATTAGGTTTTGTTGGTTTCGAGAAAATCATGACAACTTTTACTCGTAACGACTATGAACCCGATATTGTGTTTTTTAATACCGAAAAGTCAAAATCATTCACAAAAAAACAAGTTTTATTTCCAGTACCCGATTTTATTGTAGAGGTTTTATCCGATGGCACAAAAGACAAAGACCGAGGCGTAAAATTTACTGACTATGAAAACCACAAAGTTGGCGAATATTGGATAATTGATGCCGAAAAAGAAGTTTTAGAGCAATATTTGATAGTAAATGGTCAATATGAACTAAATCTAAAATCATCAAATGGGTTCGTGAAAAGCCAAGTCATTGAAGGATTTGAGATTCCAATCAAAGCTATTTTTGATGAAGAACATAACCTTGAAGCCATGCAAAATCTCTTAAAATAAACTTTTCAACTCAACTACGATTTAAAATCTCTCAATGAAAAAATCCTTTCTTTCAATCCTACTTATTTTTGTAGGTTACATTTCTTTTGGCCAAACCCAAGAAAATTTAGTAAAATACGTCAACCCCTTGGTTGGGAGCGATTCAAAATTTGAATTCTCAAACGGCAATACCTACCCTGCTATTGCACTACCATGGGGCATGAATTTCTGGACGCCACAAACCAATAAAATGGGCGATGGCTGGTGCTATCAGTATGCCAGCAATAAAATTAGAGGCTTCAAACAAACTCACCAACCTTCACCATGGATAAATGATTACGGTGCTTTTTCGATTTTTGCTACTACCGAGAAGCTCGTTTTTGACGAAAACAAACGAGAATCTTGGTTTTCGCACAAGGCCGAAGTTTCAAAGCCGCATTACTACCGAGCCTATCTTTCAGATTATAACACGACCGTCGAAATTACGCCTACTGAGCGTGCTGCACGCTTCCGTATCACCTATCCACAAACCGATAAAGCATATTTGATTATAGATGGTTTTTTCAAGAATTCTTACATCAAAGTTTTCCCGAAAGAACGGAAAATCGTTGGCTATGCACGAAATTCTTCGGGTGGTGTACCCGAAAACTTCAAAAACTATTTTGTGATTTATGTCGATAAAGATTTTGAAGAAGTTTATGGTGTAAAGGAGGGCGAAATCATGCCGAATAATCTCGAAATCGAAAGTAAACACTCGGGTAGCATTATCCGATTTAAGACCAAAGCTAACGAGCAAGTAAACTTAAAAATTGCTTCGTCGTTTATTAGTCCAGAACAAGCAGAACTAAACCTCCAAAACGAAATTGGAGAGCAAAATTTCGACCAACTCGTAGCTAAAGCTGCTGCTTCTTGGAATTCGCAACTCAACAGAATTAAAGTTGAAGGCGGCTCAGACGACGAAATGCGTACATTTTATACGGCTCTGTACCATACAATGCTTTTTCCACGTAAGTTTTATGAGATAAATAAGGAAAATAAAATCGTGCATTACAGCCCTTACAATGGTCAAGTTGCCGATGGATATATGTTTACTGACAATGGTTTTTGGGATACTTTCCGTGCGGTTTTTCCTTTCTTTAATTTGATGTTTCCCGAAATGAATGCACAAATTATGGAGGGTTTATCTAATACTTACAAAGAAAGTGGCTGGCTACCCGAATGGGCAAGTCCGGGGCATAGAGATTGTATGGTTGGCTCAAATTCGGCTTCGATTATTGCCGATGCTTATCTGAAAGGTGTAAAAGTGCAGGAAATTGAAAAACTTTACGAAGCTATCACCAAAAATGCCAATCAAGCGGGGCCTTTGAGTTCGGTTGGGCGTTTGGGCGTGCAGTACTACAACACCCTCGGTTATGTGCCTTATGATGTAGGTATCAACGAAAACACTGCTCGAACACTCGAATATGCCTACGATGATTTTACGATTTGGAAATTAGCCAAACTTTTGAAACGCCCTCAAGCCGAAATTGATTTATACGCTAAAAGAGCCCAAAATTACCGCAATGTTTTTGACAAATCGACCAATTTTGTGCGTGGAAAGAACCAAAATGGCACTTTTCAGTCGCCGTTCAGACCCGATAAATGGGGTGATGCTTTCACCGAAGGCTGCTCTTGGCACTGGACTTGGTGTGTGTTTCATGACATTCAGGGACTTTCTGACTTGATGGGTGGTAAGAAAAATTTTGTGGCCAAATTAGACTCGGTATTTTCGGCTCCGCCAACTTTTGATTTTTCGTATTACGGTATTCAGATTCACGAGATTACCGAAATGTTGGTGATGAATATGGGGCAATATGCCCACGGAAATCAGCCGATTCAGCACATGCCGTATCTATACAATTATGCGGGCGAGCCGTGGAAAACACAATATCATGTAAGAAATATCATGAAAAAACTCTACACGCCACAACCCGACGGCCTCTGTGGTGATGAAGACAATGGACAAACCTCGGCTTGGTACGTTTTTTCCGCACTCGGAATGTACCCCGTTGCCCCAGGTACTGACCAATATGTTTTAGGTTCACCGTTATTCCAGAAAGCGACCATTAAGTTGCAAAATGGCAAGACTTTCACGATAAACGCTCCTGCCAATAACAGCGAAAATGTATATGTGAGCGGTGCGAGTCTGAACAATGTAAATTACACAAAAAATTACCTCAACTACGCCGATATTATGAAAGGAGGCTCATTTACGCTAAAAATGTCAGCTACACCAAATAAAAGTAAAGGTATCAACGAATCAGATTTTCCGTATTCGATGAGTAATGAGTTGAAGAAATAAATTTCGCAGGAATTTCAAAAATCCCATTCAAGAATTTTCTCGAATGGGATTTTTTTATTTCAAAACAAATTGGAGCTATAAGAGTTAAAACCATGAAACATTGATAAAAAACGCATGGTTCTTCGACTAATTTTGGGCGACCAGCTCAATCATAATCATTCTTGGTTTAAAGAAAAAAGCAATAATATTTTATACGTAATGATGGAAATGCGGCAGGAAACTGACTACGTTCGGCATCATATACAAAAGGTCATTGGCTTCTTTTCGGCCATGCGTTTATTTGCTCAAAACATTGAAAATCAAGGGCATGACATAATCTACTTACACCTGGACGATGAGCAAAATACACAATCGCTGACCAAAAACCTTACACAGATTATTGAGCAAAACCAAATTACGCAATTTGAATACCAAATCCCTGACGAATATCGACTTGATGAACAATTAAAAGCTTTTTCGGCTACGCTCAATATTCCTACCAAGACTTATGACACCGAACATTTCTTGAGCAAAAGAAACGAACTGGGCGATTTTTTCAAAGGAAAAAAGACTTTTCTGATGGAGAGTTTTTACCGTATGATGCGAAAAAAATACGGAATTCTGATGGATGGAAACGAGCCGCTCACAGGCCAATGGAATTACGATGCCGATAACCGCAAAAAACTCCCGAAAGGCCACCGCCCAGTCGAACCTTTGATTTTCAGCCGAGACGTTTCCGATATTTATGAACTTATACAAAACCAAGAAATAAAAACCATCGGTAGCGTAAACGCCAAGAACTTTCTTTGGCCAGTTACTCGACAAGAATCTTTACAATTATTGGAGTTTTTTGTGAGAAATTGCTTACCGAATTTTGGTACTTATGAAGATGCCATGGCGATGCAATATTGGTCGATTTATCACTCACGCTTATCGTTTTCGATGAATATAAAATTACTTTCACCTTTAGAAGTAGTTGAACGAGCAGTTGAGCATTGGCAACAAAATCAAGATGATATTTCAATTGCTCAAATTGAAGGTTTTGTGCGTCAGATTATCGGCTGGAGAGAATACATGAGGGGCATTTATTGGAACAAAATGCCTGATTTTCAGAAACTTAATTATTTTGAACACCAATTAAAACTCCCCGATTTCTTTTGGACTGGCCGCACCAAAATGAATTGCATGAAACACTCCGTTGGTCAATCATTGAATTTGGCTTATGCCCACCATATTCAGCGATTGATGGTTATTGGGAATTTTTGTTTGCTGGCAGGCATCAACCCCGATGAGATTGATGAGTGGTATTTGGGCATTTACATTGATGCCATTGAATGGGTCGAAATCACGAATACTCGTGGCATGAGCCAATATGCTGATGGCGGCATTGTTGGTTCAAAACCTTACGTTGCTTCAGCCAATTATATTGATAAAATGAGTGATTATTGCAGCTCGTGTTTTTATGATAAAAGCAAGAAAGTTGGTCATAAATCTTGTCCGCTCAATTCGTTTTACTGGCATTTTTATGAACGAAACCGAGCAAAACTGGAGCGAAATCCACGTATTGGCATGGCTTACGTAACACTCAATAAAATGCCAGAAACTCAAAGAAATGAAGTTTTAAGGCAAGCTGAAATTTATCTAAAAAGTATAGAAGAATTGTAGTCCCGTAGGAACGTCCAAACTGGATGCTCCTACACATCCATCACAGGAATATCCTCTTCTTTTATCAGGCTAATATTGGCATTTTCAATGCCCTCATTCACCAAGCGATTGGCTTGTTTTTCATAAGTTTTTTCAAAAATATTACGAGCCAGACGACCATTTCCGAAAGACGAATCTCGGTCTTCGTAGAGTTCCTTGAATAACTTATAAACCTTTTCTTGGGCATCTTCCTCTACTTTTAGTTGCACTTTGGCAGTTTGCAACAAGAAAATATCGACCAATTCTTCGGGTGTATAATCTTTGAAAGCAATGTATTTATTAAATCTCGAATGTAAACCGGGGTTTGAGTTGATAAATTCTGTCATTTTTTCTTCATAACCCGCCACAATCACCACAAAATCATCACGATTATCTTCCATAAATTTCACAATTGTATTCACGGCTTCGGGACCATACGTATCTTCGGTATTAAGGGCGTAGGCTTCGTCAATAAACAAAATTCCGCCCATTGCTTTCTGACAAACTTCACGCACTTTTAGCGAGGTTTGTCCAGTATAACCCGCCACCAAACCACTGCGGTCGGTTTCATAAAGGGTTCCTTTGCTCAAAATACCTAAGGATTTAAAAATCTTTGCCAGTAATCGTGCGATAGTTGTTTTTCCCGTACCGGGATTTCCATGAAAAACCATGTGCAGCGAGCGGTCGGGCAGCGTAATGCCTTGTTCTTTTCTGATTTTCTCAATTTTCAGCACATTTACCAAACTTTTCACTTCTTCTTTTACATTCTCCAAACCCACCAAAGCGTTTAATTCTGCCAAAAGTTCATCCAATGTTTTTTCTGTTTCGGTTGATTGTTTTGTACCTTTCACAGTTGCTTGCGAATCTTGGGTGAGCGACTGTGGTTTGTTTTCTTCCGCTTGCGGAACTATCATTTTTGACAGCCCATCGAGTCCACGTAAAATCACATGAAATGGGTTGCTCGCTTGTTGCTCGGCTTCACCAGTTTGTTCTTCTTGTGCGTAAATATCTCTTTCTCGATACAATTTCGGTTCTTTTCCTGCCAATCTATCTTGCACAACTGCGTAGAAAGCCGCAATGTATTCTTCGAGCGTATTATCAACTTTTACCTTACGTTCGGCCGTACCAAAAACGACAGAATCAGCCGTTGGGCAACGCACCGTAACGGTCTTATCATAAGGAAATTCGATGACTTCAACATCACCGTAGTTATCGCTATCAACTAATAAAATGCGTTGCGTTGTAGCCAAAAGCAACACATGTCGAGTATTCCAATAGCCATGCACCGAGGCATCAATGTATTCGTTTTCGTGAATAATGCTTGGTAAAGCCTTTAGTTCATTCCGTAGCATTAATTCAGCAAAAGGGTTCAAATCTATTTGGCGTTTGATTTGGTTGTAGGTTGGCATTGATAAAAATATTTGAATAAAATCTTTCGATAAATATAAGCGATTCTTGATTGAAACTTGCTTATTTTTTTGACCAAAGGCTGTTTTTGAGTTCTGTATCTTAGTTTCTGATTTTGGAAACATGACATTCCTCATCATTTTTCCGAAACTTGGCCTTTAGTTTTGCATGAAAATTACGTAAACGCATGGCCGATTCTTCGCTTATAAAAAAATATGATGTAGCTGGTCCCAGATACACCAGTTATCCAACTGTGCCACATTGGCAAACCGAAACTTTCGATGCTCAACAATGGCAAAATAATTTAGTCGAAACCTTTTCCGCAACTAATACAACTTCTGGCATAAGCCTCTATATTCATTTACCGTATTGCGAAAGTCTGTGTACGTTTTGTGCTTGCCACAAGCGAATCACCAAAAATCATGCGGTCGAAGAGCCTTATATTCAAGCAGTTTTGAAAGAGTGGGCTTTGTATTTGGCTATTTTTCCCGAAAAACCACAGATTGCCGAAATACATTTGGGAGGTGGAACGCCCAGTTTTTTTGCTCCCGAAACCCTCCGAACGCTTATTGAAGGCATTTTGAAAGACGCCATCGTAAGTCCCGAACACGAATTTAGTTTTGAAGGACACCCCAACAATACAAGTGCCGAACACCTCCAAACACTCTATGATTTAGGTTTCCGTAGAGTAAGTTTTGGTGTGCAAGATTATGACCCCAAAGTGCAGTTGGCTATTCACCGCATTCAGCCTTTCGAGAATGTCAAAAAAGTAACTGAACTCGCCCGTGCGATTGGCTATACATCCATCAGTCACGATTTGGTTTTTGGGTTGCCATTTCAGCAACTTTCTTCCATCGAAGACACAATTCAGAAAACGTTGACTCTGAAACCCGACCGTATTGCATTTTATTCGTACGCACACGTGCCGTGGATAAAAGGCAATGGTCAACGTGGATTTGATGAAAGTAATTTACCAAGTGGCGAAGAAAAACGAGCTTTGTATGAGCGTGGACGAGCAATTTTTGAGGCAAACAATTATGCCGAAATTGGTATGGACCATTTTTCGCTTCCGCACGATAGTTTATATAAAGCCCAAGAAAATGGCACACTTCACCGCAACTTCATGGGTTATACCACTACTCAGTCGAAAGTTTTGTTGGGACTCGGGGCATCGTCAATAAGCGATAGCTGGACGGCTTTTGCACAAAATATCAAAGAAATTGAACCTTACATCGAAAAAGTAAACGGTGGAGAGCTTCCTGTGTTCAAAGGACACATTCTCAGCAAAAAAGATTTATTTATTCGTGAACAAATTTTGAATATTATTTGTAATTTAGTAACTTCATGGAAAATTTCAGATTGGACGGCAGAAGAGAAAGAAATACTCCTCGAAAAACTGGAAAATTTCGCTGATGATAAACTCATCATTTTCAATGAGTTTGGCCTAAAAGTGTTGCCAGCAGGAAAAGCCTTTATTAGGAATATTTGTATGGCGTTTGATAAGCATTTAGTTCAAACAAATTCGACAGAAAAATTGTTTTCAAAGACAATATAAAAACCTTTACTACGTAACCCAAAAAGCCTTTACAGATTCTTGTGAGGGCTTTTTTTGTACTTTTAAGTCTGCTTTGTATTCATAAAATCCACTTTTCGGTATCTTTTAGCGAATAAGTATTTCTTTCAGATACAAACACACGTATAATTTTTTGAGGAAAGGATTCCCATCCGATTCTCAATATTGATGTCCCATCCCAAAATTCCAAATTACAATGAAAAACCAACATGCAACACAACGATTGCAGTTAAACGCTCGTATTACGGGCATGAAAAATGCGGGTATTTACCCCTATTTCCGACCAATTACGTCTGACCAAGACACCGCCGTAAGAATCAACGGTAAAGACGTTTTAATGTTTGGCTCAAATAGCTACTTGGGCTTAACCAATCACCCGTACGTACAAGACGCCGCCAAAGCCGCCATCGACAAGTATGGTACAGGCTGTGCGGGTTCGAGGTTTCTGAATGGTACGCTCGACATCCACGTTGAGCTGGAGCAGAAACTGGCAAGATTTCTGGGCAAAGAATCTGCACTGATTTTTAGTACTGGTTTTCAGGCAAATCTGGGTGTTGTGTCGTCAATTACTGGCCGACACGACTACATCATCATTGATGAAGCAGACCACGCTTCTATCTATGAAGGTACACGACTTTCGTTTTCGAAGGTGCTAAAATTTAAGCATAATAACCTTGAGAGTCTCGAACGCATCCTTGCATCACTTCCCGAAGAGGCTATCAAACTTGTGATTGTTGATGGCGTTTTTAGTATGGAAGGTGATATTGTAAAACTGCCCGCAATGATTGAGTTATGCCGCAGATACGAGGCAATGATTATGATTGATGATGCTCATGGACTGGGCGTTTTGGGCGAACAAGGCAGAGGAACTGCCGACCATTTTGGTTTGACTAACGAAACCGACTTAATCGTGGGTACATTTAGCAAATCGTTGGCTTCGTTGGGTGGCTTTGTGGCTGCTGATGCCAAAGTGATTGACCACATCAAGCATACGGCCCGTTCGCTTATTTTTAGTGCAAGTGCTACTCCTGCTTCTATTGCCAGTGCTTCCGCAGCTTTAGATGTGATGCAAAACGAATCGTGGCGAATAGATGCCCTTTGGGAGAATACTCGCTATGCGATGGACTATTTACAATATTTAGGTTTTGATATTGGTGAAACGCAATCGCCAATTATACCAATTTATATCAGAGATGATAACAAGACTTATTTGATGACTAAAATGTTGATGGAGGAACAAGTTTTTGTGAATCCAGTGGTTACGCCAGCCGTACGACCAGAAGATAGTCTAATTAGACTTTCGTTGATGGCAACGCACAGCTATGACCAAATAGAAACAGCCATCAATAAGATTTATAAGATTGCACAACAACTTGATGTGCCGCTCTACGAATATGCAACAGCCGTATAGTACATTTTTGAGTTAGTATTTTATTGCCAAAATGCTTTGAATTTTCAGGGCGTTTTGGCAATTTTGGTTTAATTCACCTCTTAAAGTTCCAACCAATAAATTACAACGCATGAAAAAGCTACTTTTCAACCTCCTTCTGCTCGCAACTGTTATTTCTTGCACAAAAAAAGAAGAAACCTCCGAAAAACAAACTGCCTCACCAAATCCAAACGAAGCTTTGGTAAAGCAATATTATGAATACTTCAATGCCCACGAATGGACAAAAATGGCAGAAATGTATGCCGATACTGCCGATTTTAAAGACCCATCGCTCGGAGCGGGAATTGTGAAGCAAACTCGCCAACAAACCAGCACAAAATATGCCGAACTAAACAAGATTTTTCCGAATCTGCACGATGAAGTGGTAGCAACGTATCTTTCGGGCGAAAAGTACATTACGGTAGAATTTATTTCGACAGGAACGGCCCCTGATGGCTCAAAGTTTGTGCTACCCATCTGCACGATTTTCACTATTGAAAATGGAAAAATCACTAAAGACTTTACTTATTATGATAATTTTGAGGAGTGACGTTATTGATTTTATAACAATACTGAAAGTTTCATGAAACTTTTGGATATTTGACAGTTGTGTCACTCTAAAAGACATCCCAATAAATGAAAATCATCACTTGGAATTGCAATATGGCTTACAGGAAAAAGGCTGAATTTATTTTGACAGAACAACCTGACATTTTAATTGTACCTGAATGCGAAAATCAAGAACGCCTTTTATTTAGACTTGACACAAAGCAACCAGCAGACATTTTTTGGTATGGCAACAACCCTCATAAAGGAATTGGAGTTTTTTCATATAGCGACTTCAAAATCAAACTGCTTGATATACACAATCCGAATTTTAAATATGTTTTACCTTTATCCGTTTACAACGACAAAATTAATTTGACAGTTTTCGCAATCTGGTCACAGAAACCCGAAAAACACGATTGTTATACAGAGCAAATTTGGAACGCTGTTCATTTTTATAGTAACTTATTAAACAATGAATATGTAATTCTTGCAGGAGATTTCAATAGCAATTCCATTTGGGACCGACCAAACAGAATTTACAACCATACAAACCTTGTTGAATATTTAAAGACTAAAGATATTTTAAGTACTTATCATCATTTCCATAATCAGACCCAAGGAAAGGAAAAAGACAAAACGCTTTTTATGCAACGTAGAATTGACAGACCATATCATATTGACTTTTGTTTTGCATCTCGAAACCTAATTGATAAATTAGAAAATGTTGAAGTTGGTACTTACGAAAAATGGACAAAACACAGCGACCATAAACCATTAATTGTAAATTTTGACATTGACTAAATGCTCGGTTAGGCTGAATTTACATCTGTAATAGAAGTATCAGTCTATGCGTCAGCCGTTGTTACAACGGCATTTGCCTATACAATACATTTATGTATAACTGAAAAAAAATTAGCCAAACTGAGGGCAAGACCTTATCTTTTCAATTTCAATCATCAGAAAAAAATCAAAACAAATTTGCGAAACCGAAAAGTTGCACATAAATTCGCAACCAATTAGTTTCGTAAACAATAAAACCTATGAGAAGAGATATTTTTCAAGCAATTGCCGACCCAACTCGCCGAGGCATTATTGCTCTAATTGCCTTACAGGCTATGACACCCAACGCCATTGCCGAAAACTTCAACACAACCCGCCAAGCGGTGTCGAAGCATTTACGTATTCTTACCGAATGTGAGCTCGTAAAGCAAGAGCATCATGGCCGAGAAATTTATTATACGCTCGAAATCGAAAAAATGAAAGAGATAGACCAATGGCTGGAGCAATACCGCAAGATTTGGGAAATTCGATTCAACCAACTTGATAATCTATTAGCAACAATAAAAAGCACAAAAAATGAAAAATGACTTACTTTTTGATTTTACTGTCGATAAAGCAGCCAAAACGGTGTTTATCACTCGGGAATTTGCCGCCGACCAAGCCTTAGTGTGGGATGTCTTTACCAAAGCAGAACTGCTCGACCAATGGGTAGCTCCCAAACCGTTTGTATCGAAAACAAAATACATGAACTTTGAGGTGGGTGGCAAAAGATTTTATGCCATGATAAGTCCAGAAGGGCAAGCTCGTTGGGCGATTCAGCAATACACATCAATTACTCCGAAAACCAATTTTAAGATGTATAATGTATTTGCCGACGAAAACGAAAACCCCGAGCAGTATGGTTCTGATTGGGACTATAATTTCAGCGAAGAAAACGGCATCACCAAAGTCAGCATCACGGTTTATAATGAATCATTCGAGCGTATGGAAAGCATACTCGAAGGCTTCAAACTTGGTTTTACGGCATCTTTACAAAATTTAGAAATCCTATTAGCAGCTTTATCGGTAAAATGATTTTTGTTTTCAAAACATCGGTAAAAACTAAGAAACAGATAAAAGCATTTAAGCCACAAATCGACCATATTTTTCCAAAAGCCAAATGGAATTTTGACCTTGAAGATTGTGACAAAATATTGCGAATTGAGAGTGAAGAAAATATTGCTCGTGAAATTCAGCAATTGCTAATTATCCATAGTTTTTACTGCGAAGAATTAGATTGACATATGGAAATTCAAGAACAAATCGTGGGCTATATTGATAGCCAACCCGAGCAAAAGCGGCACGATATGCAGGCTTTGCACCAGCTTATACTGCAAAAATTACCTGCGTGTAAACTTTGGTTTTTTGATGGTAAAAACAGCGATAATAAAACTGTTACCAATCCAACTATTGGGTATGGAGTCCATACAATCAAGTATGCGAACGGAAAAATAAATGAGTGGTTTAAGGTTGGAATGAGTACCAACACAACTGGCATTTCTGTTTATATTCTTGGTATCGAAGATAAGAAATACTTAGCCCAAACTTACGGTCAAAGGCTCGGAAAGGCAAGCATTAGTGGGTATTGTATAAAATTCAAAACTCTAAAAGACATAAATATTGATGTACTTGCAGAGGTAATTAGCACGGAATTTACTCATTAATACCCTTTCACGGACTTCGCTCATCAACCTTGGTGCGAGCATTGGTGTTAGTACACCCCTCAATGCTCGCACTAAACTTCACACCACTTTGTACTTGAAAGCCCGGCAAAAGCTCTACGTTTTTGCCGGCACTATAACGCACATTTGCTCCCGAATTGATAAGATTACTGGCCAAAATACTTTGTCCAGCTTCATATTTTAGCAATGAATTAGCCGTAATGTCGCTCGAAAGATTCCAAGTTTGCTGACAATTTTGAGTCGTTATCTGAATCAAAAAAGTATCGGCCAAACATTGAGCACCATCTTGCACAATATATTGCGTGTTATTGATGGGAGAAACCACCAAGCTTCGACTCGTAAAACCGCCATTTGGCCAAGAATAATTTCCTATCCATGAGGCATTTAGCGTAATATTCGATAAGTTGGTGGCCTGAGTGATGGTTTGTTTGAGATTTACGTCTTTCATCATCGTAAATTTATCTCTAATTACACCATCATCGGCAATCCATTTGGCATCGAGTCGGTTTGCTTCGATTTCTAAATACAACGACCCACCATTGGCAGTGTGCGAAAAAGCCATTGCATCGTGCGGATAGGTAGCCTGTGTACTCGTAGCCCAACCAGCCGAACCCGCCACCACATACATAATGCCTGTATTGGGCAAGCTCGAAGTTTTGATATACGGACAAGAATCGGGCGAACCATCATACTTACCACTCGATGAAGTTGGGTTATGAATAGCCGCATTGAAACTCGGTTCAAGCCCCGTGTGGCCTTTCATGAGTCGAGAACGCTCGTAGTTGTGGCTGTGTCCGCACAGCACCAAATCTACTTTATACTGCTCCAAAATCGGCACTACATTTTGACGGATAAATTTCAGTTCGTTTTCAGTATCTGAATTGTGGCTACCCATCGTGTAGGGTGGATGATGCCAGTACAAAATCGTCCATTTTTGAGTATTGGCGGCCAAATCGGCTTTCAACCACGTAATTTGTGGACTTATGGCATCATAGATTCGATAATTATTGGCGGTTTCGGTGCCGTAGGAATCCAAACTTATGAAATGAATATTGGCGTAATTATAGGAATAATATTCTTTGTGACCAGATGCCACCCCTCCTACTTCGGCATTGCTTGGCAAACTAAAATTGCTGTAATAAGGCGTTATATGGTCTTGCTGTGCAGTGCCTGTGGCATAATAATCATGATTGCCCGGTGTCGGAAAAAGCACTGTTTGTTTCATGATTCGGTCGTTTTGGTAGGGCTGAAAAAAGTTCGTTTGGTATTCCGAATCCAGTCCCGAACTATAAGCGTTATCGCCCAAAAGCAGCCACAAATCAATGTATTGATTGCCGATATACTCCAAAAACTTGTTTTTTACAGCTGTTTGGGTGGTCGTACCCGTTCCGCAGTCGCCTGTTACCCACACACGAGTTTTCTTTTCCGTGCCAATTGTTGGAGCAGTTATGAAATAATTTTGGGCAGTTCCTTGCAACACTTCGGTGGTCGTGCCAATGGAATAATAATATTGCGTATTGGGCGAAAGCCCCGACAGATTAACAATATGCTCGGTAGTGAGTGTGGCATCGCTTACGCTACTACTCAAACTGGCGGCATTAGTACCATAGCTGACTTTGGTGGTAGAAGCCACGTTGGTTCGCCAACGAATCTGCATACTGTTTGAAGTACCCATCTGTAAATACGGTCCACGACTAACGGTATAGCTTGAAGTAAGTAACTCGCAATCAAACGAAATATCTGAACTGGTGATGGCAGTTTGGTGAATCTCGACGGCAACGACGTTGTTTCCTACTTGAAAATTGGAGGCAGCAATACTGGTTTCGAGCCACGTATTACCATCATCGGTAGCGTTGGTTGCGAGTGTTTGGTAGTTGGGGCTGGCCGCCAAATTATCTCTAAAAACCTCTACTCCATTGACATACACCACCACGCCATCGTCTCGCTTGATGCGGAGCAGATAACTTGTAGCCAACGAAGAAATACTGACGGTTTTCCGAAAATAGGTAGTGATATATTTATTGCTGGCATTGCCACCATAGCCCACAACGGTTGCTTCGTCGCCATCACCGTAGCCGAGCTGCGAAGCCCCCGACGCCCACGAAGCATCATTGAAACCAACGCCACGCCATGCAGTGCCTTGGTCGGTGCCATTATCGAGGTATTTCCAAGTCTGACCGCTCGAAATGACTGGTGTTTGGGCAAAAACAGACATCGCCAACAAACACAAAAACAATGTAAAGTACCTCACAATCATCGGATAGAAGGTTAATAGGTTATTATACAAAGTTTATGATTTTTAGGCAGAAAAACCTACAAAAACACGCATTATTTTGGTACCTCTACCGTAAGATAAATATAATTTTGATTGCTTGGTTTGGGGTTGGGATTTTTGGAAATTGCGGAGGGGAATGAGAGTTAAGGCAAATTTTTGACTCTCTTTTTCAATAAACATGAAAAGTACAATTGATTTCCATCTATTTGAAAATAAGCAATAATTCTTCGTTTATAACTTTAGGAAATCTTATACAAAAACAATATACAGCGTAAAAAATCAAATTGTGGGAGCATTTTATCATACTACACTTCAACATCATCAGGCAACACCTACTGACCAGATAGTCGGAACTATTTCACTTGTTTACAGTGACCATCACCTTGACCAAAAACAACAGCAAACAAAAACTTGGGCAGATAGTGTTGAAATCATAAAACAATTTTTCGACGAAACTAAAGACACAATATTCGACTTAGGAAGTTGGGGAATCCTTTATGAATACAAAATTCCAAGAAGAGCAAAACGAATTGATGTTGTTCTTATTTCAAATAACTTAATTTTTGTTTTGGAAGTAAAAAACCATCAAAATAACTTTAATCTTGCTGATTCTGCACAATTAGAAGATTATTGCCTCGACTTACGGGACTTTCATTTTGAAAGTAAAGACAGAATAATTATTCCAATTCTTCTTTGCACCAATGCCCAGTCTATTTCGAATGAAATTTCAAAGTCAAATGACATAGTTCAGAACACTATATTTGCTAATTCAAAAAATTTGTCTGAAATAATTCATTCAATAACAAACCTTTTTGCTGATAGAACTGATAACATAAATTTTGAAGATTGGAACAACAGTAAATATTCTCCAACACCAACAATTATTGAGGCTGCACAAGTACTTTATGCAGGACAGAATGTTTCTGAAATTTCCAGAAGTCATGCAGGAGCAGAAAACCTAACAAGCACAACTAATGCTGTAATTGACGCAATCAAACAAGCAAAAAGAACAAAATCAAAAATAATTTGTTTCATAACCGGAGTTCCTGGTGCAGGGAAAACCCTTGCAGGTTTAAATATAGTTCACAATAGAGATTTTCAATCCGATAATAGTGAGCTTGGAGTTTTTCTCTCGGGTAACAGTCCACTTGTTAAAGTTTTATCTGAAGCATTATCAAGAGATTTTTCAAAACGGGAAGATGTGAATAAAGTAGAAGCAAAACGTAGAGTGAAAACTTTCATTCACAATGTTCATGAATTCATCGACGCATATTATTTGGATAAAACAAAAACTCCGTTTGATAGAGTTTTGATTTATGATGAAGCACAAAGAGCATGGACAAAAGAACACAAAACGAAAAAGTCAAACGGTGAAATAACAGAGTCCGAACCTGAAGTTCTTTTATCTATCATGAATCGACACGATGATTGGTCTGTTATCATAGCATTAGTAGGAGGTGGGCAAGAAATAAATACTGGCGAAGCAGGTTTGAGAGAATGGGGAAAAGCAATTGAGGATAAATTTACAAACTGGAAGGTGTATATTTCACAAGAGTTGAAACAAGGAGACCATAGCACAGGTAACTTGACATTGTTTGAAACAATACCAAAAAATGTTGAAGTTGTTGAAAATGAAAATTTACATTTAAAAGTTTCTATTCGCTCATACAAAGCACAAGAACTTTCAAAGTGGGTTGGTCTTGTTCTGGAAAATAAGAGTGAAGAAGCAAGTAAAATATTCAATGATAAGTTGAAACATTATCCAATATTTATTACAAGAAATTTAGATACAGCAAAAAATTGGTTGAAGAAAAAAGCAAGAGGAACAAGGCGAATAGGAATAGTTGCAAGCTCAGGAGGAAGAAGGTTAAAAGCCTTTGGTTATGACCCATTTTATGGACTACGTGGAGATTCAAGCCAAGACGAATTAGGAGCATGGTATTTAAATCCGACAGATGATGTTCGCTCATCAAACTTTCTTGAAATAATTGCAACAGAGTATGCAGTGCAAGGACTTGAAATAGATTGGGCAGGGATTTTCTGGGATACCGATTTACGAAGAGAAAATGGAAATTGGAGTTTCAGGCAATTTAAGGGGACAAAATGGCAAACAGTTGCAGACGAACAGAGAAAACAATTTATATTGAACAAATATCGTGTATTACTCACAAGAGCAAGAGAAGGTGCAATAATTTGGGTTCCAAACGGAGACGATAATGATAAAACAAGACTATCTATTTTTTATAACGATATATTTGACTATCTAAAATCATGTGGGCTAAAAGAAATCTAAATGACTCCCCTTAGGTTGAATCTATGTATATTTAATTTATCAGTCATTGATACAACAACATTAAACAAAAAACCAAAACCATCTAAAGCCATAGACTTAATACATTTTGTAGCCGCCGAACGGTGCGACGTTTCGCTTCAATCGGTGGAATATGAATCGCCTAACATACCGAGTAGCATAGGTACGAAACATTTTCAAACCTGTTACATTTTTCATTTATAAGCCCTAATAGATTCCATATATTTCGTCAAGAAAAGCAACAAAAATCCCTTATCATTCGTGAAAGATGATAAGGGATTTTTTATAATCTTAATCAGACGCTTACATATACTTGTCAATAAAACTAATCGTAAAATCTAATGTTTCTGGCAAAACTGACCACTCATGCCCTTGGTCTTGATAAATTTTATATTCATGCGGAACCTTCAAATCTATGAGCTTATTATTAAAAGCGGTCCCCTGAGCCATTGGAACAACCGTGTCTTTTCCACCATAAAAAACTATTGTAGGCGTAGCATTACTTTTAACCTGAAAATAAGGACTTGCATTTTTGTATTCTTCAAGATTTCCCTCAAATGGCTTACCAACGAGCTTCGTAATATCAGTATCCATACGGCCTTGTCTGATATCGGGAGTAGTTAAATCTGCTGGTGGAACAATCCCTCCAACTGCTTTTACTGCACCATTAGAATTTGAAGTATATGAATACAACAATGCCAAATGTCCACCTGCACTAATACCCATCAAGAAAAATTTGGGGTCGATGTTCAGACTACCTGCTTCACCCGAAAGCTTATTGATAATTGCTCGTATATCATCCAATTGCTCACGGTAAGTAACTCCTGATTTAAAAGTTAATCTATAATTGGCATTAACGATAGCACATCTCAAGTTTTTTTGTTTGAGGTATTCGACCATCGGTAAAATAAAACTTTTATCTCCTTCACTCCAGTTTCCACCATGAAAAAGTACAATTACAGGTACTTTTGTCTGAGCTCCACCTTCTGTTATTTTTGGTAGATACAAATCATATTTTTGAAGTTCATCTGAGCCATAAGCAATATCTTTTCTTTCTTCGTACGTATATTTTGTATTCCCTACTATCTCAGAATCTTCTTCCTTAGGAGGTGTAGTATTCTCGGGCGGTGTAGAGTTTTTGGAAGAAGACGGTGTTGTTAATGGATTCTGCAAAGGTGTTATCTCAGCTTTTTCGTTTAGGAGGTTACACGACTGCATCATAACCAAGATTCCTAATAAATATATAGTTTTCATTGTAGTAACTGTTTAAATGTATGTTGAATAAGACTTATAAGATTTAGTTTATAAATCGTTGTTATTCAATAACTTAAAAATCATATACCAGCCTACCTAATTTTATTTCTAATTGAAATTTTCTAATGATTGGGTAAAATTTTCCACAAAATGTATGATAGATAAAACCTTATTTAAGCTAAAACCTTAGTTTGAAAGGATTACACTTATGTACTATAAATTTTTGCTGAAAACTTACAGGCCGAGTCTATCGAAAGAGATTACTTTAGGACTGAATTTCTCGGTTAAGTTGAATATGTATTCAATCTTTTTAAAGCAACACCGCCATCAAAAAGCGAAATTCCTAACAACTACTTGCTGAAAAATCACTAAATTGGCGTTCACTTTCAATAAACTAAACATCTATGAAAATATCTTTAAGTATAAGCATTATTTTGTGTGTATTCTTTGCCTCGTTCGAGAACGCCTTTTCGCAAGAAGATGAAGCGGGTAAAGCAGGCAAAATTGCTCCTGAGTATCAGAAAGAAATTGCCCAATTGGCTCAAAATAAGCAAATTCAAGCAGCGTTTCAGGTTATTTTATCGGAAAACAAGCGAAACCGAGAAGACCTAATTATGCTCAACGAAATTCCTGCTCCGCCATATAAGGAAGAAAAAAGAGCGGCTCGATTTGCGGCCATGCTCAAAGAAGCAGGAGCAGATTCGGTCTGGATTGATAAAGTTGGCAATGTGATTGCCCTCCGCAAAGGTAAAAACCCTAACCGTTGCGTAGGTTTTGATGCTCACCTCGACACCGTTTTTCCCATCGAAACCGATGTAAAAGTAAAATTCAAAGGCGATACACTTTACGCCCCTGGCATTGGCGATAATACTCGTGGTTTGATTTTACTGCCTTCTATTTTAAGAGCCATGGAGGCCGCAAAAATCGAAACTCAAGCAGATGTTTTATTTATAGGAACTGTCGGTGAAGAAGGATTGGGTGATTTACGTGGCGTGAAATATCTGTTCAATGGCGAAGGCCGAAAAATAGATTCTTGGATTGCGGTCGATGGCGGAGATATTAGCCGAGTAAACACAATGGGACTTGGTTCGTACCGCTATCGAATAACCTTCCGTGGGCCGGGTGGACACTCGTGGGGAGCATTCGGTTTGGCCAATCCTCAGCATGCTTTGGGTTCGGCTATTCATTATTTCTCTACGGCAGCCGATAAATACACCAAATCGGGTGCCAGAACGAGCTACAATGTGGGGCGTATCGGTGGTGGAACATCGGTCAATTCGATTGCTTTTGAATCTTGGATGGAAATTGATATGCGTTCGGAGTTTCCCGATAACCTCAACCAAGTCGATGCTATTTTGAAGGCTTCGGTAAAAAAAGCCCTCGACGAACACAACGCCATGAAACGCATGGGGCCAGCCCTCACGGTGGATATTGTAAAAATCGGCGACCGTCCATCGGGCGAATTACCCGAAAATCTTCCGTTGATTCAAAAAACTATGGCAGTTTCTTCGTTTTTTGGCGAAACGCCACAAATAACTCGTGGTTCAACCAACTCAAATATTCCGATTTCAAAAGGTATTCCAGCCGTTACGATTGGCCGAGGCGGCAAAAGCGGAAACGCTCACTCGCTCAACGAATGGTGGTACGACTTTGAAGGACACAAAGCCATTCAAGCAGCTTTACTTACTTTAGTTGCCGAAGCTGGTTTGGCGAAATAAAATTTTAAATAGCAATCCATTCGTTGAAATTTTCAGCAAATGGATTGCCAAATTTTCCTCATAAAACACAACAATTCATTCCATACGTATTACCAACTTTTTAACAATAAATAATTTAAATCTACCATTCAAATGAAAAAACACAACATTCTCGCAGGATTATTCCTTTTATTGTCTCTCACAACTTTTGGACAAGATTTGGCAGGCCGAAAAATCATAAACGGCTCATTATCAGCAAACATCATCAGTGGAAGTGGCCAGACAATTACTGCTTTCGGAGGGTCGCTTCTCTACGGAAAAATCAAAAATGATAACACGTATTGGGCATACGGAGGAAGCATCAATGTACTTTCGAACATTGAAGAAAGCCCCAACATGGTTATGGTTGGTCCAGCCATTGAGCGAGGGAAATTCGTAAAAATTATTGATAAACTCTACCTTGCTCCTTACATTGGTGGCTCGGTGAAAGGTGTTTTTGGCGATATAAACGGATTCAACGTAAACGCCTATGCTTCGCCACTACGGTTCATGTACCATATCACGAACCAGTTTATGGTAAGTGCGGGGTTTGGTTCGGCAAGTCTGCAATTCAATAGATTAGAAAGAACAACAGTTGTCAATCTGAATGGTTCATTGACCAATAACACAAACTTTGGCGTGTTTTATACTTTTAAATAAAAACCTACCAAATTTGGCATACCTCGGTTTCGATAATCTGAGGTGTGTCAAATTACTCCGTTAAGCGAAATGTTTATTCCGTCTGTGTATATACTCTTGCCATAAAACCCTCAAAATCATACATTTACAGCATTCGGTGAGCAATAAACCACCGAAAAAACTTAGATGCTAAAAAGACACTCGGTTCTGATAGGAATCTCTGCTTCATTATTGTTGCTATCCATCGCTATGATGGTTTACCCTGGCGGCTCAGTACTCGATAAAAATTCAGTGGGTTTCGACCTAACAAAAAACTTTATCAGTAACCTTTTTGGGGCAAAAGCTTTGAATGGCTCTGACAACCCAGCCCGATTTTGGGCCGATGCAGGAATGATTTTTCTTGCGGTAAGTTTTGCGATGTTTTTTATGCGATTTTCGGAGAAAATTCCGCAAAAAAGTGCCGCCAACGTCATAAAATATGCGGGAGCAGGCGGAATGATTTTTACATTTCTAATCGTAACGCCACTACACGACATCATGGTTACGATAGCCAGTACACTATTCCTGCTCAGCATTTTTTACATCACGGTATTTGTTCTGAAATCGAAGCTACATTTCTTCAAAATTTTGTGCGTTATCGGTATGCTGAATTTTTATTTCACTTTATATCTTTTTGGTTTTGGAGACCTTGTTTATTTGCCAACCATGCAGAAAGTCACGTATTTCAGTATGATAATCTTGGTTTTACTGCTTGACTATTTTACTACGAAACAAGATTTTGCTAAATAACATTTTTATACTTCCAGTTTGTAGCCTTTTCCGTGAATATTGGTAAGTTTTACGGCAGGGTCTTGTTCCAGTTTCTTGCGGAGTTTCGAGATAAACATATCCAGACTTCGGCCTACAATTACGCCTTCGTCTTCCCAAACTTCTTTTTGTAGGCGGTTTCGGTCAACGATTTGGTTGAGATTGCTCGCAAAAATGCTCAGTAGTTTAGCCTCTTTGATGGTTAGCGGAATTTTCTCCGATTCAAAGACTAATAATAATTCTTCGGGCAAAAACTCAAACTGTCCAATTTGAATGGTGGCTTTATTTACCGAAGGTTCTTCAATAATTTCTTTCGCAAGAAGGTCTGTTTTTCTGAATCGTTGTGCAACAAAAGCGATTAGTCCAACACCAAGCAAACCAAGCCCCAACAAGTACAGATGCTTGCTAAACCAATTTGATTCTTCAAATTTTATATTGATACAATAGCGTTTGCTTGGTTGCTGACGACCTAAACATGGCACTATACTTTTTTGATTTACGCCTAAAACTGCATAACCAAAAATTACTTTTGAGGTATTACATTCGATAACATTTACGATATAATTACGTGGTAAATCATTGCTCGAAATAACTCTATCAATGATACGCACCAACGAATCGGGCTTGAACGTAAAGCCACTTTCAAACGGAATCTCAAACTCATTTTCGCCCAAACGATTGATGGGCAACACCATTGAAGTAGTATCGCCTGTGTAACGCAGCACTCGGTTGGAAATTTCACGCATAATGATTACTTCCTTTGCGGACTCAAAATCGCTCTTATCCGACTTCTCTGCCACAAACGAAACTATCGTGAAAAGCAAACAGCTTACGATGAAAAAAGGTAGAATCTTTGATTTCATAGACAAAAATAAACAATCTGTACCACAAATAATTGCTTTTACAATCATTTTACAAGTCGTTTACAGTCTATTTACAAGGCTTTTAGCAATTTTATGCTTGCAAGCCAGTAGATTTGTCGAAAATCTGAGAGTAGCGATTCGTTGTAGGATGCTACTTAGAAAGTGAACACACGTTCGAAATAAAATTAATTAAACATACAAAAATTATGAAAAAACTCATTTATGTGCTGTTCTTACCGCTGGTTGTGGTAGGTGGACTGGTATTTGCCAATCGTGAAATTAAAAATGAAACTTCTAAAAAGGCAATCTCTAAGCCCCCCACTGCCGCTGAAATAAAAGCTGCAAGGAAACAATGGGAGGCTTCGCCAGATGGTGTAATGTACAAAAAATGGGAAGCATCTCCCGCAGGTAAAAAAGTGTATGCCAGCGAAGCAAAAATAAGAAAACAGATAAGTACTTTTACTAATATTGAGGCTGTCATAACCTCTCTTTCGCTTCCTGAAGGCTCAAGAGTAGGATTCGGAGTGATGGCCAATATTAATGGTGAGGATTTTATTCTCAGTTTTGGGCCGCTAAAATCTGATGAATTTCAACAATTAAATAGCCTGAAAGTTAACGACAAAATAATTATCAAAAGTCATTTTGTATCGCATGCACCCAAATACACCTATCCAATCATATCGGGTGACTATGTAGAACGAGATAGTAAAGTAATCTATAACCGTCCGCCTCGCAAAGGTGGTTGTTAATAAAAGAAAGAAATGATGAAATACACACAAGTGTTGGCTTTGTTTATAATAGCAGCTTTTTGCACCTCCTGTAATGGGCAAGTAAAATCAAATGCCTCGAAACCAATTCCTAAAATAATCAGAAACTTTAAGCCAGTTGGGTTAGCTCCTGATTTTGATACAACATTGGTCAGCCAATATATCCGAAGTATCTTTCAGGATTCTAAAGATAATTTATGGTTTGGTACAATAGGCGATGGAGTTGTGAAATACGATGTAAAAACTTTGAAGTACTTTTCCACCCCCGATGGTTTTTATAACCAAACTGTCTATGCTATTAATGAAGATAATGATGGAAATATGTGGTTTGGAACTGACCAAGGAGTTTATAAATATGACGGAAAAACCTTCAAAAATTATAACCAAAAAGATGGTTTGAACCATGTAGATATTACTCGAAAGGGCATTCTTGTTGATAAATCGGGCAATATTTGGGTGGGTACTCACGGAGGAGTTTACCGATATGACCCCGTAGCAGATAACGAAGGCCGAAAAAGTTTTTCATTGTTTAAAGAGCTGCTTCCACCCATGAATGTTGCGGGCATTATGGAAGATAAAGATGGAAACATTTGGTTTGCGTCGTCAGATAAAGGTGTCTTTCGATATAACCCTTCAGAAGGAGAAAAAAGCCTTGTAAATTTCAATGAAACAGAAAAATTGGGAGAAAACTATGCTGGTGGTTTATCACAAGATAAAGCAGGAAATATCTGGTTTACGATGAAAAACGGCATTTGTAAATATGACCCATCGGGCAAAACTTTCACGGAGTACACTGCCAAAGATGGCTTAGGAGGCACCGAATTTTGGGGAATCTACATCGAAGAATCAGGCATTATTTGGATTACAGCACGAGGTAGCACCACCAGATTCGACCCGTCGATTCCGTTACCAAACCCGAAAGCCTTTAAGGTTTTCACGCCAGCCGATGGTCTGAATTGTTGTGTGCAAAGTATGTTTCAAGATAAAGATGGAAATATGTGGTGGGGAGCAGGGCAAGGACTTTACAGATTTAATGGCACTCGTTTCTATCAAGTCAAGCAAAATGGTCCGTGGTAAAACAAAAATATGAAAATTATAAACGCTTAAAAATATGAAAATCTATTCGCTCATAATAGCATTGTTGTTGTTGCAAGGTTGCCACAGCAAGGCTCAAAATCAGGTATCTCATCCAAAACTTATCATTCCGTCAGGTACGAATCAATACGCATTTATTAGAAGCAGCTTGCAAGATAAATCGGGCAATATGTGGTTTGCTACGTCGGGAGCAGGTGTGTATCGCTATGATGGAAAAGGCTTTGTAAATTTTACGATGAAAGACGGCCTCAATAGCAATATCGTTCAGTGCATCATGGAAGATTTTAAGGGAAATATTTGGGTTGGAACAAAAGACGGTGTTTGCAGATTTGATGGGAAGAAATTTAAAGATTTCGCTCTTCCATGGACTCGAACGCCAATTATGAGTCCGTTTTTTCGTCAAGCTGCTCCACAGAAAGGTTGTTTACCTCCGCAAAACAAAACCGTGCTAAGTATGCTACAAGATAAAATGGGCAATATTTGGTTCGGAACGCAAGATGAAGGCGTATTTCAATACAACGGTAAAACGTTTAATCATTTTTTACAAAACGAAGGCCCACTTTCCAGCGATGGTTTTCACCATGTAGCAATTTATAGTATCTATCAAGAAAAATCAGGTAATATCTGGTTTGGGTCGTATCGCTATGATGGCAAAAGTTTCAAGAATTTCCCACAAGAAGAAAACACAACGAAGGCCTCAGATACGATAGTGAAAAGTTTCAAAGATATGCTCGAACAAAAAAGTATGTATAGCTCGGCAAATATAGTTGTGGAGGATAAAAAAGGCGACCTTTGGTTTAGTCATGCCTGTCGCTATGGAATAACTAAATATGATGGCAAAACACTTACAAATTTTACAGATAAAGATGGTTTCTGCGATAATATCATTAGAGCAATGGCTGCCGATAAAGAAGGAAATATTTGGATTGGCAGTATCAGAAAAGATGCCAAAGGAATTAAGGAAGGTTGTATAAGTATCTACGATGGTAAGAATTTCAGAGCATTTCCGACTGAGAAATTGAGTAATAGTGCCATCGAAAGCCTTTTTGTAGATAAAGATAATAATATTTGGATAGGGACTCGTGAAGTTGGCCTTTACCGCTATGATGGCAAAACGCTTACGGCTTTTACCGAAAAGCCTGTCAATAACTAAGCTTTGAACGGCACAACAATTATGAAGAAGAAAACCTCACGTAGTAGTGCTACGTGAGGTTTGTTTTTTATATTTTTGCTCTAAATTTTGAGAAAGAATATTAGATTCAAGCAAAAAATAGTAAAAAAGCAGAGAACAAGTTAACAAAAATATGAAAAACGCTACAACAGAATCAAACGTCTTAGACCGTGGCCCATTTTATCACGGCACAAAAGCTGATTTACAAATCGGTGATTTACTCACGGCGGGGTTTCGGTCGAATTATAAGCCCGAAATCATCATGAACCATATTTATTTTACTGCTCTACCCAACGGAGCGGGACTTGCGGCTGCTTTAGCACAAGGCGATGGCTCGCAGCGGGTCTATATCGTTGAACCTACGGGTGATTTTGAAAATGACCCAAATGTTACTGACAAAAAATTTCCAGGAAATCCAACTCGCTCGTTTAGAAGTAAAGCACCCTTGAAAATTGTTGGAGAAGTGACCGATTGGGTCAGGCAAACACCTGAAGAAATTGCCCGATGGAAAGACGCTCTGACTAAAAATACAGGAGAAATTATTAACTAAATTTTTGGATAGCTGTCCTATAGAAAAACCGTCTGACATCAAGTATCAGACGGTTTTTCTATTGAATCGCACAATTATTTACTAAACCAACCCAATTGCTCGTCTTCGTCTTCAAATTCTAACTCGGCATCTTTTTCCCAAATTTCCATTTCGCAAGGCTTGCAATTAAACTTCAATTTGTATTCGTTTTCACCGTGTTTGAGCGTGAGCGGTTCCACCAATTTCTCGCCCATTGTTTCACGTTGGAATCTTGCACATTTGCCCAATTCATATTTCACGCAATATTTGGTGGTCATTACTCGTGCTTTGCCTGGGTCCCATTGTAGTTCAAAAGCTTTTTCGATTTCCGTTACGCCGTGTCGTTTATAAAAGGCTCTTGCCAATTTGTTCGATACGTTGTAAGTGTAATCTAATTTTTGTACTGGATACGGGTGGTCGGTTTTCTGAATCTGGAAAGTTTCTCGGTGGTATTCTTTCACCCGAATATCAACGAGTTGCTCTAAAACTTCACGTCTGATTTCGTTTACTTTCGAGATTGGTAAAAACCAGTTTCCCGAAAATTCTACCTCAATATCATCAACAATAAATGGTGTATTGCCAGTTTTAGCTAAGTTTTTCTTGATGTTCGGAATCACCGATTCAGCAGAGTTTGCCAGCACTTTCTCGGCTTGCATACTCACCGTATTTTGGTGTCCGTCTTCGTCGATAGCTTTTAGTTGAAAACCATCGGCAGTTTCGGTAAAGTATAGTTTCACACCAATTTTTCTGACTGCACTGTTTTCTTTTTCTACCATTTTGTTGAATTCTGCATCAGAGTTTCGGTAGATAAGTGTGCCAACTGGCAACGGCTTAAAAGTATTTGGAATAACAATATTATTGAAAATGATATTAATTTGAGCTCCATCGGCTTCGCCATCAGCATTGATGAAATAAAGTCCATCACCATTGTTTAGCTTTTCGTAATTCTCTATGATATAGCCATTGGCTTTTATTTCAAGCACTTTTCCGATATACTGCCCTTGCGACTTTGGACTCTCCCAGTTTCCGATTTTCTCTTTGCGTTTGTTTACAAAATAATCGGTATAGCCACGGTTGAAACTTCTGTCCATTTCTGGCTCAAAATTATAGAAAGTTCTACCCGACGAAGCTTTTTGGTACTTTTCAGTATTCGCTTCCAAGAAAGCATCTAATTTCTTTCTCAAAAACGAAGTATTGTTTTTCACATAAACAATATCTTTCAAACGTCCTTCGATTTTGAACGAACACACTCCCGCCTCAATAAGATTAGGAAGTTGGTCGCTCAAATCTAAGTCTTTGATTGACAATAAGTGACTGTTAGCAATTAGCGTTTTGCCAGTTCCGTCAATCAACTGATAAGGCAAACGGCAGTTTTGGGCACACGAACCACGATTGGCACTACGCTCGCCACCCGCAATACTCATATAACAATTTCCACTAAACGACACACACAATGCCCCCGAAACAAAAAATTCGAGTTCAATATCGGTCGCTTCGCTAATTTCACGCACTTGGTCAAGGTTTAACTCACGAGCCAAAACCGCACGTTTCATGCCTGCATCGGCCAAAAACTTGACGTGTTTTGGGTCACGGTTGTTGGCTTGCGTACTGGCATGAATCACAATTGGCGGCAAGTCCATTTCCATAATGGCCATGTCTTGCACAATGAGGGCATCAACGCCAATGTCGTAGAGTTCATGAATCAGTTTTTTGCATTGATTCAGTTCATCATCGTACAAAATTGTATTGATAACCACAAAAACCTGTGCCTTGAATAAGTGAGCATAACGCACCATTTCGGCAATATCTTCGACCGAATTGGTGGCGTTGGTTCTTGCCCCAAACTGCGGAGCTCCGATATATACAGCATCTGCCCCAGCATTGATAGCGGCCATACCTTGAATCAGGTTTTTGGCTGGTGACAGAATTTCAATTTTCTTTCTCATACGATATTTCGTATTGATAATTTTTATTTGTTTCGAAATGAAGTACAAAAGTACGAAATACTTCACAAAAAAATGGGTTAAATATGAATTTACGACTCTATTGAAGTTATTCGACGTGATATTTTTTACTACATTTGCTAAAGTCTAAACAAACTCTAAACACTTATGAAAGAAAATCCTTATTCAAAACTCTCACTCGACGAACTTAACACTAAGGTCAAAAACCTCAAGAAAGCAACATCAATTTTTACTGGTGTACTTATGGTATTAATGTTTGCGGTTATATTTCTCGCAATCCGACAAGGTTTCAGTATGATGACTTTAGTACCAACTGCCCTTTTGCCGATGCTAATCGTCAATATTATGAGCCTAAATGCCATCCAAAAAGAAATTAAATCAAGGAAAAGTTAAGTTTTAGATAAAACTCTGTCGCAAACTCCCCCTCAAATAGTCGTTTTTACACAATCGTATATCCTGATATTTACCATAAATTTGTATAAACGAAAAACAAAAAGATGGAAAAGAAAACTTATCAGAATATCGACCAATATATTGCTGATTATAGCCCAGAAGTAGGCGAAATTCTGAACCAAATTCGTAACTGTATCAAAGAAGCTGCACCCGAAGCTCAAGAAGCCATCAGTTATAATATGCCCGCTTTCAAGCAAGGAAAAGTGCTGGTTTATTTTGCAGCTTTTAAAAATCATATTGGTTTTTATGCTCTGCCGTCGGGCAATGTCGCTTTCCAAGAAGCATTATCAAAATATAAAGTCGGAAAAGGTTCTATCCAATTTCCGTTGAGTCAGCCGATGCCTTTTGAGTTAATCAAACAAATGGTGGCTTTTAGGGTCGAAGAAGTTGAAAACGGGGCGAAGAAATAATTTCGCCTCATTCTATATCTTTTTTTAGTTTTCTGAATAGCTTTGTTTTTATAAAACTATTCAACCGAAAATGAAAAAAGTATTATTTCTTAGCCTGATTATTGTCGGCTTTTTATCTTTCAAACCCAAAGAAATCACGTGGGTTGCCATCGGCGACTCAATTACGTATCTCAACGACCACCCCGAACAAACGGGAAACCGAGTAGCAAAAGGCTACATGACAAGGGTAACGGAGAAACTCCCGCACATCAAATTTATCAATCAAGGACATAATGGCTGGACTTCGGGCGGAATTGCCGAAAAAATCAATGAACTTGGCTTGGTTTCGGCCGATGTCTATTCGGTGTTTCTCGGCACAAACGATTGGTGGAGAGGTCGTCCGCTCGGCAAACTCGAAGATTATCAGAATAATACTGGTAATAATACGGTTCATGGCTCATTCAGAATCATTATTGATAAATTAAAAAGCTTGAATCCGAATGCCAAAATTATCTTAATTACGCCTCTTCAGCGTGGCGACTTTGTATATATCGCCAATGCTAAAAACAATGCTTACGGCTCTTACAAACCTAAAAATGAGCAGAATTTGGCACAATTTGCTGAAGCAGTGGTCAATATTGCGAAAATCGAAAACATTCCTGTGATTGACCTTTTCAATAAAAGTGGGATTACACAAAAAAATATGGTCAACTTCAAACGATTGAAAGACCCAAAAACTGGCGAATACAAAAACTTTAAATATCCAGCTTATATTGATGTACCTTTCAACCCCGAAAAAGACGAATACCCCTACCCTACTGAGTCAATCAATATGACTTACGATGGCCTGCACCCTGCCGATAAAGGAAATGCCGTTATTGCAAAAATGCTGGTAAAAGTAATGAAGAAGTTTTGAGTCGGATTTATCGTTACTTCCATACCTAAACAGCTTACTTTTAAGGGGGTTGAGTTGTGTCTTCAAAATTTTTCAAAAAAAATATAATCCATGAAACTTTTTTGAAACACATATAGTTGACTAATCAACTATATCAATATCAACGTTAATGGAATTAGACAAAGATTCTCTTCAATTTATATTTGCAAGCACGATTAGGGCTTTGCACAAGTTTTCTGCGGTCGAGTTTGAGAAACATGGTCTTGCTCTTTCGCCCGAACAATTTCATTTGCTTAAAATCATTTCATCAAAAGAAGACTCGATTCAGTCAGAATTAGCCGAAATTCTGCAACTTGACAAATCTGGAATTATGCGTCATATCGACCAAATGGAGACAAAAGGATTTGTTTTGCGAGTAAATGATGCCATTGACCGCCGAAAAAAATACATCATCGCAACCGAAGCTGGTGAAACAGAGCTGGAAAGATGTAAAGCAGTACTTTCACAATTTGGAGATGTGATTTTGAAAGGAATTTCGGACGCCGAAATATTGGTTTTCAGACAAGTATTATCAAAACTAAAAGAAAACGCTGAAAGATAAATTTTTTACCCAAATAGTTGACAAGTCAACTATATTAAAATCAACTTTTTATAAGAATAATTCAATTTAGATAACACATGAAAAAAACAAGTTTTTGGGTTTATGTGATTTTGCAAGTCAGTACCATTGCAGCTTTTGGGCAGCAGGCAACTACGCCTTTTTCGCTGAAAAGTTGTATTGATTTTGCACTTAAAAATCATTTAAGCAATACCATTGCCAATAACGAAATTTTGGCGGCCAAAGAAAAAGAAAAAGAAGCATTGTCGGGGTACTTGCCACAGATAAACACCAATATTACATTCGATGACAACCTCAAGCGTCAAGTTTCGGTGATTCCAGCGGGAGCCTTTAGTCCGAACGAAATTCGTGTGCAGTTTGGTAATCAATATAATACAAACGCAACCGCCCAACTCGACCAAGTGATTTATGATAAATCAATGTTGTTGGGCTTGAAAGCAGCCGAACCCAATAATCAGTTGGCAGCTCTGAGAAAAGAACAAACGCAGGATAATCTAATTTACAACACTGCAAGTGCTTACTTCCAAGTGTTGGTTTATGTAGAACAAGAAAAAATTACGCTTGAAAATGAGAAAAAATACCGTGAATTACTCGATATTTTAAAACTAAGACTCGATAAAGGTGTAATAAAGAAAACCGAATATGACCGTACGAAATCGACGTTGAATAACATTCTTTCACAAAAATCAATCATTCAAGCCAATAAAGCTGTGGCTTTGAACCGTCTGAAGAATGTAATCGGGATGTCGCTCAACGAAGATATTAGTGTTTTAGAAAACATCAATTATGAAGGTATCACGCAACTTGAAAGAGATAATTCACTTGATGTAAATGATATTTTAGATTATAAAATTCAGAGCAACAACATCCTTTTACAAGAGCTTGATGTGAAACGTAAACAAGCCGCATTTATGCCAACAGTTTCGATGTACGGTCGATATGGTGTGATGAGTTTTGGTAACGATTTTGGCAAATCATTCACCAATTGGATTGATTTTTCGTCGATTGGTTTGAAAGTAAACGTACCAATTTTTAGCGGTTATCGCAAAAATAGCCAATTGAAACAAAGCGAAATTAGCTTATTGAACGCCCGTACAAATCTGAAATTAAGTACAGAAAGCATGAACTTAGCATTTCAAAATTCAGCCTCCCTTCTACTAAAAGCACAAACTGACCTAAAAATCAACAAAGAGAATCTAACATTTGCTAAAGAAGTTTTTGAAAGCAGCAGTGTCGAATACCAAAAAGGAGTTTCGATGCTCTCCGACTTGCTCAATGCCGATTATTCTTACAAAGAAGCCCAAAGCAATTACGTGAACTCGCTCATTAATTTCTTAGGAACAAGGCTCGAATACGAAAAATCAAAAGGAAATCTAAAAAACTACATTAATCAATTTTAATAAAAAATATCAATGAAAAAGTCGCTCATTCTCACCATATCGCTCTTAGCACTGATTGGCTTCATTACATTCACGCTTGCCAAAAATAAGAAGAAAATCGAAGCAAACAAAGTAGTTGTTGACCGCTCAAAAATGCCAATTGCAGTGGCTACAACGGCAGCAGAATTTAAGGAATACGATGGTAAAGTTGTTTTACCAGCTAATCTGGAACTCAACAACGAGGCAACGATTGCCATTGGCGTACAAGGCAAAATCGAAAAGCTTTCAATCGAAGTCGGTTCGAGAGTTGCCAAAGGACAAGTAATCGGCAGCCTTGATTCAAGATTAAAAGTATTGAATTTGAAAGCTAACGAACTCACACTGAGCAAACTCGAAAGAGATTTACAACGTAACGAAGATTTATTGAAAGGTAATGCAGGTACAGAATTGAGCGTAGTAAATGGCAAATATGACATCGAAAATCTTCGTTTGCAGATGGAACAAGTGAAACAACAAATTGCTGATGGGAACATTATTTCGCCAATTAGTGGAATCGTGACTTCTCGCAAATTGATGGCGGGTGAATTTGTAAGCCCAGGAACAGTAATTGCAACCGTAGTTGATGATGTGCATTTGAAAGCCGTTGTTTTTGTAAACGAAAAAGATGTTTATCAACTTCGTTTGGGTCAGGCTGCAAACATCACGACTGATATTTTTCCGAGCAAAGCATTTACCGGAATTGTGAAATTTATCTCTCCAAAAGGCGATGAAAACCATAATTACAAAGTAGAATTACAACTGAATACCAACGCTTTACGTGCAGGAACATACGTGATGGTAGGCTTCGATTTGGGCGGAAAAGCTAAGGTTTTACAGATACCAAAACTCGCTTTGGTTGAAGGCATCAAGAACCCGTATGTGTACGTAGTGAAAAATAATACGGCAGTGATTCAGAAAATTACGGTTGGGCGTGAAATCGGTGAAAACATCGAAGTTATTGGAGGTTTACAAGCAGGTGAAGAAGTGGTAACAAGCGGCCAAATCAACTTGACCGACGGTAGCAGTATTATTAAAACATCAAATAAGTAATTAGTTACTGATTACTAAAAATATAAAAAAAATGTCAATAACCGAAATATCAATCAAACGCCCATTGCTGATTACGGTGTTTTTTGTGACCTTGATTTTGTTTGGTTTTATAAGCTATAAGCAACTAAACTACAATTTATTGCCTAAGTTTGAAGCCAACGTAATTATGGTACAAACCGTTTATCGTGGTGCATCTTCTGACGAGATTCAGAATGTAGTAACAAAACCCATCGAAGAAGCCATTTCGGCCATCGAGGGTATAGATAAAATCTCTTCGATTTCATCAGAAGGGGTTTCAATCGTGACGGTTCAGCTCAAATCTGGTATCAATACACTTGATGCTCAACGTGATGCCGAGCGAAAAATCAACCAAATTAAGTCAACTTTACCCGATGACGCCGACGACCCAGTAGTGAATCGCTTCAATACTGACGAGATTCCTGTACTTCGTATTAGTGCTTCAGCTAATATGTCGGAACCAGAATTATACGACTTAATCGACCAAAAAATCAAACCTGTTTTATCAAACGTGGCGGGTGTAGGTACGGTTAGACTCATCGGTGGAAGTGAGCGTGAAATTCAAGTAAATTTAGATAATACGAAACTACAAGCCTATAATATTTCGTCTGCACAGGTCAATCAGATGATTGCCAATAGCAATAGCTCGTTTCCTGCGGGTAGTGTTTTGAGCGAAAACAACCGTGTTTCAATTAGACTTGATGCCAAATTAGTCAAAGTAGATGAGTTACGTAATCTAATCATTCGTCAAAATGTGGATGGTAGCCGAGTTTTATTGAAAGACCTCGCCATCATCACCGACGGACAAACCGAAGCAAAAACGCTCAACCGAAATAACGGTCAGGCAGGTATTGGTATCGAGATTGTAAAACAAGCAGATGCCAATGCCGTAGATGTGAGTAAATCGGTGAAAGAGTCGTTGAAAAACATCAAAGCAACTTACACTTCCAAAGGTTTTAACTATGATATTGCAGCCGACCAATCAATTTATACGCTCGCTTCGGCTGACGCCGTTGTGCATGATTTATTCTTGGCAATTATCATCGTGGCAGCCGTGATGTTGTTCTTTTTGCACAGTTTCCGTAGCTCAATGTTTGTATTGGTGGCCATTCCTTCGGCCATGATTCCAACTTTTATCTTGATGTATGTCTTTGGTTTTTCACTCAACTTAATGACGCTCATGGGGCTTTCATTGGTGGTAGGTATCTTGGTCGATGATAGTATTGTGGTTTTGGAAAACATTTATCGCTACCTCGAAATGGGCAGAAACAAAGTTCAAGCCGCCATCGAAGGTCGTCAGGAAATTGGTTTTACAGCTCTTGCCATTACCTTGGTTGACGTGGTGGTGTTCTTACCTCTGTCAATGAGTGGTGGTTTGATTGGAAATATCTTGCGTGAATTTTCATTGGTGGTAGTTTTCTCTACACTCATGAGTTTGTTGGTTTCGTTTACGCTTACACCACTTTTGGCTTCGAGATGGGGAAAAGTTGAAGTTTTAAGTAAAAATAGCCTTTGGGGAAGAATCAACTTAGCTTTTGAACGTTTTTTAAATGGTTTACAAGCAGATTACGGCAAAATGTTGGGTTGGGCTTTAAATCATAAACGTTGGGTTTTGATAGTGATATTGGCCATGTTTGTGGGTTCGGTTTCTTTATTACCAGCGGGTTTCATCGGAACAGCTTTTGCTGGCTCGGGCGACCGTGGTGAGTTTGCAATTCAACTCGAAATGTCGCCGCAAACACCATTGGCACAAACGAACCTCATGACTAAAAAAGTGGAAGAATTACTCCTTCAAAAGCCAGAAGTGGAGAAAGTTTTTGCCAATGTCGGTACACAAACGGGTGCAATGGGTTCGGGAAGTTCTAATTCAAATATCTCAGAAATTTCGGTAACACTCGTTGATAAACAAAAACGTAAGCTTTCGACCGATGCCTTTGGAAGTATGATTAGAAATGAGGTAGCCAAAATTCCAGGAGTAAAAGTGGTGATTCGCCCGGTGAGTATCACAGGCGGTAGCGAAGCTCCGATTCAGATTGCCATCAAAGGTGTAGATATGGATAAAATCAAGAGCGTGGCCAAAGATGTAAAAGAGGTAGTGAAGAAAACTGCTGGAACTGACTACGTCGAGTTTAGTACGAAAAGCCAAAAAACTGAGATTTCGATTCAATTAAATCGTGATAAAATTTCGCAAGCGGGCTTGAGTGTACCAGAAGTTGGTGGTGCAATTCAGTTGGCTTTCAGAGGAAACGACCAATCAAAATTCAAACAAGCGGGTGAAGAATATCCAATCAATATTTCACTCGAAAAATCTGATAAACGTTCAATCGAAAATATCAGAGAATTGACGCTTCGCACGAGTCGTGGAGCAATTGTAAAATTGAAAGATATTGCCGATGTAAGCGAAATTGTCGGACAAGCAATTTTGGAACGTTCTGACCGCATGAATTCAATTAAAGTTACGGCCTCAACAGTTGGACGTGCAACGGGTACGGTTGTGGCCGATATTCAGAAAGAAGTAGCCAAACTCAAAGTGCCAGATGGTATTACTATCGAATATCAAGGAGAAGCACAACGTCAAAAAGATGCTTTCGGTAGCTTAGGATTGGCTTTCGGGTTGGGTATTTTGTTAGTTTACCTCATCATGGTAGCCCTTTATGAAAGCGTAGTTTATCCGTTTGTGGTACTTTTCTCAATTCCAGTTGCGTTGATTGGTGCCTTATTGGCCTTGGCTCTTACGATGGAATCGCTCACAATTTTTGCCATCGTTGGTTTGATTATGCTCTTAGGTTTGGTGGCAAAAAACGGTATTCTTATCGTTGACTTTACCAATCACCTGAAAGAACAAGGAATGTCAGTGGCTGAAGCACTCGTTGAAGCAGGAAAAGAGCGTTTACGCCCAATCTTGATGACAACCATTGCCATGATTGCGGGTATGTTGCCAATCGCTTTGGCATCTGGCTCAGGTGCAGAAGTGAAAAACGGGATGGCTTGGGTAATTATCGGAGGTCTGACAAGCTCGCTTTTCCTAACTTTATTCTTAGTTCCTTCGATGTATATGATTATCGAATCATTGAAAAACAGGGTTTTAAGATTGACCAATGGTAAGAAAAAGGTAAAAAAAGTAGCTGAACCTGTGCTTGATTAAAAACGGTCCGTAATGACAAAAAAGCTGCATTCATTTGGAAGTGAATGCAGCTTTTTTGTTATAGTTTATCATCAAAAATCAACTAAAAATAAAACTTCGCTCGCTGAAAGCTGGTAGGTTTGGTTTTCCTTCGTAAAAATAATTGAGTTCGTCTTTTGTATCCATCAATCCTAAGCTGTACAAAACTGGCACAAAATGGTCGGGGGTTGGAGCTGCCATTTTTCCAAGCTTGTGGCTTGTTTCATAGTTGATTACATTCGCCACATTTCGGTCATCAATTTGTTTCTTTATCCAAGCATCGTATTCGGGTTCCCAGCCAAATGGGGACATATCGCCTGTACGCATTTTCTGACCAATAATTTGTAAGTTATGAATCAACGAGCCACTTCCGATAATCAAAACACCTTTTTCACGCAATGACTTGAGTTGTTTCCCCAATTCATAATGATACTGCGGCGACTCATAATAGCTAATACTCATCTGAAAAACAGGAATATTGGCATCGGGAAACAAGTGCATAAGCATTGGCCATGCACCGTGGTCGAGTCCCCATTCGGTGGTTTCATTGATTGTTGGAATAATTTTGGTTACTTCTTTGGCTATTTCTGGAGCACCTTTTGCCTGATATTTTGGGTCGTAGTAATGCTTCGGAAAACCATAATAATCATAAATCTGCTTTTGTTCGGGCGAAATATTCACAAAAGTGCCACGAGAGCACCAGTGAGCCGAAACTACCAAAGCGGCTTTTACTTCATATTTTTTCTGTAAATCTGTGCCTAAATGATAAAGAGCATTCCAAAACGGACGCTCATCTTTTGAAAGCGGAATATCCATCGGACTGCCATGCGAAGTAAACAAAACTGGCATTCGTTTACTTTGAGTCGGAAGGGTATCTGTAAAATTTTTAAAACTGCTCAATGTTCCCACGGTAGAAAAAGCTAAAAGTGATTGGAGAAATTCTTTACGTTCCATTGGTTTCTGATTTAAGCCCTAAAACCTTGCGGGTTTCTGCAACCCACAAGGTTATGATAAATGTAAGAGTTTTCAAGCGAAACTACAATATTCAAGCCAACTTAGACTGCATAAGTAGCCTTCAAGAAAGTTTTCAAATCAGTAGTTTTACGACCTAAAAGCTGCTCTAAAGTATCATTAGCTAAGTTAAACTCATCATTTTTGACACCTGCCGCAAACAATACTGACATCAAAACTATTCCTTCGGGCAAGCCAAATTGTTTCAACATTCCTTCAAAAGCGGCTGGTTCTGGACTTGTATAAGCCACTGTTTTTCCTGTAAGACTTGAAAGTTCTTCGGCAATTTCAGCAAACGAATATGCCTCCGAGCCAGTCAGACTATACGTTTTGTTTTCATGTCCTTCGGTTGTTAAAATTGTTGCCGTTGCTTCTCCCAAATCTTGACGTGATGCAAACGCCACTTTACCCTCGCCCGCTGGAAAGAAAATCCCTGTTTCGAGTACGCCAGCACCCACAAACATCGGAACGACCTCAAAATAAAGGCTATTTTGCAAGAAAGTATAAGTCAAACCACTTGCTTTGATATAATCTTCGGTTTGATAATGGTCAGCTAAAAGTGGTTTCAGTGGTGAAGTTTCAATATCTTTCATCGTTACGCCAGTATAGAAAATGTGCTTTACACCTGCATTTTTAGCGGCATCAACTACATTTTTGTGTTGGCCAATACGGTCATTAAAATCATTCGATGAAATCAATAATAGTTTATCAATACCTTGCAATGCTGTTTTCAAGGAAGCCTCATCGAAGTAACTTCCGACTCTAATTTCTACTCCTTTTGCTTTTAAATCAGCTGCTTTATTTTCATCTCTTACCAAAACCGCAATCTCGTTGGCTGGTGTATTTTTTAATAAATTTTCAACTACTATACCACCTAATTGTCCTGTTGCACCTGTTACTAAAATCATTGTTTTAAAATATTTTTATTAATAATTTGTTTTCGATGCACAAATGTATGCTAACTTTGCTATATAAAATATATCAATATACTTTTGTATATCAGTATCAAAAAGTATAGTAATCTGATTATAAATAAGATGGAAGTATTAAAAAGTTTGGAGAATGTAAAGAAATGCCCAGTATCGTATGTGTTGGCCATTCAAGATACCCTCAATGCCTTTCAAGGCAAGTGGAAAATGCCGATTATTGGGGCATTGCTATTTGGAAAAAAACGTTTTAAAGAAATTGAGCGAGAAATAAGCAAAATAACTCCCCGAATGCTTTCTCAAGAGTTAAAAGACTTAGAGGCCAATGGAATCATCAGCAGAAGTGTGTATAACACTACTCCCGTAACGGTTGAATACGAATTGACAGAATCGGGTAAACAGTTAAATAGTGTGCTGGAAGCGATGATTGAGTGGGGTTTGCAGCATCGCCAAAGTAATATCATGGAAATATTACCTGTTTTTAAAGAACGCAAAGAGGCGGTTTGAGTTTTTGAAAAATCACCACTAAGTACACAGAGAAACACTAAGTTTCACATAGGTATTTAGTGATGATTTGATTTCTGAACTAAATGATTGTAAGTGATTATAAATATAAAGTCTGTATTTAGATTCTATATGACTGTGGAGTGCTGACTATTGACCATGGACTACCTAAATCATTTTTCTGAAATTTTCTTCCAAATCTCTTCTAATTCAACATTTTTCTGCCCTGAATGGCCTTTTGATTCCTTTGAAATATAGTCGATGCGTTCTTTGGTCATTGGATGCGAGTTCAGATAAGACGGCATCTTATCGACACCATATTTCTTTTCTTCTTCGTGTAGGCGTTCCATAAGGTTTATCATGCCTTTTGGGTCGAGTTTATTATGGTACATAATTTCGAGCCCTTCTAAATCGGCTTCTTTTTCCATGTCTCTCGTAAAACCCAATTCATAAATATTACTTGCTTGGCTCACCAAAATATTACCGATAGCATTCATATCACCCACCACAACCGAAATGACCATCGAGCCAGCCAAACCTCTTGCCAGACCTTTCAAAGAATGCCTTTCTTTTACGTGGGTTACTTCGTGCGAAAGTAAAGCTGCTAATTCTTCGGGCGTTTTCATTTTCTCCAAAATCGCATCAAAAACAACCACATTTCCACCTGGAAGAGCAAACGCATTAACTTGTTTGTCTTTTACGACCGTAAACTTGAGTGGATATTCGGTCTGAAAATCTATTTTTTTTGCAAATGCTTGTAATTCTTTGGTGCGTTCTTCATCAATTTCCATTCCTCCTACAAAACTATCATAGAACTGTTTTCCGAGTTCCACTTCGGCCTCCATCGGAATCTGTGAAGCAGCGTATTCAGCAATTTTGGGGAGTAGTAAAAAGTAAAATCCTGCCGTAATTGCCACAAAGATAGCAATCGTAATCAGCACACCACGAAAACCCGCACCAGCCAATTCGTTGGCAAATGCCCAAAAACCTTCTCGACGTTTGGGTAAATGGTTTTCTAAAGCCGCAAAAAGTGGCGAATCAATCGAAAATTCGAGATATTGGTGCGGAAACTCGCCATATTTCAGCATTGTTTTGCCTTTTCCTGTAAACGAACTATAATCAATTTGAGAAATATTCCATACAACCTGACCATTTTCGTAGTTGATAGTCAACGAATTACCAAAAACACTCACTTGAGCATCATAAGGCTGGCTGGTTTTACCATCATAATATATTGCATCCATATATACTTTTTATTCCCGTTTAAGAAAATGTCGTTGAATTAAGGTTTTTATTGAAGATTAGCGATTAAAAATTTTAAGTTTTAGATATAAAAACACTCATCCACAATCTTAAATCATATAATTCTTAATCGCTAATATTATTGCGGGGGCTTACGCCAAATCAATATCCAGCCAATCGCCAACGTCTTCACCCATGGCATCACGATAATCACTTTCGGTTTGGGTCAGAGAATCAGGGTCAAATGAACCTGCTACTTCCAAACGAGGCATTAAAAAATGTAATGTTCGGATTTCGACAAAAGGCGTAGCAATACCAAACGTAAAAATAATGAGCAGCATGTTGGTAATACTTAGCACCAATAAATCCATAAACGACATATTGAGTTTTACCCCATGCCATTGTTCGTTTTGCCACAGAAAAGTATTATCGGCATAATACTGAAATATTTCTCGCTGACGCATCAAGGCAATTGAGCCAATGATTGCAATGAAAAATAAGTAAGCAAAAATACCAAAGAAGATAAAACTAACGGAAGGATTTGAAAGCTCATTTAGATTTTCAGTATTCATCAAGTTTGTCATTCCCGCACCAAATAAGCCCATACCAACTAAAATTCCACCAAAAATAATAACAGCAAATATAAAGATGATGTATTTGAGCTTAATCAAAAACAAGTCTATCCCTTTTCCAACAAAATCAAACTCGACACTTCCAAAACGAATATTCTTAGTTACATATCTTCGTAAATCAACTTCAACCCACGACCAATAAATACCAAGTGTAAATACTGAAACAAGAATACCAATAAAGAATTTTGCAAATAATTCGCCCAATTCGCCACGATAACCAAAGAAAATACCTCGCCAGGAACTCCTCGAAAGGCGGTACTTAGCAGTTCCATGAATTGCTAAAGGATAAACCACAATCAAACCACCATACAATAGTAAAGTACCTAATACAATCTGTTCATTGGCTTTTGCAAACCAAAAACTGCCGTAAATGACAATAATAATTGCCAGCATTTTCAGATAACCGATAAACATCTCCTTGCCTGTACCATGAAATTTAAAGCGACTTCCCGCAAATTCGGTTTGTTCGTATAGATAATCAAGTTTGGCAGCTTTTGCCCAAGGATAATAGAAATTAAAGGTAATAACCTGCAAAATGGCATTGATAAGGCGAATCACGAAATACTTTGAACCTTCACCGTAAAACGATAAGGCCCACGGAGCGTGAAAGATTGGCTTTGCAGCCACTACTGGCTCTGGATTGATAGGCTCAACTACCGAACCAACTGTCTCGTGGGTTTCTTCAGCTGTACTTTCGGCAGGAGGTGTAGGTTCAGTGTTTGAGTCGTTTTTGATGGGTTGTGAAGATTGAGAGTCATCAGCAGCAGCATCTAAAGGAGTTTCGTCAGGTAAATTTTCAGTCATAAAACAAAAGGATTGATGTGAACAATGGTAAGCGTAACTGTGCGAAAATATATTTGGCGAAAAATATACATAAATTATCAATGTATCTATATTTTTCAGCGGATTTTACAAAAAAAGCCGTGATACGATAATCGTATCACGGCTTTATAAATATGTAGCTACAATAAGGTACTTAGACTTCTTTCAAATCCTCAACCTCGACACTCCCACCAGCGTACGAAAAGCTAAGTTTTCTTGCGTCATTGCTTTGTGATTGCTGCACACCTGTGAGTAAATATCCTTTAGTATCGTATTTTTTGAGACCATTTTCATCAGCAATTTCCAAAATATCTTCGGCTTGATAATAGGCATAACTTAAGCCATTTTGGCTTCCTTTAATAGAAGCAAATCGCTTTGAACCAACCGCTGATTGAATCGGCACGAAAGTTTCGTTTTCGGTCTCAACTGGTAACTCAACTAAAGCTCTACAAAGTTTATCAACTTTAGCCTTCAGTTCGTTATTAAACATATCGCCAACCATTACCATACCACCGGCTTGCCATTGACCCATGCCACCTAATTCGGCAATATTAAATTGTACTTGTCGGCCACCGTTTCTGTGTAAACCTTCTAAAAGCTGACTAATGGTGCTTTCTTGTACCTTAAACTCTTGTGCTATTGCTGCTAATGTTTTCATTTTTCCTTTGATTTTTTAGTTAATGTGAATGTTTTTGATAACTATTCTATCAAAAAAATCATGCCAGCCCTTCTTTCAATAAATCATGTAAATGCACAAAACCCAATAGTTTCTTCTGCTCTACCACTACCAACTGCGTGATGCTTTTATCTTGCATAATTGCCAAAGCACTGGCGGCATATTCTTCGGGCGAAATCACCTTTGGCGTGGCATTCATGATGTCTTTTGCTTGTAATGTTGAAAATTCCTTTTGTTTATTCAACATTCTTCTTAAATCACCATCGGTTACGATCCCCAGTAGTTCATCATTATCACCCACAACGGCCGTGGCCCCAAGTCTTTTTGAAGTCATTTCCAAAATAACTGTCTGAATATCAACATCTTTCTCAACCTTCGGTATCTCATTATGAGGATAAATATCTCTTACTTTCAAGTATAATTTTTTACCCAAACTTCCGCCAGGATGATATTTTGCAAAATCTCGACTCGTAAAATCACGGGCTTCGAGCAAGCACATCGCCAGAGCATCGCCCAAAGCTAAGGCAACGGTTGTAGAAGTAGTTGGGGCGAGATTGAGCGGACAAGCCTCACGCTCAACGTGGGCATTCAGCACAAAATCAGCATTTTTTGCTAAATACGACTCTACATTGCTTACCATCGCAATTAGTTGATTGCGGTATCTTTTTAGCAAAGGCACTAAAACTTTTATTTCGGGCGTATCGCCACTTTTCGAGATACAAAGTACAATATCATCGGCTTGAATCATGCCCAAATCGCCATGAATAGCATCGGCAGCATGCATAAATATTGCTGGCGTACCCGTCGAATTCATGGTTGCAACTATTTTTTGTCCAATAATTGCACTTTTTCCTATACCAGTTATAATTAATCTGCCTTTCGAGTAAAGAATCGTTTCGACACAGGCTTCAAAGTCTTCGTTAATATAACTTTTCAAAGAAAGAATTGCCTCTGCTTCATCTTGCAAAACTTTTTTAGCAACGCTTTGTATTTTTTTTTCTAACTTCGTATTCACTTTATTAATCCTTGATTTGACGACAAAAGTACTTGAAGTTTGGTCAGTGAGCAAAATAAAGTCTCTGAAAAGATATTTGTTTGATAAATAGATTTGATTAAATTTGGTTCAAAACAGAAAACTTAATTACGCCCAATCAGTGCAAAAATAATTCAGATAGAAGTTTAAAAAATTTACTAACTTAGCGTAATTACTTACCTATTATAATTTTCCGTACAGCAACATTGCATTTATGTTAGACGCAGCGATACAACAGACCTTAAAAGAAAAACTCAAAGAAATCTTTGGCTTTGATGCCTTTAGAGGCGAACAAGAGGCCATTATCAATAATATTGTTAGTGGTCATAACACCTTTGTGATTATGCCAACGGGGGCAGGCAAATCTCTTTGTTACCAATTACCAGCGATGGTTTTGGACGGCACTGCTATTGTGATTTCTCCGCTAATCGCTCTCATGAAAAACCAAGTTGACCAAATGACCGCATTTGGTATCAACGCTCAGTTTTTAAACTCAACCCTCAACAAGTCAGAAATGACTCGTGTAAAAAATGATGTGTTGAGCGGAGAATGCCGATTGCTTTACATTGCTCCAGAGTCATTAACGAAGGAAGACAACCTGACCTTTTTGAAGAAAGCCAAATTGTCGTTCATAGCAGTTGATGAAGCTCACTGTATTTCGGAGTGGGGACACGATTTCCGACCAGAGTACCGAAGAATCAGAGGTATTATTGATGACATTGATGAGAAACTTCCGATTATTGCCCTCACAGCAACGGCAACACCGAAGGTGCAGCAAGATATTCAGAAAAACCTCAACATGGAGGAATCTCATATCTTTAAATCTTCATTTAATCGTAAGAATCTATACTATGAAATTAGACCGAAGATTGATTCTAAAAAGCAACTCATTAAGTATATAGCCAATAATAAAGGCAAATCGGGTATTATCTATTGCTTGAGCCGTAAAAAAGTTGAAGAAATAGCAAGTTTACTCAGTGTAAATGGAGTAAAAGCATTGCCTTATCATGCAGGCTTGGATGCCGATACCCGCATGAAAAACCAAGATGCGTTTTTGAATGAAGAGTGCGATGTAATCGTAGCAACGATTGCCTTTGGAATGGGAATCGACAAGCCCGATGTGAGATTTGTGATTCATTATGATGCACCAAAATCGCTCGAAGGATATTATCAAGAAACAGGCCGTGCAGGTCGTGATGGTTTGGAAGGAAACTGCTTGATGTTTTACGCCTACGACGATATTCTGAAACTCGAAAAATTCAATAAAGATAAAACCGTTACCGAGCGAGATAATGCCCGTGCATTACTCAACGAGATGGTTTCGTATTCAAATTTAGGGGTTTGTCGCCGTCGTCAGTTGCTTAGTTATTTTGGGGAGTATTCTGATAAAGATTGCGGTTTCTGTGATAACTGTATCAAGCCTACCAAAAAAATTAAGATTGAAGATGAAGCCGTTTTGGGTCTAAAAGCGGTTCTTCAGTCGGGCGAAAGATTTGATATTCAGCACATTGCCGATATTCTGACTGCCAATACTTCAAATGCTTATATCCGTAGCCACGAACACGACAAATTGGATGTGTATGGTAAAGGAAAAGGGATGTTTGTGACTCATGACGAAGAAGACGATGATGATGAAGAGGAGGAAGAAGAAGTAGAATTAGAGATTTCGGATGATGATGACGAAGAAGAGGCAAAATCAGTAGCTGCTAAGTCGCCAAAACCAACTAAAAAAGCCGAAAAACCAGCTAAGAAATCTGATAATAAAAGAACATCTAACGATTATTGGGTTTCGGTGCTTCGCCAAATGATGGTATTGGGCTTTATCGAAAAAGATATTGAAAATGCTTACGGTGTAGTAAAGCTGACAGAAAAAGGCAAGAAATTTATCGAAGATTCTTATCCTATCACGATTTCGGAAGACCATAATTACGAAAATACTGAAAGCAGCGACGATGATGATATTTCGGCCAATAATAATTCATCGGGAGGTGGTGCATTTGATGCCGCATTATTTGAACTATTAAAGGCTCTTCGCAAGAAAATAGCGAAAGAAAAAAATGTGCCGCCGTATGTAGTATTCCAAGACCCTTCGCTCGAAGAAATGGCAACTACGTATCCGACTACTCAGCAAGATTTGGCACAAATAAATGGTGTTGGTCTCGGGAAAGTACAAAAATTCGGTAAGCCTTTTCTTGACCTAATCACTAAGTATGTAGATGATAACGACATCGAAACTACACAGGATTTAGTAGTAAAATCGGCAGTTAATAAATCGAAGATCAAGATTTATATCATTCAGCAAATCGACCGTAAGATTAACCTCGACGAAATCATAGAGGCCAAAGACCTTACGATGACCGAATTGATTGAAGAAATCGAACATATCTGTTATTCAGGCACTCGCCTCAATCTTGATTATTACATCAATCAAGTAATTGACGAAGACCGCCAAGATGAAATTTACGAATATTTTATGACAGCCGAAACCGATAATATCGGTGCAGCCCTCAAAGAGTTTGAAAGCGATGATACAACCGAAGAAGAACTTCGCTTAATGCGTATCAAGTTCTTGTCAGAAATGGCGAATTAATTCGTAAAATCATTAAAAATAACAAAGGCATAAAGTAGATTTTTGTATTTTCAGATAAATACGGCTCTACTTTATGCCTTTTTTGCATAAATTTTTTGAAAACTTTATTTTTATTTTCAAAAAAAACTGTATCTTGTAGTTAATTAGTAAAATAGATATACTTTTGTAAAAATTTATCATTCAAATCACAAAGTTACCATGAACATTTTTGTTGGAAGTCTGCCTTTTAAAATCCAAGAAAGCGAATTAAAGCAATATTTTGAAGAGTATGGCGAAGTAAGTTCTGTTAAAATTATCACTGACAAGTTTACTGGAAGAAGCAAAGGCTTTGCATTCGTAGAAATGCCTGATGATGCCTCAGCACAAAAAGCAATTGACGCATTGAACGGCTCCGATATTGGCGGACGTCCAGCAGTAGTTAATCAAGCTGAAGAGAAAAAAGAAAGAGATAACCGTGGCGGTGGCGGCGGTGGTTATAATCGTGGTGGCGGTGGAGACCGTGGCGGTTATGGCGGCGGCGGTTACAACCGTGGTGGCGGCGGTGGCGGTTATGACCGTGACAACAACCGTAACAGGTATTAATAGTAAATAGCTTTAGGCTATTAAAAAAGGAAAATTAGGGTATTTATGCTACACGCATTTAGATACTCTAATTTTCCTTTTTTTGTTTGAAATCATTGATTTAAAACAGTTATTATTTTACATTTGATAAAATTTTTAAGCTAATGGTAATCTCTGAAAATATTAATCAATTACCTCGCACACTCGATGAATTTATCCAGTGGGAGCCTAAAGACGGATTTAAGTACGAATGGTATGATGGAAAAATAATAAAGTTTGAAGGCATGAATAAAAAGCATTTAAGATTAATTCGCCTATTAAATCGCCTATTTTCAAAAACAAAGGCATACCAAGATGGCGGCGAATTAATTGCAGAACAAGATGTAAAAATCAGTGCTATTCAGTTACGAAGACCCGATTTAGCTTACTTTAGTGCTTCTCAGATTGATGAAAGTTGGAAGGATGAAGAACCAATTCCAGCGTTTGCGATTGAAATCATTTCTACTTTTGACCAAATTAATCAAGTAAAAATGAAGTTGACAGAATACTTCAAAAATGGTGTGCGTGTAGTTTGGTTAATTTATCCCGATGAGAAAATAGTAGAAATTTATACCTCTCGAAAAGCTGTCAAAATTTATTCTGATACAGATATTTGTTCTGCCTCTCCAGTTTTAGATGATTTTGAAATAAGTGTTGAAGACCTTTTCAAAAATAATATTTAACAAAAAAGAGTCTCCCAAATAAATGAGAGACTCTCCTTTTATTCAATTTAAGCAATTACAATGCAATTCTAAAACCTAATTTTTTGTAGTTTTCATTAGGTTTTACATCGTTTCCATTTCCTTCCAAAACTAATACAAGTACAACGTTAGTACCAGCAGCAGCAGGAGCTCTCAAGATATTGATTTTACAATCACCAAAGCTTGATTTTGCCGGAATCTTCACAACTCCACCTTCGAGGCTGTAGTGTACGCCTTCTTTAGCAGTTGTTTCAACTGGGTCAACCGAAAATTTGATTGACTCTTCTGTTTCACGTTGGCGGCCTACTAAATTAATTCTCCTTGTCAATGAACCTGCACCATTTGCTACTGCCTGAATAGGGAATGTTTTATTTAGAGCAGGAGCAGTAACAACTGCATCTTGAAACTCAACCAAATAAAGAGAATCGAAAACTGGTTGGTTATCTTTGAAGCACGACGACATCATGATACTTGTCACGAGTACGAGTGCTATACCAAATATTTTTTTCATATATTTTTTCGTTTAAAATGTCTAAATTTTCAAAATCATGGTTAAACTTGACTATCAATAACCAGTATTCTGTTTTAAGTTAGCGTTAGCTTGAATTTCACGAATTGGAATAGGTGCCAACATACGGAAGTCTGTAAATGCCAAACTTTGTACTGGAGCAGCCTTTGTAATATCCATACCAAGCCGTTTCATATCAAAGAAACGATGTCCTTCAAAAGCTAATTCTAAACGACGTTGCTTCATGATTTCAGTAATTAATGCTGCACCTGTTAGGCCAGTAGCAGCAGGTAAACCCGCACGTGTACGAATTACGTTAAGGTCGGTTAAAGCACCCGCAGCATTACCACTTCTTGCCAATGCTTCTGCACGGTTTAAGTACATTTCTGATACTCTGATTACTGGAATGTTATCAAGGTTTACTTGGCCACTTCTTCCTAAAAATTTAGTACACTCAATTTCGGCAGTACCACGACCAGTTGTTCCGAGTTCATATAAAGAGCGACGTACATCAACAATCGTTTTTCCATCAGCATCTTTTTCTGACTCGTAAGCATCTAATAAAGCTTTTGTTGGCACTAAATCACCAAAACCACCAGTTTGCGTACGATTACCCGAAGCAACTAAAGTAGTATATGAAGTTTGTAATGAAGTATTTACGCCAATGTTTTCGTTAGTTTGGTACTGAATCTCGAAAATAGATTCTGGGTGGTTAGCCGCACGCCATGCACTTACATACGTATCTCTTGTTTGGAAACGACCTACACTTCCTGCTGCTAAAGCATCGGTTGCGTATTTAGCAGCGTTTGTATAATCTCCACGATAAAGAGCTACACGAGAGAACATTGCTTGAGCAGCAGTTTTATTGGCAAAAGAAGCCGTTGCGGTTCTTCCCGAGCTTGTAAACTTAGCGATTGAAGCAGTTAAATCTCCATAGATTGATTCATACACATCATTGATTGAAGCACGGCTTTCCAATTTGATTTGCGTTGCATCAACAACACCTGATTTCAACAATGGAACACCGCCTTTGCTTGCTTCTTTGATTTCTACTGATGGTTCGTAGGCATATGCACGCATCAATTCAAAGTAAAGTAAACCTCTGATAAACAACGCTTGTGCTTCTACAAAATCTTTGTTTGCTTGTGTCATTTTCTCCACCTTTGGCAAGGCATCTAATACTAAATTTGCTTGGTTAATAGCAAAATAAGAGGTTTGCCAGTGAATGAAATGAGCATTGACTTGATTCTGGTATTCTGGGTTTAAACGACCAGACTTGTTTGTAGCTCTTCCATTGTCTGCTAAAGCTTCTGGGATTGCCACTAAATCTCTACCATAAAGGTTAGTAGATTGTAATCTATCGTAGATACCATTAACGGCTGCATTTACTGCATCTTCCGTAGTGAGAGCGGTTACGGAGTCAATTGAGGCACGTGGCTCTACGTCGAGTAAATCGGTACAAGACGCAAACGTCAGCACTAAGCCTAAGACTGCTATTTTAAATGAATATTTTCCTTTCATATTTCTATCAAATTATATCTTAATATTATTGAAATTATAAACCAAGTTGTAAACCAAATGTAATGGTGCGTGGCTGAGGAATTGCTCCGTTATTTCCACTACCTAAGTTGATAAACTCAGAGTCGAAACCAGTCCATTTGCTCCATGTGTAAAGGTTATAACCCTGTACATACAATCTTGCTCTATCTATTTTTACTTTTTTCAATAAATCACGTGAGAAATTATATCCAAATGTTAGCGTCTTCACACGAATAAATGAAGCATCTTCGTAGAATCTCGACCCAGCCGTGATACCAGAACCTAAAGTTTCGGCATTACCATTGAACGGACGTGGCACAGTTGTGATTTGTCCTGGAGTTGTCCAACGGTTTTCGTAGATTGAACGAAGCGTATTGAATAAACGTCCACCATTTTCAGCCATAAATGCTGATTGGTTATTAAATACAGTTCTTCCGAATTCGTAGTTTAAGAATACTTCTAAATCAAAGCCTTTGAATGAGAATGTATTAGTCAAACCGCCGTAGTATTTCGGAATTTGGCCACCGATAATTTTTGAATATGAATCTGGGTTTCCAGCCAAACGATAAATAATATTACCGTTATTATCATACCACATCGCACGTCCAGTTGCAGGGTTTACACCCGCATATTCAGCCGTATAAATTGAGTTAACAGGATATCCAATCTTAATCCAGCCATCAACCGCACGACCAGGTAAAGTGGTCAATGTATCATAAAGTTTGGTTACTTTATTGTCGATTTGCGTAAAGTTGAATGAAGTAGTCCATTTGAAACCTCTGTTGTTAGCCGATTTGTCAATGTTTACAGTTTTGATGTCAAACTCTAAACCTTTGTTTTGTAATTCACCAACGTTTTCAGAGATAGTGCTATATCCACTCAACCAAGTTACTGGACGGTCTAAGATAAGGTCTTTTGACGTACGAATAAAATATTCTAATGAACCTTGTACACGGTTATTGAATAAACCGTAATCGATAGCGAAGTTAGTTGTTATGTTTTGTTCCCAACGTAAGTTCGGATTAGCCAATTGCGTTGGAGCAATACCACTCACACCACCATAGTTGAAACCACCACCATAAAGACCTCTTGAATCGAAGTTACCGATTTGGTCAGCACCCAATGAACCATAACTTACACGAAGCTTCAATTGATTCACATAAGCGTTGTTTTTCAAGAATGCTTCTTGAGAAAGGTCCCAACCTGCCGAAATACCTGGAAAGAATCCCCAAAGATTATTCGCACCAAAACGAGAAGAACCATCATAACGAGCTGTTAAACCTAATAAATATTTTCCAGCGTAGTCATAGCTTACTCTACCAAATACACCTGCTTTTTTGAAAGCCGACCATGAAGCAAACGTTGTAATTGGATTTGCAGCCGCTCCAGCTACCGTAAATTGCGGAGTAGGAATACCTTCGGCTGATTGCTGTACGTTTTCTGATTGGTCTTTTCTATACTCTGCCCCTGCCAATGCACTAATGTTATGAACACTACTAATTTGTTTGTCATAATTTACAACGGCATTCAAGATAAAGTTGATGTTCTCAGTATTTTGGTTTTGAATTCTACCTCTTACGTTAAAAGCGTCGGCCGTACGTGGGTCTTGGAAGTTGAAGCCTTTGATAAAGCGATAATCAATACTTGCCGATGGGCGGAAAGATAATCCTTTCATGATTTTATAAGTAAGAACCGTTGAAGCAATCGCTTGATTTACACGAGACTCAATCTTGTTCAAATCACTTACCATCAAAACATTTTGGTTCAAAATACCAGCAATACCGCCATCTGCTGGCGTTCCGTAGTATGTACCATCATCTTTGTAGAATGGATTATGAGGTAAAATCAACGGTGCAGAAAAAGTTGGTGAACCTAAGAAACTACCGCCACCAGGACCACCAAATTGTCCACGTTGGATGAATGAACTCAAGTTAATTGAGTTATCAACCGTCAAGCGTGAAGTTACTTTATTACTAATTTTAGCATTGATATTTCCACCTTTGTAATCTACATTACGCACGTTCGCATCTGTGCCATTATAACTTCCTGAAAGATAAAACGTTGATTTCTCACTTCCGCCATTCAAGCTAATGCTATAATTGTTAGTTCTGCCCGAAACATAAGATTCTTTTTGCCAATCGTAAGTTGGAAGGGCGGCGATTTGGTCAGTAGTTAAAGCTGGGTCAAGACGAATCGCTCCGAGCGTAGTACGCATAGCTGCACCTGGCTCAGTTGTTGGGCTTTGGTTAATTAAAGCTTCATTTCTTACTGCAATCCATTCTTGTGTATTTAATACATCTAAATATTGTGTTGGCTCAACCATACCCGTAAAATAATCGAAGCTAACTTTTGTTGCACCCGACTTACCTTTTTTAGTAGTAATCAAAACTACACCATTGGCAGCCGCAGCACCATAGATAGCAGCCGAAGCAGCATCTTTCAAAACTTCGATTGACTCAATATCATTCGGGTTCAAATAGTTCAAAGGGTTTGAACTTGTAAATGCAGCCGAACCACTGTTAGAGTTAATTTGTACACCATCCACTACATAAAGAGGATCCGTTCCACCCTTGATAGTTCCTACCCCACGCACACGCACTTGTGCTGCACCACCAGGAGTTCCGTTTGCACCTAAGATTTGTACACCCGCCGCACGTCCTTGTAAGGCTTTATCAAATGAGTTTGTTGGCATCGTTGCAATTTCCGAACCTTTTACTGATGCTTGTGAGCCAGTCAAAGTTCGGCGAGACTGCGTTCCGTAACCAACCACAACAGCCTCTGAAAGTTCTTGAGCATCAGAAGCTAATTGAAGGTCGATGATTGTGCGATTGTTTACTCCTACTTGTTGAGAAGTAAATCCGATAAAACTGAAAATCAAGGTGGCATTGCCTGATACCGAAATTTTGTAAACACCAGAAGCGTCAGTTGTTGTACCTCTGCTTGTGCCTTTTACCGAAACACTCACTCCTGGAAGTGGAGTGCCATCATCTGCAGATGTAACCTTACCCGATACAGTTTTATCTTGTGCAAAAGCTTGCATACCGATAATAACTGCAAAAAGGAGGCTAAGTAGATTTTTCCTCATCATCATTAGTTAGTTTAGTTTGTTAATTGTTACATTTGAAATAATTGAATACAAAAATAATGTCGAAACATTTAATTATACAAGTAATTTAAAAACAATCTAAAGAATAGAATTGTTTTTTGATTCTGAAAAAAGGTCAAATTTTATTTGGCAGCTTGGTGGTATTGCCATTGAAAAAACTGTCTCTGATGGGTTAAAATCAACATTCTTGGTATATTTAAAACGAAAAAGGTCGCCAAATTGGCGACCTTTTTGAGCAAAAATATTTTCACTAAAAATTAATCAACATCCCAAAATAATTTTGTTGCAAAAGCATCAATTGTACCTTGAGCAGTTACATTTGCCTGATTTGCACCTGATTCAGTATTAGGATAGAAGAAACGTACTGGACGTTTTGTATCTGGCACTTGAATACTTTGAGGTGTAACAGGTAAGCCTGTTTTACGGTATTCAGACCATGCCTCTAAGCCATTGAAATTGGTAAATGTAATCCATTTTTGAATAGCAATTGCATTCAATTTATTAGTTGAAGCATCCCAATCATAGTTCTCAATTTTACTACCTTTAAATGCGGCCGCACTTGCTACATTAGCACCCAAAGCTCTGAATGACTGAGCAATTCCTTCTTCAAAATAAGCTTTTGCTGTACCTGGAAGCGTCACATCAGTGTATCTTTGCTTTGCTTCTGCTAAGTGTAATTGTACTTCCGAAGCTGTCAATAAAAGATAAGGTTTATCATAAGCTCCTTTTACCAAAAGGCTTGGCCCCAAAGCACTCGAACCTGCTGGTAAATATCCTGAACTTGCTCCAAATGGCACACCAACATAATTAACTGCTAATTCAGCTTTTGAGCTTACCCCAGCCGTAGTACCTTCACCACCTGTTGCATAGCCAATTCTTTTCAAACGTAAAGTATCATTTGAAGTTTTCAAACTATTAACGAGGTATTGAGTCAAACGTGGGTAGTTATTCAATGCTCTTTTAGCACCATTTGCATCGTATCCCCAACGGTCATATACTGGATTTAATTTTCCAGCAGTTGCTAAGAAGAAACCTGTTCCACCAACGCCAACATCTTCGCCAGTGATAAAGCCAGAGCCTTCTGAAACGATTTTGTTGATCTCGGTTTTGATATAAGAATCACGACCGCTAATTCTTGCTTGACGCATCAAGATTCTCAATTTCAATGAGTTAGCAAATCTCGCCCACTTTGTAGTATTACCTTTGAAGATAATATCAGAGCTTGTAAATGCACTTGCAAAAGCATTGGCTTTGATGTCAACTAAGGCATCATCCAACAATTTAATTAAGTCTTCATATACTGCTTTTTGGTCATCAAACTTTGGAGCTAATGAACCAACACCTTTCAAGGCATCAGAATAAGGCACATTACCGTACATATCAACTAATTGTTGCACTAATAATGCTTTCATTACTTTTGCAGGGCCTTTCAAGAATTTCTGATTGTAAGAATCTGCATTTTCAATCACAAACTGATAATCATTCAAATTATCGTAGTATCCATCCCAGTAGTTAAAATCACCGTTGGTGAAGTTATACGCAAAAAGCGTAGTTGAGATGATATAACCATTCGATTGCGTCCATTGACCAGACCAGTAGGAGCCTGTTTCGTTGGGTGAAACCATATTGGCAGCCGAAGTATTTTCAGCATTTGTAAATACGAAGTTTGGTGATGCCGTGGGTAGCGTATTAGGGTTTGTATTGATGTCTAAGAAAGACTCGCTACAAGCACTACTCATCAACGCCACAACTGCTGATAGAAATATTAATTTTATTTTCATTTTCAATTCAAATTTTGGTGGTTACTTAAAATACAAGGTTGATATTTACACCATACTGACGCACTGGAGGTGTTTGAGAAGTATTGTTAATACCCAAACCATTACCAGTTGTAAAACTATACTCAGGGTCAGTGTAGTAGTTAGCTTTATCAACGATTGTCAACAAGTTTCTACCATAAAGAGCAATACTTGCACTTGAGAATACTTTAGTTTTTGAGATAACTTTTGATGGAACACTATATGACAAGTTTACATCTCTCAATTTTATAAACCATGCTTTATTTACGAAGTTTTCAGAAATCAAACGATAATTATCAACCCAAAGAGCATATTCAGCTTCACGAACATTTACAGTTGTATTAGGTGTAACTGTTTTACCATCAGCATTAAGAATAGCTGAATTAGGGAAAATGTGTGGAGCCCTGTTTTCAGTCCAACCACCAGCACCTGTAAATGTCATTTGGCGACCTAAATCACTATACATGTAGTTTCCACCACGATACTCGAAATTGAATGTAAATGCAACATTTCCATAGGCAAATCTTGAGCCTAAACCAGCAATGTGGCGTGGTAATGTACCACCACGAGATGATAGTGTAGTCTGACGTAATGGATAACCTGTTGTAGGGTTAACCAAAACATAGCCCGAACCATCTGGTGCATACTGATAACCATCCGTTTTCAACATTGGGAAACGCTCTCCTTTGATTACGTTAGTATTTGCGTAAGAATATCCACCATATTGAAACTCGTTGATTCCTGGATAAAGGTCAATAACTTTGTTATCATTAAATGAGTATCTCAAAGAGAAATCCCAATTGATTTTTTGGTCTCTGAAGATTAAATATTTGAATTCACCTTCGTATCCCCAGTTTTTAGTTTCACCAACATTAATCAATAAGTTACTAAAACCAGTTGTATTAGGAACTTTAACCGTAATTACTTGCCCTTTTGAAGTTTGCGTATAAGCCGAAACATCTAAATTTACACGGTCATTAAACAATTGGAATTCTCCACCGATTTCACCCGAATAAACAGTTTCTGGTTTCAAATTCGCATCTGGAAGTACGTTTCCTACTGTCAAACCAACTGTATTTCCATAAGGGAAATTTGCACCATTATTATATACTAAATCTAAACCATATAATGGAATATTATCGTTCGCATTTTTATTGTAGTTCAAACGTAATTTAGCATAGTTCAATACTTTTCCTTTTAAAGCTGGGAAGGCATCTGTTGGGATAAACGATAACGCAGCACCATAATAAGGGTAAGAATAGAAATTCTTAGCACGAGTTGGCTTGTAGAAACGTGAAGTTTGGTCATAACGGAATGTTCCGTTGAAAATCAACCAGTTTTTATAATTAGTTGTTAAGTCAGCATAATACCCGAGCTTTCTTTCCATTGTATTAGCTTCTCCACCTGTTAACTCACCTTGACGGTTTGAAACGTTGTAGATTTCTGGTACAACGATTGAACTCGAACCAACCGAAATAGACTTAGTATATCTTTGATAAATACTACTTCCTAAAATCAATCTGTTCTTGAATGACCCAAAATCTTTAGTCAACTGAGCTTGGAATTCATTATTAATAACGTTTTCAGTAGATGAATAATCATTAACTCCACCCAAGATATCAGTAATGGCACGATAGATACCATCATAGTCATCATCGTGAGTCCAAGGCTCAGGGATATACGCTTTATTTTTCGCCCAGTCAGAATACAAGAATTTACCTACCGTATTTTTACCAGTACGTGAGTTATTCATTACACCCAAACGATTAGTAAACTGTAACCAATTGGTAGTCTTGTGAGTTAAGCTAAAATTACCTGAGATATTGGCATCTTTATAGTTTAATCTGTTATTATCTGCTACAAAATAAGGGTTATTTAAGTAGTCATTATAATAACCATTCGGACTCGCCAACGGATTAGTTTTCCAATCTCTCAACTCATATAAAGGGATGTTTGCAGGTTGGTTTAAAACTTCACTATAAAAATCAGCCCCTGTACGATCATAAGCTGCTTGTGTATAGCTCATTGTAAAACCTGCTGAAAGTTTTTGATAATCTTTCGTCGCCGATAATCTCACACCTGTTCTTTCACTTTTATCGCCAGGTACGACCCCTTTGATTTTTTGGTTTTCTGCTGATAAATAGAATGAACTTGTCTCATCGCCACCTTGTACACTGAATTGATTATTGGTAGAAACACCTGTATCAAAAGTTTTTCTACGGATATTATCAAGTGCTGCGTAAGGCACAACTAAGCTACTGCCATCTTCCGCTACCCTTCCTTGAATTCTCGTAGAGCCATCAAATGCATCGCCATACTGTTGGTTTTCATAAGGTCTCCAGTTTCCTGCCATTCTTACTAAGTAATCATTGCTGTATCCAGCAGTACCAAATGACTGATAGTAGTGAGAACCCGAACCATATTTGTCTTGAAAATCTGGTAAGAAGCTGATTTGTTCGAAGTTTGTACTGTTTGAGTACGAAACTTTCAATTTACCTTGGGCTCCTTTTTTAGTAGTAATTACGATAGCACCGTTGATACCTGCCGAACCATACAATGTAGCCGCTTGACCACCTTTCAAAATCGAAACACTTTCGATGTCGTTAGGGTTAATCAAAGCCAAAACAGTAGAAGTAGTTTGCATACCATCTAATACTACTAAAGCTTCGTTGTTACCAGTTAATGAACGGAAACCACGTAATACCACTTTCACCGAAGGGTCAACGCTATTGTTTACGTTATAAACTGCTAAACCTGTCACTTTACCAGAAAGAGCTTGTGCTAATTGTGGCGAGCGACCAACCGTGATGTCTTCAGTTGCCACTTTCGAGTAAGCATAACCAATCTCTCTGATGTTTTTGCGGATACCTTGAGCAGTTACCACAACCTCATTGAATGCCGCCGCATCTGCTTTCAATTGTACATCTAAAATAGAGCGTCCACCAACCTCAACCGTTTGAGTCGTAAAACCAATAAAACTGAAAGTTAGAGAAGCATTGCCAGAAGTAGCAATTTTGTAAACTCCGTTTCCATCAGTTGTTACACCTTTGGAAGAACCTTTAATCAATACACTCACGCCTGGAAGTGGTGAGCCATCTTCAGAAGAAGTTACCTTCCCTGATACTGTTTTTTCTTGGGCAATAGCAATGCTGCCCCAAACCAGCATAATGCTGGCGAGTAGAAGTTTCCTCATACAGTTTGTTGTTAGTTTTTAGTTTAGATTATTTTGCAATATTTGACTATTGCAGAATAAAGTTATGGACAAAAACAATATTTTGCAAAGAAATGCAATGAAGTTTTTTTAAAGTATGATAAAAGTCAGGGTTTGAGGGTTAAATTGAATATTAAAACAGCAAATACTAAACCATTGATTATAAGCAACATATGACTATTGGAATATTAAAAAAAATAAAAAAAATACTTTCAAGAAAAAAACACACAAATAGTTGGTTTGCATAATATTTTATAACTTTTTCTTGATTTTATATTATGCCATTTTCAGTTTATAACCTGCTCATTATTAACCTATTTTGTTTAAAAATGTCTATTAGAAACTCTACTGACTAAAAAAATAAGGGAAGATTCTCGAAAGAATCTTCCCTTACCAACACTTTATAAATCGCTATTTACTTCTTATCCCACCATACACGTGTATCTTGTGTATCTGGGCCTTGTGTCGAAACAACTTTATCATAATTGATTTTATTCAAAGTCCCTTCAGTTGCCACATAAGCCATACGGCGAGGAATCTGCCCACTTGCATTCAATGGTTTTGAAGCAGGTGTTAACGCAGGATACCCAGTACGACGCCATTCTGCCCATGCTTCGTTTCCTTGATAAAACAATGCTACCCATTTTTGAGTGGCAATTTGCTCCAAAGCAGAAGCTTCTTTGTAAGCAATACCATCTTGTTTCAAGAAATCTGCAATAGCGGTGGTAGTTGCTGCCGCACCTAACCATTGTTGCATTGATGCCGTAATAGCTGCCTCGTAAAGTGCTTTTGCATCTCCTGATATCCAACCTAATTTAGCCGCCTCTGCCTGAGAGAATAATACTTGTGCATAAGTAAGTACATTCGCTGCCGAATTTTGTTGACGCATTGAGCTTGCTGCTAATGATACATCCTGAGCTTTCGATGCCGCTGGGAAAACACCATAAGGCACACCTGCGTATTGTAGATTGATGTTTCTCTCTGCAATTGCCGAAATACGAGGGTCTTTAGTTTTAAGCAAATAATTTACAAACACATCACTTACAGCGTAATCTTTACGATTTGTTGTAATGTAATTGTTATATAAAGGATGCTCATTATTAGCTTCTGATAAATAAGTATATTTTACGTTATCAGCATTTGATGTAAGCGGGCCATCAGCCATGGCGGCCAAAAACTCTGCCTTTCCTTTAGCGGGGTCAGCTTTTGACAAACGAAGAGCCATTACTAAACGTAAAGAATTAGCAAATTTCTTCCAACGAGTAGCATTTCCACTCAATAGAATATCACCAACTACCGCTTTTCCACCATCAAACTGAGCTTGTGCTTCTTTGAGTTCTTTAAACAAATCATTATAAACGGCTTGTTGAGTATCAAATGCAGGGCTAAAATCAGCTTTACCTTTCAAGGCTTCTGAATATGGAATATCACCCCAACGGTCAGTAATCCAAAGATAAGTATATGCCTTAGCAATACGAGCAACCGCAATTTGGTTATTATTTGAGCCATTTGCCGCAGCCGTAGTCTTAGTTTCTGGATTGGTATTTAAGTCAATAATATTTTGATAAGCAACTAATGGACCAGTGTAAAACCCATTATAACTAAAATTAATTGTCTTATAACGAGATTCTTCGATATAAGTGATATCACCGAACTGTTGGGTATAAAGAGCTGGTACGATATCAGTCGTCATTGCTCCTACGTTACGCAACGCTCCAGTCAAAAAACCCGCAGTATTTGGGGTTGAAGGGCTATTTGGGCTGACATTCATGTCGCCAAACTCGCCAGGCTCACAAGCAGTAGTCGAAACGCCTAATACTGCTGCGAGTGCTAATGTTTTATATATTGCTATTTTTTTCATATACTAAAATTCGTTTAATTAAAGCAGTGAGATAAATTAAAATCCTAAATTTAAGTTTATACCAAATGAGCGAACTGGAGGTAATTGTCCACCTTCTGTCCAATAAACTTCTGCTTCTGAAATATCTATTCCACCACCAGCGGCACTATAAATCAACACAGGATTACGTACGATAAACGCAACTTTGGCCGATTTGAATAATTTACCACCCATGATAGTTTTAGGAATGTTATAGCCCAACGCAACCTCTCTTAATTTTACATAAGTTTGGTCATAAAGCCATTTCTCGTTGAAGGCAAACATTTTATCTTCATAGTACTCTTGTGTTTCTACGCGTACAGTATTTTGCTTGCCATCTTCGGTTACACCCGGCAATAAGATACCACCACCTTCAGAAACTGGGTCACGCTTAGGGTTTCCGAGTTCATTCAAGCCAGCAGTTTCTTGGGCTAATCCAGCATAAGCATTAAACATTTTTGTAGTTGAGAAGAATTTACCACCTACAACGAAGTCGATATTAGCACGGAATGAGAAGTTTTTGTAAATGAGTGTATTCATTAAACCGCCTTTAAACTTAGGTAATACCGACCCCATCGCTTTATTATCTTGTGGAATATAATGACCATCTGTTCCGATTAGTTTTTCACCTTTATCGTTTACTTTGTAGCCTCTACCTACCAAAAGTCCCCATTGTTCTCCAACTCGGGCATTTACCGTAAGAGTTCTCCAAGTTGGACCGCCTAATTGATAATTGCTCAATCCATCAGCCAGTTCTACCACTTTTGAAGTATTACGGTCGAAATTCAAATCAACATCCCAAGTAAATCCATTAGCTGACTTTATTGGAGTTGCACCGATATGAATTTCAAAACCTTGTGTTTGAATTAAGCCTGCGTTAATCAAAGCTGATGAATAACCACTCGTTGATGGCACTGACAAGCCAATGATTTGGTCTTTGTTATTATTACGGTAAGCAGTAAATTCTAAACCTAAGCGGTTATTGAAGAACTTTAAATCAATACCACCTTCATAAGCCGACGAAAGACCTGGTTTTAAATCTTGATTCGGCAACTGTGTTGGTAAATATTGCGTTGGATTAGAACCAAACGGATTTCCTGTTGTATAAGTAAGACCAATGGCGTAAGGGCCTACATCTGTACCTACTTGAGCAACACTACCTCTTAGTTTCGCATACGTCAAGATATTATTTTTTGGTAAAATCTCTGACAATACAAAGCTACCACCAATTGATGGATAAAGGTATGAGTTATTAGCTTTTGGTAATGTTGAAGACCAGTCATTACGGATTGTTCCTTCGATAAATGCAATGTTGTTATAACCAACACTTACGTTCCCGAAAATACTATTTACACGTCTTTCATAAGTTAATGACTGCACGGCAGGACGGTCTTTTGAAGCTGCAATATTATAGAAACCAGGAGTTGTAAGTCCCCCTACTGTTGATTGTGTATAAACACCTGTTTTTGAGTAACGAATATTACCCCCTGCATTAGCCACTACCGAAAATTTACTAAAGTTTTTATTGAAAGCCAATAATGCTTCGTGGTTGTTTTCAAAGCCAGTTGTTCCGTAGTTGGCGTAAGCTCCTAAGCCACCAGCATTTAATGTTCCGTAGGCAATACGACCTTCTCCATAGTAATTTCTCCAATCTCTACGAGAGGCCACCGATGCCGATAAATAATCAGTAATCTTGTAAGATAAACCTAAGCTACCATAAATACGGTCATTGTTATTAAGGTTTGTGCTTTCATACATCTGCGTGTATGGGCTATCCCAATACTTTGGTTTGGCATCACGTGGGCCACCGATATTCCAGCTTCTGTAAGTTCCATCTGGGTTTTTATAATTTCTCAAATCATCAATACTCAACTGACGTTGAAACCATTGATTAAACGAGCCAATCGTTTGGTTAAAGCCCGAAACGGTAGCATTTGGATTTACTCCTGTAAAACCACTTGCAGCCGTACCGCCAGATGAACCGTAGTTATCGGCAGGAACATTTTTTGCACGAGTTGCCGAATAAGTTACATCTAAAGTAGCAGAAAATTTGCTTGTAAAATTATACGTATTCTTAGCACTTACGAAGTCTTTTTTCTGACTACTATTTGGCACAATACCTTTGTTATCAATGTGTGTATAAGAAATACGTGATTGGTAATTATCGCCACCTTTCGAGAATGCAAAGTTTGTGTTATTGCTAATTGGAGTCTCGAAGAAATCTCTCACGTTATTTGGGTTTGGTGAGAACGGAGTCAATTGGCCAAATTCAGGGCCTTGCTGCCACGAAAACGCCGAACGGTGTAATGTCCCGTCTAATTTTGGCCCCCAGCTTTCGTCAGCCGAATAATCTAAGATTTTTTGACCATCAAATGCTTTCCACTCAACTGGGTCAATTGCTGGATTGTAAGCAAATGTATCCCACTCTTGTGAATAACCACCACCGTATTCGTTCTGATACTTTGGCAATAAAGCTACTCTGTCCATTGTAGTGCTATGATTTACACTAAATGTAGTTTCGCCAGCTTTTGCTCTTTTCGTTGTGATTACGATTACACCCGCCGAACCACGATTACCATAAAGTGCAGAAGCCGATGGCCCTTTCAATACTGTTAGGTTTTCAACATCATCCATGTTTACATCAGCGATACTCGCTACTGGCGTACCATCAACAACATAGAGTGGATCACCACCTGTAAGTGAGTTTACTCCACGAATACGAATATTAGGTGAACCAAATTTTGCACCCGATTGCCCTAACACTTGCACCCCAGCAATTTTACCAGCAAGAGCATTTCCTACGTTGGCATCACGAGCTACAGTGAGTTTATCTGCCTTTAGTTCTTGTACGGTGTAGTTCAAAGACCTTTTCTCACGTGAGATACCGAGTGCAGTTACAGCACAACTTCGTTGAGCTGTGCTACATCCGACTTCAATTGCACATCAATAATTGTTCGGTTTCCGATGTTCTCGGTTTGCGTTTCAAAACCAATAAAGCTGAAGCTTAGTGTTGCGTTGGCGGGAGCGGAGATTTTGTAGATACCATTGCCGTCAGTTGTTGCACCTTTAGTAGAACCTTTAATCAAGATACTCACACCTGGGAGTGGAGAGCCGTCTTCAGATGAAGTTACCTTCCCTGAAACTGTTTTTTCTTGGGCAAAAGCAATGCTTGCCCACACCAGCATTATGCTGGCGAGTAGAAGTTTCCTCATACAGTTTGTTGTTTAGTTTAAATTAAGTTATATGTAAATTACTATTGAAATAAAAGTATTGATAAAATTAGATATAATACAAAGGAATGCGATGAATGGCAATGAAAGTATGACCAAAATCAAAGTTTGTGCGATATTACTTAAGTCTAATTGTCTATAATTTAGTAAAAAAAACGAAAAAGCCCTCCAAACAAAAGCTCATAAAATAGTATAAAATACTCATAATCAGGTAAAAATATACTTATTTCGGACTTTGTTTACGCACAATTCTTGCCAGTAATTTCGGGAAGAATCTTTTTAAATAAACCCCAAAAACTTCTTTCCCACCCATATAAACTTCATCTTTATTTTTGTAGATGGCATTCAAAATTCGGCTGGCACATTCATCCGCCGACATTCCGTTGGCTTGATTATCGTCCATTTTTCCGAATTTACTTCCATCGGCCGAAACCGCATTGAGCGAGATATTGGTTCTGATATAGCCTGGGCAAATCAAACTCACGCCGATATTATCATCATAAACTTCGGCACGAAGGGCATCAAAAAAACCATGCAAGGCGTGCTTTGAGGCACAATAGCCCGAACGCATCGGTGTAGCGAGTTTGCCAGATAAACTACTCGTTACGGCAATATGCCCACTTTTTTGTTTTCGCATGGTTGGCAAAACAGCTTTCGTCAGAGCTACAACTCCAAAAAAATTGAGGTTCATGATTTTCTGATAAACTGCCATTTCTGTCTCTTCTACCGAGCTGCGTTGCGAAATACCTGCATTATTGAAAAGTACATCTATTCGCCCAAAATGATTGATGGCTTGCTGGGCTTTTGGCTCAATTTCTTCTGCTTTCTCAACATCAATCGGTAAAACAAAAACATCATTTTCTGGCAAACCTGTCGCCTTTTTTACTCTCAATAATTCTTCTTCACGGCGGGCCGAAAGTATCAATTTTGCACCTTCTTTAGCAAACGCATACGCCGTGGCTTCGCCAATTCCTGACGATGCTCCTGTAATCCAGACAACTTTATTTTCAAATCTTTTCATCTTTTTCGACAATTCTGTTTCTTTTTTTGTTTACCCTCTATAAAAGCAAAAGTAAGGTTTTTAGATGATAAAACGTTTATTCTTGGCAAAACCAACGAATATTTCGGAACTTTGCGAGATAAAAAAAATCTTTTACGAAAATTAACGTCGGCAGGGTTCAGAACCCTGCCGACGTTGGTGCTACGAAATAGTCAGTATGAGCAAGCAAGACATAAGAAAACTTTCGACCGAACAAATAAAAACTTGGCTCACAGCCAACGGCGAACAAGGTTTCAGAGCTAAACAAATTTCGGAATGGCTTTGGAAGAAGTCGGCATGGAATTTTGATGATATGACCAACCTATCATTAAAAACCCGTGAGCTATTGAAAGAAAATTTTGAGATTCGAGCCGTTTCGGTGCATAAAAAACAAGTCAGTAATGATAAAACCATTAAATCGGGCTTTAAATTATTTGATGGAAATTTGGTGGAAGGCGTACTGATTCCAGCCGACGACCGCATGACGGCCTGCGTTTCATCTCAGGTAGGTTGCTCGCTTACGTGCAAATTCTGTGCAACGGGCTACATGGCTCGCAAACGCAACCTCGACGGAGCTGAAATCTACGACCAAGTGGTGCTTATCAAGCAACAAGCCGAAGAACATTATAATCAGCCACTTACCAATATTGTATATATGGGCATGGGCGAACCGCTGCTCAATTATTCGGGTTTGATTGAATCAGTAAATTACATTACATCGCCCGAAGGCTTAAACTGGTCGCCAAAACGAATCACGGTAAGTACGGCAGGAATTGCGAAAATGATTCAGAAATTGGGCGATGATGGCGTTAAATTCAATTTAGCACTTTCGCTTCATGCAGCAAACGATACTAAACGCAACGAAATCATGCCAATTAATGAGAGTAATTCGTTACAAAATTTGGCTACGGCACTCAATTATTTCTACAAAAAAACGGGCAACAGAATTACGTTTGAATACATCGTATTCAATGATTTCAACGATTCTCTGCAAGATGCCAAAGAGCTTTGGGAATTTACCAAAAAAGTACCTGCAAAGGTAAATATCATTGAATATAACCCCATTGCCGAAGCCGATTACGTGAATACAACCGAAGATAAACTAACCAAATTTGCTAAATTTTTGGAAGACAAAGGTGTTGTTGTAAATGTACGTCGTAGTCGTGGAAAAGATATTGATGCCGCTTGCGGACAATTGGCAATTAAAGAACCGACGGTTTGAGAAAAAATCACAAAATCAACGAGCAATTATTTGAGTTTTTTATAACTTAGCAAAAAATCAATGACCAATGGTAAAGCCAATTAGCACCGAAAAATGGACATACGAACGACTTTTGCAAGAATTACCTTCGGAGTCGAGACATGAAATCCGTAATTTTAATTTAATTGATATGCCCGCACCAACTATCGAACACCAACAAATTGTTGGCTTAATTTACCGACTTTTGTTTCAATTTGCTTTCCAAAACCAACTCGGAGAAGTTTTTGTTTCGCCTTTGGATGTGGTTTTCGATAAAGGAAATGTGTGCGAACCTGATGTAATTTTTGTTGCTACTGAAAATAAGCAAATCGTTGGTCGAAAAAACATTTCTGGCTCACCCGATTTGGTAGTAGAAGTAGTTTCAAAAGGTTCGGTAGTAAGAGATTACGTAGAGAAAAAAAATGATTACGAAACTTTTGGTGTAAAAGAATATTGGTTGATTGACCCTCTCAACGAAACTATCATTGTTTATTCGTTAGAAAATAATAAATACAGTATTTTTTCAGCGGTTGAAGAGCAAGGCATTGCAAAATCAAAACTTTTAGATGGTTTTGAATTAGCTTTTGAAGAAGTTTTTATGGCTGAATAGTTGCTATTTCCGCAAAACCAGTTTCTTAAATTCCAGCGGACTTTTGCCTTTGATTTCTTTAAAAACCTTACTGAAATACGAATTATTCGTAAAACCGCACTCAAAACATACATCAGCAATACTTCTTTCGGTCATTAAGAGTTGACACGCTTTATTGATGCGGTATTCATTCATAAAATCGGTAAAAGTTTGATTGACCGTTTTTTTGAAATAATTACAAAACGACGGCACAGTTAGGTTAGCAATATCGGCTACTTCTCTGATATTCAAGGGGTTTTGATAGGTTTTCTCTACATATTCATACACTCGTTTGAGGCGAAGCTGGTCTTTTTGATTAAAATCATAGCGAGTATCGAGCGAATTGAGCAGATTATATTCGGCAGAATAAGCCAATTCTTGAAAAATATTCAACAATCGAATTAATCGCTCGAAGTGCGACACCCCAATTAGTTTCTTCAACTCTTTTGCCATTTTCTTGTGCGTTTCGCCATAAAATTGAATTCCTTGCTGCGAACGCTCGAATAATTTTTTGATGTGTTCCATTTCGGGGTTTTCAAAAAACTTATCTCCCAGAAAATCTTCTTTAAACTGAATCACGATTTCTTCGTGTTCGCCCAGTGCATCGTAGCCAAAACCTGCATGAGGTAAGTTTGAGCCTATCAACACCAAATCGCCATCTTCATAATAACTCAGATGATTTCCTACGTGTCGGCGACCCCTACCTTCAAAAACCAGCACCAGCTCAAATTCTGGATGATAATGATAATTCCACGGAAAATCGTGGGCTAAAACTTTCTGATTGAGTAATCTAAACGAGCTACCTTCATCATTCTGAATCTGTTCGAGGGGTGTTTTCACTCTATTAATATTAGTTTTATCAAATTTTTCATAAAAATAATAATACAGTTTTAAAGTTGATTAATAGACCTATATTTTTTTTTGTCGAAAACGCAGAACTTTGTTACGTAAACCACTACCAAGAAGTAGTTTACATTTTTTGATTAAGGAAAACCTATGATGGATTATAAAAGGCGAGCGTATGCTCGCTTTTTTTTAGATAATACTGCCTATTCTTACTCTCAAACTATCAACCTCTATAACTTATCTTCTCTATGCAAAACTGGAAAATTAAACTTTCGCTTTACCTCAACTATTTTGTGTTTGCTATTTTGCTCAATAGTGTCGGAGCAGTGATTTTGCAAGTACAACGCAATTTCGATGTGAGCAAATCAGACGCATCGGTTTTAGAAGGTTTTAAAGACCTCCCGATTGCTATTTGTTCGTTTTTGTTGGCATCGTTTCTGCCCAAAATCGGCTATAAAAAAGCCATGCTCGTGGCATTGGCATTGGTCAGTATTATTTCGTTTACGATTCCTTATGCCAATGGTTTTTGGCACTTCAAATTATTGTTTTTAGTGGTCGGAATCTCGTTTGCTCTTATCAAAATTTCAGTTTTTGCCACAATCGGACTCATCACGAAAGACATTAAAGAACACTCAAGTTTTATGGGCTTGCTCGAAGGTACATTTATGATTGGGGTTTTGTTAGGAAATATTTTGTTTAGTTTATTTATTGATAATGATAATCCAAAATCTGAGACTTGGCTTAGTGTTTATTGGATTTTGGGGGCTTTATCACTCATTGCATTTTTGTTGTTGATGTCGGCCAAATTAGACGAATCTGATGCAAAAATCGAAGGTTCTTCGCTCAGCAATGACTTCTTGGCCATGATTCGCCTCATTATTTTACCTTTGGTTATTGTCTTTATTATCAGCATATTTTTATTCGTGCTTATCGAACAAAGTTTCCAAACTTGGACTCCGACTTTCTACAAAGACATTCTGAAAGTTCCCGCCAGCATGGGCATTCAGGCAGGAGCAATTTTGGCAGGAGCATTTGCCATTGGGCGTTTCGCTTCGGGCGTAATTTTGCGTCGTTTTAGTTGGATTTTGGTTTTATCTGTCTGTCTTGCCATTTGTGCATCCTTAGTTTTGCTTACTTTGCCTCTTACGCAAGGCATCATTGCATCGCCCGATACAAACTGGACAAATGCACCGATTGTGGCTTACATTTTCCCGATTATGGGTATTTTCTTAGCCCCTATTTACCCAACCATTAATTCGGTTATTCTGAGTTCTTTACCCAAACATTTGCACAGCCCAATGTCGGGATTAATTGTTGTTTTTTCTGCTTTAGGTGGCACAACGGGTTCAATCATCACAGGTCATGTTTTCGATGCTTTTACGGGGCAAACAGCCTTTTATCTTTCGTTAATTCCGATGGGAATTTTGCTGGTTTGTTTGTTTATTCTGAACGCACTACAAAAGAAATCAAACACAGAAGTTTCGTTTACGAATACCGCAGGGCATTAATTAACCATTACGTATTTCCAAGTATTTTGTTCCTATTATTTACCATGACAAGTAGCTTTAAAAATATCTTTGACTTAGGGCTTTTGTTTGAAAGAGTTCAGACAGAAAATATCTTTCCTGATAATAAAACCTTTCCTGATTGTATCGCAAAGGATAGTTTAGATGTCATAAACGAAGCATTTTTACACGAAAAAGATGCAGAAGACTTTGATTTGAAAGCTTTTGTAATGAAACATTTTGATTTGCCAATCAACCGAACGGCGACTTACGAAAGCGATAAAAATCATACGATAGACCAACATCTCCAAACACTTTGGGCAGTACTTACTCGTGAACCCGAGCAAGAAAATAGTTCACTTATTCCGTTACCAAACCCTTACATTGTGCCTGGTGGACGTTTTGGAGAAGTTTATTATTGGGATAGCTACTTTACAATGCTTGGCCTACATGCTTCTGGGAGAATCGACATGATTGAATCAATGGTTGAAAACTTTTCGTACTTAATTGATAAAATCGGACATATTCCAAATGGTAATCGCAGCTATTACGTGGGGCGTTCGCAACCACCGTTTTATTCGTTGATGGTGAAGTTACTGAGCGATGAAAAAGGATTAGGGGTGTTGGTAAAACATTTGCCATATCTAAAAAAAGAGTATGATTTTTGGATGAATGGCAAGGAAAAGCTTACTGCCGAAAATAATGCACTTCATCGGGTGGTATTAATGCAAAATGGTGCAATTTTAAATCGTTTTTGGGATGAAAATAATACACCTCGACCAGAGTCTTTCAAAGAAGATGTTGAACTTTCGCATCAATCTACGCAGGAAGCAAGCGTTTTGTTTCGTAATTTAAGAGCTGCCGCCGAATCGGGTTGGGATTTTAGTAGTAGATGGTTCAAAGAAACGGATTCTTTTGCCAGTATTCACACCACCGATATTATTCCGATTGATTTGAATTGCTTGCTTTTTCATTTAGAAGATACGATTTCGGCTGCTTACTCTTTGCTTGATGATAACGATGAAGCTACTAAATATCAGCGTTGGGCACAAAATCGTAAAGAAGCAATTCAGCATTATCTTTGGAGCGAATCAGAGGGCTTTTATTTCGATTATGATTTTGTAGAAAACCAACCAAAAACACATTGGACGCTGGCCGCAGCTTTTCCACTTTACTTCAAGATTGCTGAGCTAACCAAAGTACAGAAAATTGCTGAACATATCGAAGGTAAGTTTTTGAAAAGTGGTGGTTTACTAACAACTATTGCCCGAACAGGTCAACAATGGGATTCACCCAATGGTTGGGCTCCTCTACAATGGATTGCCTATAAAGGTCTTTTGAATTATAAATTCGATGATTTGGCCAATAAAATTCGCCAAAACTGGCTTCAACTTAACCTAAGAGTATATGAGCAAACAGGAAAAATGACCGAAAAATATAATGTAGTAGATGAAGGTCTTTTGGCAGGTGGGGGCGAATACCCAAACCAAGATGGTTTTGGCTGGACAAACGGCGTTTACTTAGCAATGAGCCAAAAAGTTCTGAGTTTAGAGTGCTGAATTCTGAGTAAAAAAACACTCTCAACTCAGCACCGCACGGGCGGCCCCGTCTAAATTCAGAACTCATTTCGTCCATTTCAAATTATTGATATTTTGCCCAACTTTACGGCCTTCGGCCAATCCAGTATCATTATCACTTCGAGTATGGATTCCACCCAAAAACCTCGAATAAGCCGACTCTTCGGCAGCTTCCCAAAATGAATTATATGAACGATTCTTATAAAACACAAAAGTTAGTGGATCTTGTCCACGGCCTTCGTGCGAATTATCAATATACTTAAATTCATTGCCATAAAGTTTGGTTAGAACAGTTGCTGAAGCTGCTGATTGTACTGAATGCCCCGAATAAAATGCAGGAAAAGGGGGTTCAGGCCAAAAAGATAACCAAGAAGCATCTATATAGCTACGAATATACGTTGACGGCCTTTCGGCATTATAAGTATATTTAGTTTTCCAGCAAATGGTGAAAGCATCTGCAATTGACATTCCTACCATCGCAAAAGTTTGGGTGGCTTTAATCAAGCTTGGCTTAGCAGTTTTTACCGCAATCTGAGCGATGCTATAAGAGTGTCCTGGGGGGGTAAAGGTTCGGCTTGGATCATCTCCCCAAAACAAGGCAATTTCTTTTTCTTCTTGAGTCAAAACCTTATTTTTTGCATAAACCTCCAGAAACTGAGCATAATACTGCGTATATGAGCTTGAATTAAAAGCAATTGGTTTCGGTATGGGTAATGTTCCATTTACAGTTACAAAAGTTCGATTCTTTCCCCAATATGGATGTAAAGGCAAAGTGCTTGCAGATTGACTAAAACTTGGGGTTCGCCAAAATCCAGGCCCAACAGGTACCATATAATCAAGGGTAAAATTTCGGTTATAACCTTGATACCCTCCATCTGTTTTTGACCACTCAAATATTGCCTTAGCTACATCTTGCCCATATTTTACTGAACGGTCAACAACTTCTTGTGTTTCAGCCTTATATTCGGTTAAAATTTTACTTTCAAGCGAATCAATCGTTTTTTTATTAGCTGCGGAAGTCTGCTCGTAAATATTTTTATGTATCCACGCCTGTCCTGCATTTAGACTTAATGCCCAATTATATTTTTTGGTAGTATCTATCTTCGGTAAAGCTGTCAAACCATTCAATTGACCTGCCATTGAGCGATATTCTTTATACCCTCCAACGATGCTTTCATACATGGTAAGACCAATATAACCAAATCCTCTCGAAGCATAAGTTGGCGTGTTATTTGGCGTTCTTTCCGCAATAATCAACGACATTTTGCCCCATCTAATTGCAGTATTGGCAGTTGTGCTATCTGTCGCAGCAATCGGTGTGGGATTTTCTGTATTTTTATTACAAGAATTGATAAGAATTCCGATAGACAAAATACTTATAACAGAGATAATTCTTTTCATTTTTCTTTGGTAATCAATCTTTACACATTCAATTTTCGATTTCATCAAAAATTAAACCATTTATCTACATAAACAAACTTTTATTTGACTTTAAAATTACAGAATTTTGGAAATAACACAAATATAAATCCAAAATTACGGAAAACTAACATTCCGTTGCACTCAAAGCCAAACCAGCCTGTGAAGTTTCTTTATATTTTTTCGACATATCACGCCCAGTTGCTCGCATTACTTTTATGACACTATCAAGCGATATTTTCTGAGCTGAAGCATTACCCGACGATGATAATAAATAGGCATTATATGCCTTAATTGCCCCCATGGCGTTGCGTTCGATACACGGAATCTGTACATATCCACCGATTGGGTCGCAGGTCATACCTAAGTGATGCTCAATTGCAATTTCAGCGGCAGCTTCCACAATTTCGATACTTTTTCCTGCACAATAAGCCAACATTGCTGCTGCCATTGCCGATGCCGAGCCGATTTCACCCATACAACCCATTTCTGCACCCGAAATACTGGCATTGTGTTTAATCAAAAATCCAACTGCAGCGGCGGCCAACATTCCTTCTCTGAGACGTTGCTTATCGTAGTGATAATGGTTACGTAACAAAAAAAATACCCCAGGAATTACCCCCGAAGCTCCCGAAGTAGGAGCAGTTACGACGATGTTTCCAGCAGCATTTTCTTCCGAAGCAGCCATACAATAAGCATTCAAAAAAATCATAAAGCTATCACTTGCAGATGCAAGGCTTTTGGCTTGTTCGTATAAAACTGGGGCTTTTCTACGCAATTTGATTGTGCCTGGCAAAAGTCCTTTTTGGCGTAAACCTCGTTTTACTGCTTTGTGCATCGCTTCCAGAATATCATCAATTTTCTGAAAAATTTCTTTGCGTGAACGTCCAGTTAAAACCTCTTCGTTGGCAATCATCAAATCGGTTAGCGTAATTTTATTTTTCAGTAAATGCCCTTTCAGTTCTTTCATGGTAGTGAAAGCATACTTGGGCATTTTATCATTCTCTAAGCTTAAATCTTCTCCTTTCCGCTGAATAAAGCCACCTCCTACCGAATAATATTCTTCTTCCAAAACTAATTCATTAGCACTTATCAACTTAAAAACTAAAGTATTTGGGTGCGGAGAATCATATCGTTTTTTTTCAAAAACTATACTTTTGCCAGTGAGCTGTACTTGATTATCAGCCACTTGCGTTTCGTAAGTATCTGTTTCATTTTTTAATAATGCCGTAAAAGCCGCTGGCTCACAAGTGTCTGGAAGCCAACCCAATAACCCTGCAATTACAGCTCGGTCGGTACCGTGTCCTTTTCCTGTTGCACTCAAAGAACCATATAAATGAATGATAATTTGTGGATTTTCGAGCGATTGAGTAGTTGCCAAAAAATTGGCTCTTTGCAAAAAATCATAAGCCGCTTTCATCGGACCAATCGTGTGCGAACTCGACGGCCCAGGCCCAATTTTGAATAAATCGAAAATAGATGTTTTAATTATTTCTTGTGGCATTGTGTTGTTATTGTTAATGACGAAGTGTTTTCTAAGCAAATTTGAGATTTTTTAGAGAATAATGCCAAGTTTTGGAACAAAAAGAAAAGCATTCTGCAAGTTTTTTCTTAATCTACAAACTTTCTACTTAATTTGTAGGTTGTTAGTTCAATCAAAAACCTTAAATAAAATTCTAATCATGGCATTAAAAGTAGGCGACCAAGCACCCAATTTCAAATTATTCAACACTGATAAAGCAGAAATTAACTTGGCTGATTATCGTGGCAAAAACGTAGTAGTATTATTCTTCCCTTTGGCTTTTACAGGCGTTTGTACGGCAGAACTTTGCCAAATGCGTGACGATATAGCAACATATTCAGGCTTAAATGCCGAAATCTTAGGTATCTCGGTTGATTCTATCTTTACTTTGGGAAAATTCAAGGCAGAGCAAAGTCTTCCTTTCAACTTATTATCCGATTTCAATAAAGAAACAGCACAAGCTTACGGAGCATATTACGACACGTTCGTTTTCGGAATGCAAGGTGTGGCAAAACGTTCGGCCTTTGTGGTAGATGCAGCAGGTATAATCAAATACGCAGAAGTACTGGAAAGTGCGGGCGATTTACCAAATTTCGATGCTGTAAAAGCAACTTTAGAGAGTTTATAAGTAGTCAATAGTCCACAGTAGTTCAATGCCACCACTACAAGCATTTGAAGCTAAATACAATTATCGACTCTTTCTGACAACTACTTTAATGAAAAACGATTTGAATCGTTTCTACAAAATAAATTCCATTGTTCCCTTAGTCTGTGATTTTAATCACTGACTATCATAACAACAAAAAGTCCATTGTCGAAGAGAATTTCTCAGACAATGGACTTTTAGGTTTGTAATTAGTCTTGAAAAGTACCAACCAAACTATTCACGATTGAAAGAACGAATCCAAAAATTAATGGTTGAATAAAACCACCGACCTTGAAACCATCCACCAAATAATCACATAAATACACAATAACTACATTAATAACCAACGAAAACAACCCAAGCGTGAGAATCGTAATCGGCAATGAAAGCAACTTTAGGATAGGTTTTACGAAAGTATTCAAAAAACTCATTACCAAAGCCACAATTAGAGCAGTAGTTGTGCCATCGACTTTTATTTCATTCAAAAATTGGGGCATGAAGTAAACCGCAGCCGCACAACAAGCCAAACGAATTAGGTAGTTTATCATAAAAATATAGTTTTGAATGAGTGAATGTTAGAATGATTTAATATAAAGTTAATGAAGTATTATCATTTCATCAAAAATTTTATCGAATCATACAAAATTTATTCACTAATTCTATCAATCAAAATTATTTGTGACGCTTAATTAGCACATCCAACACTTCATCGAATGAATAATCTTTATGCTCTAAAAGCACCAAATAATGATAAAATAGATCGGCGGCTTCACCCAAAAACAATTCTTTGTTATCATCTTTCGCCTCAATCACTAACTCAACCGCCTCCTCTCCTACTTTCTGAGCCACCTTATTTACACCTTTCTTAAATAATTCCGTAGTATATGATTTATCTGATGGATTCAATTTTCGGTCTTTAATTACCGACCGTAAATGATTGATAAACAACACCTTACCTTCATTAATTTCCTGAAAGCATGTATCATCACCAGTATGACAAGTCGGGCCATCTGGCGAAGCATAAATCAAAATCGTATCGCCATCGCAGTCAATTAATACATTTTTTACGTGTAGAAAATTATTCGACGTCTCTCCTTTAGTCCAAAGTCTTTGTTTGCTGCGGCTAAAGAAAGTCACAATCTTATCGGTCATAGTTTTCTCATACGCCTCGGCATTCATATAACCAAGCATCAGCACTTTGCCCGTAATCGAATCTTGGATAATCGCAGGAATCAATCCATCGGGCGATTTATCAAAAGCTATCGTTCTATCCATTTATTGAATCACAATTTTAATGAGTCTTACAAAAGACTACTTATAACTTATTTAGATAATTAGCTAAACATTTTTCAAGCCAATATTTTCTATTATTTTTGCAAAAGTACAGATGTTAAAAACTTAAACTCACAAAAACATGAAAAAATTATGCGTTTTGATATTGATTTGTTTTTCGTTTGCGATAAAAGCACAAAAAAACCTTAAAGAAGAACCAATATACTCCACCGCAGGCACAGCACCTCGCTATCCTGAAGGCGACAGAGCTTTATTTACATTCATTTGTCAGAATTTAGTCATACCAAGCGAACCTCTCACCGAAAAAAACAAAAATACAGTCATGGTACGTTTCGTTGTGGAAACCGACGGCAACGTCACGCATCCCGAAATAATGAAAGGCATTGGTACAGCTTATGATAAAGAAGCACTTAAAGTTGTAAATTTATTACCTAAATGGGAAGCAGGTGGCGAAACAAAATACGGTCAATGGCGGCCATTGAGAATGTACATGACAATTCCGATAAAATTTTTTCAAAATTTTTCTGCGTGTGAAGCCTCTTATAATCAGATATTTACAAAAAAATAATAAAAATTTTATAACTTTTTTGTTTCAAACACTTGACAAGTAATAAAAATCACCTTACCTTTGCACCACATTAAGACAAAGACATCAAGTCAAAATCAAAAATGTAATGCGAAAGTAGCTCAGTTGGTAGAGCGTAACCTTGCCAAGGTTAAGGTCGCGAGTTCGAGACTCGTCTTTCGCTCGAAAGAGTAAGCACCTTACTGGTGCTTTTTTTTTCAAGAATAAGCTCAAACTTGTTCGCCGAGGTGGTGGAACTGGTAGACACGCAGGACTTAAAATCCTGTGAGCTTTTAAACTCGTACGGGTTCGATTCCCGTCCTCGGTACCACCGTAAAGCCCTGATTATCAGGGCTTTACTTGTTTTCATAGACTCCCATTCTTCATAATTGACAAAAACTGCTATTCTTGGATGAAATACTACAAATAGCAACAACAATGATACATCCTACCAACCAAGCCGATTATAATCCATTTATTAGTCTTGCTAAATGATTAAAAGCAAGATTGTTAAAAAGTTCGCTTAAAAATTGAAAGCAAAAAAAAACAGGACAAAGATTAATAGTTGGTTTCAATTAAGAACATTCAAAAAGCATAAGTTATCCAAATTGAACTAATGCAAAAAAAGATGTAATCTCAATTATATTTTTAACTTACTCAGTATCAAAAATTTAACACTTTGTTCGGACTTTTATTTATGTTACCTCAAAGTTGCATTAAATAATCAATTAGAAATACTTCACAAATTACCTCTCTTATAGTGAAACCTGTTATGTTTCTTTTATTACAATACTGTAAGAGAATGTAAACTTTTGAGTTTTTTTTCAATTTGAAATTTAGGATTTGAATTAGCGGTTTTCTATCTACTTGCTACCCCTATAAAATTTAATTTATTATTTGAAAAATCACATCTTTTTTACACAATCATCTTATTAAGATAGGGACCCACCTACTACTGCAGAAAGTTTACAAAGTAAAAAGCTAACTTAGATTAATGTATCCTTTTAATAAAATTAACGCTAAAAAATCAATATTTTTTTTAAGATTATTAAAATTAGCCAACCAAATTTCTTTCTTTAGAGTATTAATTTCTACGGTTAATAGAAAGTAGTATCCAATAGCACAGTAAACATCTTGTTTTAAGCAAATTTTTCTTTTTATAAAAACTCTATCACCGATGTCCATGGAAAAGTCAATAGTTTTTATAATTCTTTTTATTACCTCTTATGTGGGTTTTAGTCAAACCGCAACACGTATTAAGATTGTGGATATTACTCCGAGTGAGAATACAGGCCAAGATTATTCCCCTTGGTTAAACGACGACCTAAATAGCTTAGTAACAAGTGTATGGGGGAACAATTCTAAATGGGTCGATGTAAAATTGACTTTAGAGAAACGCAGTAAAATCACTAAACTTTCTTTATACGATTACGAAGGCACTTTTAGCGATAATCCAGTTTCTATTTATGGCTTAGATGGTGTAACTAAAACACTTTTAGGGACTTTCGCAGGGCTTACTTACAAGCAGTTTGTTGATATTACTGTTACACAGCCTTTTGATATAGATGCCATTATTATTCATAAATATGGCAATAATATACCTCAAAAAGTGCAAATTTATGGCACTGCGGCTACTACTACCCCTATCGTAACTACCCCGCCAACAACCCCTACCGTAACTACCCCGCCAACAACCCCTACTGCAACTGCACCAGTCGTGACGGCATCACGGGTTAAAATTACTGCAATAAAAGCAGGAGAAAATACAGGACAAGATTACACTCCTTGGTTGAATGATGATCTAAGTAGCTTAGTTGCCAGTGCTTGGGGAAGCAATGCAAAATGGGTCGATATTAGATTGACTTTAGAGCGTCGTACTAAGATTACAAAACTTTCATTGTACGACTATGAGGGTACTTTTACTGATAATCCAGTTTCAATTTATGCTTTAGATGGTAGTACAAGAATTTTCTTAGGCTTATTTGAAGGGCTTACTTACAACCAATTTGTAGATATTGTGGTTGGTACACCCATAGATGCTGATGCTATCATTATTCATAAATATGGTAATAATATCCCTCAAAAAGTGCAAGTGTATGGTCTTGCTGCTACAACAACGGCTACAAGTCCATTGGGTGATGTGGTACCTCTTGGCACAACGTCAACTACACCCGTTACTCCCACTCCAACTATTGTAGGAACAAAAATCCCTATTGATAGTAAACGTTGGTATCAATTGAATAACGTAAATTATGGCTTAGAAGGGCTCTCAGATGGTGTTTTGGGAGTAACTGTAGAATCGGGTTGGGGAAAGATTTTGAGTAATTGGGATGTTTATTATCCCCTTGCTTCTGATGAAAAAATGACCTTACAAAGTATTCGTTTCCATGATGGTCAGGGAAGTTTTGCAAGTCAGCCAATGACGCTTTCAATCATTACCGATAAATGGGAGAAAATTACAGTTGCCAAATTTACCGGAGAATTATACAATGAGTGGGTAGGACCTGACCCAACTAATCCTAATAATTTTATCTTGAAAACTCCTCCAACTGCAAATATCAGGTATTTATTAATCAATACTTATGGTAATTATCCTACTGAAATAGAATTGTACGGTACTTATACAGCAAGTACAAAAGTAATTGCTGCTGCTCCAAAAAAAATGATTCCAATGAAACAAGGTCTGGGTGTAAATGGCTTTGAATGGGACTTTTATGATACCTCTAACGCTGATAAAATTGATGAAAAAAAAATGAAAGCGATGAAATCTTTTGGTGGCTTTCGTCATTACATCGACTGGGACAAACTTGAAGCAAGCGAAGGAAATTATACATTTAACCCAACTTTTAATGGCGGATGGGATTACGATGCTGTTTACCAACGTTGTAAATTAGAAGGCATTGAAGTTTTGGCTTGCATCCAAACAGCACCTGATTGGCTTGTGAATACTTATCCTTTAGCTGAAAGAGATAATAATGTAACTCCTGTAAAATATGGCAAATCTATTACAGACCCTGCTTCTTATATAGAACAAGCAAGAGTAGCCTTTCAGTATGCTGCCCGCTATGGTAGCAATGCTAACGTTGATCAAACATTAGTAAGTGTTTATAGCAAACCACGTTGGACATTCGATAGAATAAACGTTGTAAAAATTGGCTTAGGTGTAGTGAAATACATAGAATGTGGCAACGAACGAGATAAATGGTGGAGAGGTCGTAATGCTTATCAAACCGCTCGTGAACACGCTGCTAACTTATCGGCTTTTTATGATGGACATAAAAACACAATGGGGCCTGGTGTAGGAGTTAAGAATGCAGACCCTAATATGAAAGTCGTAATGTCTGGTTTATCTTTCGCAAAACCAGACTATGTGAGAGGAATGATAGATTGGTGCAAAGAATTTAGAGGTTACAACGCTGACGGCTCAGTAAATTTATGTTGGGATGTGGTCAACTACCATTTATATGCCGATAATGCTAATTCTACTCAAAGTGGCAACTCCACTCGTGGAGCTGCTCCAGAAGTATCAAATGCTGGTCAAGTAGCGAAAGATTTTGTACAAATGGCTCATGAATATTTAAATAATATGCCAGTTTGGATTACCGAATTAGGCTATGATTTGAATCAAGGAAGCCCTTTGAAAGCTATTCCTATTGGTAACAAATCTGCATCTATCACGCAAGCCGATTGGGCATTAAGGTCTTCTTTAATGTATAATCGTTTGGGCGTTGAAAGAAGCTTTTTCTATTCAGTCTATGATGATAACTTTGCAAATCCCATTCAATTTGGTTCATCTGGATTAATTAATCAAGACCAGAGCCGTAAACCAGTCGCTGATTATATTTATCAAACAAATAAATTGATGGGCAACTATGTTTATATGGAAACCATCTCTCAAGACCCATTAGTTGACCGTTATGAATTGAATGGAAAATCGGCTTATGTTTTAGCTATTCCTGATGAAAAAGGACGGACTGCCAACTATACATTGAACCTTGGTAACGTTATTAAAGCGAATATCTACACTCCGAGCGTAGGAATAGATTCAATGAATGTGACACCTATTTCAGGCGTTGGAGGGAAATTCTCTTTGACAGTTACCGAAACGCCAATGTTTTTCTTTCCTACAGAAACAATTAATGCAAAAACTTCAGTTACTAACCCAGTCAATAACCTTGTATCTGCAAATGACTTTAAGATGGCATTTATCGAGAAAAAAACCGAAAAGGAGAATCCTCTCATGTTAAATATGAATATTTATCCAAATCCGACAATCGATTATTTACAATTGACCCTTGATAATGAAAGTTCAGAACCCTTAAAAATAGTTATAAGCGATGTAACAATGGGAAGAGTTGTCTATGATGATGTATTTGAAAAAACAGCAACATCATTCTCAACAAAACTTGATATCAGAAATCTACCAGATAGCAATTATATTGTTAAAATCATTCAAGGGAATGAACACGTAACTAAGAAAATCAGTAAGATTAATTAATTTTTAACCAAAGATTTGGGTATTCACACCGAAATATTCTCCGATGGAATTATTCCTTTAGTAGAAAATTACGGGAAAATATAAAAAACGTAGTAGAGGTAAAATCGTTTCTGCGTTTCTTTGCAGAACGATAGAATTGTATGACTGTTGATGATAATCCATTGATTACCATGATGCGAGTTAACTATATGAATGATACTTCGATTATTCGCCGAAACCCAAAAGTAACTACGATCAACAGTGCCATTGATATTACAAGTCAAATCTGTACAGATAACATTGGCGATCATATCTATTAGGTCTTAAGGTGGCTTTGCTTATTTATATGGAAAAATTTGGTCGAATGAGCCAAAGAACCCATCAAAATTGCTCATCCTGTCAGTCGTGAGAGGTTGGGAAAGGCTGCATATAAGCGATTTAAACAAAATTACCCTAAATAGTTTTTTTGACTAATCTCAAACACACTGCCCGCTTCTCAATAATTCCGTACCTTTGTGTATGGATTATTTCAAAAAACTTCTTGATTTACTAAAAACCGAGCGTGAAGAAGACCACGCACAGTATCGCAAACTTACCGAACAATCTTCCGTTGCCGAGCGTCGTGCCAATGGTCTTACGTGGTATCCGATTGCTATCAGAGGCTCAGAAATGAGTCGTGGCGATTATATCACCGTTGAAGTCGAACGAACTACGCACCAAGATATTTCGCACCAATTACGTACTGGAATGCCTGCCGTTTTCTTTGGTAATCACGACCCAAAAACCGACCGTGTAGAAGGCACAATCTCACACCAAAATGGCAATAGATTAAAAATTACGCTTCGCACCGATGAACTACCCGATTTTGTCCGTGATGGAAAACTCGGCATTGACGTGCTTTTTGATGATAATTCTTACGATGAAATGCAGGCGGCTCTTAAATCTGCCAACGACCTTGCTGATAAACCCGAAGGTAGTTTAGTTAGAGTTCTGACAGGCGAAAAACAGCCAAATTTCAACGAAAACCTGCATAAAATCACATTTCCAAGACTAAACGCTTCACAAAACGAAGCAGTAGATAAAATACTTTCGGCCAATGAACTATCTATCATTCATGGCCCACCTGGCACTGGTAAAACAACTACTCTGGTTCAAGCTATCAAGGCTTTAATCAAACAAGGTAATCAGAAAATCTTAGTGGTTGCTCCGAGTAATACTGCCGTTGATTTATTGAGCGAAAAACTCCACGAAGAAGGCTTAAACGTGCTTCGAGTTGGAAATCCAGCACGAGTAACCGAGCGTTTGATGTCCTTGACACTGGATGCAAAAATGACCAACCACCCGATGATAAAAAATGCTAAAACGCTCAAAAAACAAGCCAATGAATACAAAAATATGGCTCATAAATACAAGCGAAGTTTTGGAAAATCGGAGCGTGACCAACGCAAAGCCTTGTTTGATGAAGCCCACAAAATAATGAAAGAAGTGGGCAATACCGAACAGTATATCATTGATGATTTGGTAGCAAAAGCACAAGTAATCACAGCAACATTAGTTGGCTCAAATCATTATACCGTGCGAAATGTGAAGTTTCATACAGTAGTAATTGATGAAGCGGGGCAAGCCTTAGAACCCGCCTGCTGGATTCCGATTCTGAGAGCCCAAAAGGTAGTTTTAGCAGGCGACCATTGCCAATTACCACCGACAATCAAATCAAACGAAGCAGCAAAGGCTGGTTTAAGCACTACTTTGCTTGAAAAATGTGTAGCACTTCACCCCGAAGCAGTTACTCTTTTGGAAGAACAATACCGCATGAATGAGCAAATTATGGCCCATTCGTCAAAGATTTTCTACGAAAACAAACTGAAAGCACATCATTCGGTAGCAAAAAATCTACTTTTTCCAGATGATTCACCATTGGCTTTTATTGATACTGCTGGTTGTAGTTTTGATGAAAAACTCGAAGGTACAAGTTCAACTAACCCCGATGAAGCTGCTTTTTTAGTAAAACATTTGAGTGGTTTTGTAGAAGAATTGAAGAAAAAAATTAGCACTGATAAGTTCCCAAGTATCGCAATTATTTCACCTTATAAACAACAAATTTCGATTCTGAAAGAACAAGTAGAACACGCACCTGAATTACAAGAAATGTTGACTCACATTTCGGTTAATACAATTGATAGTTTTCAAGGCCAAGAACGAGATATTGTTTACATCAGTCTTACTCGTAGCAACGCCGAAGGTGCTATTGGTTTCTTATCGGATATTCGCCGAATGAATGTAGCCATGACTCGTGCCAGAAAAAAACTCGTCGTCATTGGCGATAGTGCTACGCTCGCAAGTTCTGATTTTTATGAAGAATTTATTAATTATACCCAAGAAATAGGTGCTTATCAGAGTGTTTGGGAATGGATGTAAAAAAACGGTGCCTACGCTCAGGCACCGTTTTCTAAAATTTATTTCAATAAACTCTGTAAAATCTCAAAGTTCAATTTCTCATCAAAAATAGCACGAATCGGAATTTCAAAGCCTTCAATTACTTTACTTTTTACTGTTCCGTTACTTGATTTTAGATTTAATTCGTAGCGTTTTTCCTGTAATAAATATTGCTCAACTACTTCATTATCAGGGTCAATAATCCAATATTCAGCTACTTTGTGGGTTTCGTAATCATCAAACTTTACGCCTCTGTCATTTTTAGCAGTACTTTTTGAAAGAATCTCTACTATAAAATCAGGTACTGGAAAAAGCGTTTGAACTTCTTTAAAATCTTTAGCTTTTTCATTTCCGAAAAATACAATATCTGGTTCGTAGTCATTCCGACTAAAAACTGTCATTATTTTCTCAAAACCTACAAAGCCGAGACTATGCTTATAACAGTAGATATTCAATAGTTGGTATAACAAGCCAGTAGCTGTGTTATGCCGCTTCATCACAGGCGAATGTACAATTATTTCACCATTAATAAACTCGGCTTTCATTGACTCGTCAATGTCATTGTAGAATTTTTCTCTACGCAGCCTTTCTTCATTAAGTCGAGTATTTACCTCTTGCATCAATATTGCAGCATCGGGTAAATCGAGTATTTGCTCTAAAAGGTTTTCGTGAAACATTTATCTTGACTTTTACTATACTAAGTTATAGATAAAAACATTTATTCCCAAATTTTCATCAAAAAAGAGACGTGGTCGTATCTACAATTTCTCTATTCCCCAACAGGTTTTCTATATGCCTCAAAAGGAATTTTTAGCAAACTTCCCAAACGGTCGTTTTCCTCGGGTTTCATGTGGGTATCAATGCCATAAATGATTTTATCACGGTCAAGGGTCATGTATGTGCCAAAAAGTCTATCCCAAATCGAAAAGATATTTCCGTAATTTGAGTCAGTATATGGCAACACGTAATGATGATGCACTTTGTGCATATCAGGCGAAACTATCACCCAACTGATGGCATTATCGAGCCATTTAGGAATCACAATATTGGCGTGGTTAAACTGCGAAAGTAGCACCGAAATCGCTTGATACATAAACACCATCCACATAGGTGCTCCCGCAATTACGATTCCTGCCGTAGTAAAAATAAAACGAAAAACACTTTCGCCTGGATGATGGCGATTGGCAGAAGTTGTATCAACATTTGTATCCGAATGATGAATCAAATGAAATTTCCACATCCATTTTACTTTGTGTTCTGTCCAATGCACAAACCATGCTCCAATCAAGTCGAGCAAAAGTAAACCAACAATTGTGTATGCCCAAAGTGGCATGCTGGGCAATAATTGGAGGATTCCAAAGTTATTACTTACCGCCCATTCAGCCGATTTTAGTAAAATAAAAGCCAAAGCAAAATTAATAACGATTGTCGTAAGCGTGAAAAAGATATTGATTCCCGCATGTTTAATTTTATTGTATTTAAAATTGAATAGCGGAACGGCATATTCGGCCATCCAAAAGAAAGCGATGCCACCAATCAGAATAGCACTTCTGTGCGATGATGGAATTGTGGCAAAATAATTGATTATCGACTCCATAACGGTTATAAGGGTTTTAGTTTGATAAATTCAAAAATAATAGCTAAAACCTTCTTATAATAATTTTATGAAGCGAATTGTTTAAAATATTTATATTTTTTCTTTAATTTGTAATATTGATACATTTATCTAACATATCAATAAATCTGTGACGCTAAACTAATTTTGCATGAAAAAGTGTGTTTTCCTTGACCGAGACGGAGTACTAAACGAAGAACAACATGACTACGTAAGTCGAAAAGAAGATTTTGTGATTAGAGAAGGCGTAGCTGAGGGACTTTCGTTGCTCAAAAAAGCGGGCTATATGCTCATTGTAGTGACAAATCAGGCAGGAATTTCAAAAGGACTCTATACCGAAAGTCTGGTAAAAGATTTCCATGAAATTTTGCAATCGGAATGCGGCGGAATCATTGATGATTTATATTTCTCGAAACATCACCCGAATTATACATCAAACTCGCTTTTACGCAAACCCGATTCGCTAATGCTCGAAAAAGCAATGGCCAAATACGAAATCGACTCAACACAATCTTTTATGATTGGCGATGCCGAACGTGATGTAAAAGCAGGAAAAAAAGCAGGTGTAAAAACAATCCACATTACTGGTGGTAAAGAAACAACCGATTTAGCTGACTGGCAATTTAGCAGCCTGCTCGAAGCATCTCGATTTATTACTCAGATTGTATAGAATCAAGCGTGTCTTTTATCAACAGTAGTTTTTGGGGCGGTTTTGCCATAAGCAGGACATTGCTGACGCTTGCATGAAGCCATTGCTCCTACCACTAAAAGGCTCAAAATCAGTATTTTAACTTTCATCAGAATTTCAGTTTTTATTCTCTCTATATATAATGGATTTGTGCAACACACCTATTCTGCACAAATCCATTTTTTCTTAAACGTTGTTCTTCAATAAATATTTTATGAAGCTACTTCTTCTACAACTTCTTCGGTAGCCTTTTTTACTTTTTTTACTGTCGTGGTTTTGGGAGCTTCACCATTTCCGTTTGCTTTAAATCCTAAAATTTTCAGCATAGAATCGCTGTCTTGTTCAGGCGAGAAAAGTTCTGTTACGATATTTCCTTCGTCGTCTAAATTTACTAACACATGCTGAGGTGCAGGAATTAAGCAGTGCTGAATTCCTCCGTAGCCACCCAATGATTCTTGATACGCTCCAGTATGAAAGAAACCAATATACTGATCTTCGTTTTCAATATCAAAAATTGGTAAATACAAATCCTCAGAGTGAGCTTCGGTATTGTAAAAATCAGCCGAGTCGCAAGTCAATCCACCGAGGTTTACTTTTTCATACGGGCTATCCCAATTATTAACGGGCATCATGATATATTTTTGGCCAATTCCCCACGAATCAGGCAACTGCGTAATAAATGAGCCATCAATCATGTACCACAACTCACGATCATTTTGTTGTTTTTTGTCGATAACTTTATAAATCACCGCACCACTTTCGCCAACCGTATAGCTACCGAATTCGGTAAAGATATGTGGTACTGGCACGTTATTTTTATTACAAATCCACTGGATATTTTCGATAATTTCATCAATCATTGCTTGGTAATCGTAGTTAAAAACCAACGATGTCTGAATCGGTAATCCACCACCAATATCAATCGAATCAAGATCTGGACAAATTTTCTTCATCTCGCAATATTTAAACATGAAACGAGTTAACTCTGACCAATAATAGGCGTTATCTTTGATACCTGCATTGATAAAAAAGTGCAACATTTTGAGCTTAAAGCGTGGATTTGGCTTAATTTTCTCCAAATACAAACTGTTAATATCATTGTAGCGAACACCCAAACGAGAAGTATAAAAAGCAAAATTTGGCTCTTCGTCAGTTGCAATTCTGATACCAACACTTACAGTTTCAGCTGTCGAATTTTCGAGGTAATAATCTATCTCTTTTAGATTGTCAAGAATCGGAATACAGTTAATGAAACCATCATTATGTAACGCCGAAATGTCTTCTAAGTATTTCGGACGCTTGTATCCATTACAAATTACGTAAGTATTCTTGTTTATCTTTCCATCATCATACAAAGCTCTGATGATATTTATATCAAATGCCGAAGAAGTTTCGAGGTGAACATTGCTTTTTAAAGCCGTTTCGATGACAAACTTAAAATGCGATGATTTCGTGCAATAGCAATACGTATAATTACCTTTGTAGTTATACTTTTTCATCGCATTTCTGAAAAGCAATTTTGCATTATCAATATGCTCTGCTATTTTTGGCAAATAACTAATTTTCAAGGGTGTTCCATACTCCTTAATAATATCGGTCAAGCGAACGTTATTGAAAAGTAATGTATGATTTTCATCAACACCAAACTCACGAGTTGGAAACTCAAAGGTTTGTTCGATAAGGTCTATGTAACGTTTCATATCTTTAAAAGTAGTGCAATTGATTGAGTTCCTCAACAAATCGACTAATAGCTTTTACCGCTTTCGACGGATAATAATGGAAATGTGAAAAATATGTGCAAATGTCATATTAAATTAAGAACTTTGCAATGAAATTTGTTTGAAATTAAGAATTAAGAATGAGGAATTAAGAATGTCATTTTCTTATCCAATTTTTTATTTAGTTTAATGTATAATTTAATACTAACTAAGAATAAAACCATCATTCTTAATTTTTAATTCTTAATTCCTAATTAAGTATTTTCTTCATGTCAAAAAAAATACATTTTATAGCTGTTGGGGGTGCTGTTATGCACAATCTTGCCCTTGCATTAAACAAGAAAGGGTATCAGGTTACAGGGTCGGATGATGAAATCAACGACCCATCGAAAAGCCGATTGGCAGCAGCGGGTATCTTACCTGCCGAGATGGGATGGTTTCCCGAAAAAATCACGGCTGATTTAGATGCCGTAATTCTCGGAATGCACGCCTTTGCCGATAATCCCGAACTCGCTAAAGCTCAAGAACTTGGCCTAAAAATTTATTCATTTCCTGAATACATTTACGAGCAAAGCCTTAATAAACAACGTGTTGTGATTGCAGGAAGCCACGGCAAAACCAGTATCACAAGTATTATTCTGCACGTTTTGAAATACTTTAATCGCAAATTTGACTATTTAGTTGGAGCTCAAATCGAAGGCTTTGACATTATGGTTGAATTGAACGATGATTCTCCGGTAATTATCATCGAGGGCGACGAATACCCAGAATCAAAGATTCACCTCAAATCAAAGTTTTTATTCTATCATCCGCATATCGCTCTGTTTAGCGGTATCGCTTGGGACCACTTTAATATCTTCCCTACTTTCGATAGTTATGTGCGTACTTTTGAAGAATTGGCCGATGGTTTACCAAAAGCAGGGAGCATTATTTATGACGAAACTGATGATATTTTAAAGGTTATTGGTGAAAAAGACCGTGCTGATGTATCGAAATATCCTTACAAAGCACATCCTTATAAAGTCGAAAATGGCAAGTGCATTCTCCAAACTAAAAATGGTGATGTACCATTGGAGATTTTTGGCGAACATAACATGAAAAACCTCAACGGTGCGAAAATTATTCTCGACCGTTTGGGCATTACTGATGAAGAATTCTATGAAGCAATCCAGCATTTTTCGGGAGCATCGAAGCGTCTTGAAAAGCTCGGTGAAAACAGTAATACACTCATATACAAAGATTTTGCTCACGCTCCATCAAAACTTGAAGCAACAACCAACGCTACGAAATCGTTATATCCGAGCAGACGTTTGGTTGCTTGCTACGAATTGCATACCTTTAGTAGCTTAAACAAAGATTTCTTGCCACAGTATGAGCATAAAATGAACAATGCCGATACGGCTATTGTTTTCTATTCGCCACATACGCTCGAAATGAAACGTATGCCGATGATTACACCTGATGAAATCAAAAAGGCTTTTGGCGACGAAAACTTGATGGTGTTTACTGATGCAAAAGAATTGAAATCGTTTTTGATGAGCCAAAACTGGTTTCAAACAAATCTCTTAATGATGTCGTCTGGAACATTTGGTGGCTTAGATTTAGTTGACCTGAGCAATGAAGTGCTGGCAAAAGAAGTAGTAGAAGAATTTCCGAAAGTAAAAGTTATATCACAACCAAAAGAAGACAATTCGTGGTCGGGTTTGCTCTCGACTTTCAAAAAAGTATTTGAGGGTTGATCAAATTTAAAGAAAAGTGCAGTGACTAAAAGCAGTAATTATCAACTTCGATGAATACTGATTAAGAATTTTCTATTCATTAAATTATGGATACAAAAATTGAAAGCAAGATGGAAAAAGAAAAGAGACCAATGCCTCCTTTACGTGCTACAATAAGGTTTAGTTCTTATCCGAACGAAGTCTGGAAAGAATTTAAGCCCGAAGGAGCCAAACGCCGCTATATGGCATCAAATTTGGGCCGAATAGCTTCATTTTATAAAGATTTACACGTAGATGGATATATCTTAAAAGTAAGTCAGACTTCGCCAGTAAGTGGCTCAAAGATAGGTTTAAAGGTTTATACAAAAGGCACAAAACTTGGTGTAAAGGGGCATCCTATAAGCGAAATTACCAACATTTCGTATCCTGTACACAAAATTATAGCTGAATTGTTTTTAGAAAAGCCTGATGAGGACCACGAACAAATCATTCATCTTGACCATGATAAATACAATAATGAAGTAAGCAATCTACGTTGGGCAACGAAAAAAGAAGCATGGGAACATCAGAAACTTGCTCCATACTACAAGCCACCAAAAAAAGGGCGTAAACTAACACCCGAGAGAGTAAGACTAATCAAGAAAAAGATTTTGGAAGGAAAAACTAAACAATCTCTTTTAGCAAAACAGTTTGGTTTATCGGAAATGGGTATTTATCGCATCAAAACTGGAAAACTTTGGGCGGATATTATTGTTTAGAGAATTGGTTATTGGTAAACTGGTTATTGAAAACCAGTTTACCAATAACCAAAATCAGGCATAATTGCCCGAAATATATCCTTGAAGCGATTCGATTTGCGATTTTTGCTCTTTAATTATCGAAGACACAACATCATTAATTGAAATAATTCCCGATAGCACTCCATCTTCCATCACGGGTAAGTGACGAATATGCTTATCTGACATGATCTGCATAGCCAATTCTAATTTATCTTCCATTTCAATTGTAATAACGTTAGGGGTCATTACGTCCTTTACCAACGTATCTTCTGAGTGCAAGCCCTTTAGCACAATCTTACGGGCATAATCTCGCTCAGAGAAAATTCCCGATAGGTTGCTTTCATCTATAACGAGTACTGCTCCGATATTTCTGTTAGCCATTTCTACCAAAGCATTATATACTGTCGTATCTGAAGTAACCGAAAAAAGGGCATTAATTTTCTTTCCTTGAAGAATTTGACGGATTTTCATAAATTTAGGAGTTAAAGGGATTACGAATAGTTTTATTATACAATTTGATAAATAAAATCAAATAAAACAATAGTTTGAAAAATAAAATTATATCATTAACTTTGCAGCCCCAAATAGTGCTCAAAAGCAAGATTTGGAAATTCAAATTTGATATTGTTAATTATAATTTAAAATCATGTACGCAATCGTAGAAATCGCAGGGCAGCAATTTAAAGTTGAAAAGGGTCGCACACTCTATACGCATAGATTAGAAGGTGATGTGAACGCTGCACTTGTATTCGACAAGGTACTCCTTGTTGACAACGGTGGAACAGTTTCAGTAGGTGTTCCAACCGTAAGTGGTGCTTCAGTAAAAGCAACCATTTTAGAACACTTGAAAGGCGAAAAAGTAATCGTTTTCAAGAAAAAGCGTCGTAAAGGATACGTTAAGAAAAACGGACACCGTCAGTATTTGACTAAAATTCAAATCGACGAAATCGCTGGATAATCTTCATCGAATTCCAAAAAGTCATTTAAAATATTTATTAATCTCACCTGCAAGTTTTTCAGAAATAAGTAGGTAAATATTTCAAGAAATCATGGCACACAAAAAAGGTGTTGGTTCGTCGAAAAACGGACGTGAATCAGAAAGTAAACGCTTAGGTGTTAAATTATTTGGTGGTCAAACAGCTATTGCTGGAAACATCATCGTACGTCAACGTGGTACGAAACACAATGCAGGTGTAAACGTAGGTATCGGTCGTGACCATACTTTGTTTGCATTAACCGATGGTATCGTTGCATTCAAAAAAGGACGTGACGGAAAATCATTCGTAAGTGTAGAAGCACAAGCGTAATTACAATTAAGAATTAAGAATGGAGAATGAAGAATGGTTTTTTGCCAACACTATTTCTGTATTCTAATTCATAAGAGATTCTAATAAAGAAACCTGTCATTAATGGCAGGTTTTTTTATGCCTTGTTCAAACTAATTTAGTATTATATTTGTTAAAAACTAAGAATATATAGCATGCTAAGAGTCATTCTTAATTCTTAATTCTACATTTTTAATTCAAAAACTCATGTTGCAACGCCAAACAATGATTTATACTGAGCTTAGTCCAAACCCAAATTCGATGAAATTTGTATTGAACTTTGAGCTTGCCCCCGAAGGTCTTACATTCGATTATCCATCTTTGGCCTCGACCGTCGAAGAGTCAAAAGCATCGCCTTTGGCTGGTGACTTATTTCAGTTTCCTTTTGTAAGACGTATTTTTATTGCTTCAAACTTCATCACAATAACAAAAGATGATGAAACCGAGTGGGAAGACATTGTGTATGATATTAAGAAGTTTATGAAGATATTTTTTGAACAAAACAACCCTGTTTTTGCTCAAAAAACCATTGATAGAAACACGCTAATCATTGATGCAAATGATTCGGCAGTTATTGCCAAAATCAAATCTACACTTGACCAGTATGTTCGTCCAGCCGTAGAGTCGGATGGTGGAGCTATCAACTTTGCTTCTTTCGATGAAATTTCTGGACAAGTAAAGGTTTATTTGCAAGGTTCATGCAGCGGTTGTCCATCATCAACAGTTACGCTCAAAGACGGAATCGAGCGTTTGTTGAAAACGATGGTTCCAGAAGTAAAAGAAGTGGTTGCAGAAGGTGTTTAATTAATTTCCTCAAGCAAAAAAGACCAGCAAGGTTTGCGAGTCGTCGCACCGTTAAAACCTTACTGGTCTTTTTCGTAAAAATATGATAAAAATAGGCGTTATTAATGTTTCCGACCGTGCCAGTGCGGGAATTTATGAAGATATTCCAGGGAAAGCAGTAGTTGAAACATTGAAGGAATATTTGATTTCGGAATTTGAAACTGTTTATAGGGTGATTCCCGACGAACAAGATTTAATTTCTCAAACACTCATCGAAATGGCCGATGTACATGGTTGTTGTTTAATCGTAACAACGGGTGGAACTGGCCCAGCTTTGCGTGATGTAACACCCGAAGCAACCGAAGCCGTTTGTCAGAAAATGATGCCAGGTTTTGGAGAATTAATGCGTCAGGAAAGTTTAAAATACGTTCCAACAGCTATTCTTTCACGCCAAACCGCAGGAATTCGTAATCATTCATTGATTGTGAATCTTCCTGGTAAGCCAAAGGCTATCCGCCAATGTCTCGACGCCGTTTTCCCTGCTATCCCCTACTGTATTGATTTGATTGAAGGCCCATATTTGGTTTGTAATCAAGCTATTATGAAAGAATTTAGACCGAAATAGTCAACAGTCAGTAAAAAATACAGTTTATATCCTATATGCAAAAGCCCCAACTCTTGGTAGAATTGGGGCTTTTTTATAGTCTATTGATAGTGGACTATCAAAGTTTATTATCAGCTTTCAAATATGTTTTATTTCCATTTGAATTGATGTAATATTGCCCACCACGTGGGCCTTGGAAGATTGTACGGCCTTTCTCATCCTTACCAATTTGCTTGTCAGCACCAGCAACTTTTTTCTTTGTAGCAGCATCTGCTTCTTTGCCATCATCTTTTGTATTTGGCTTCGGAGCTGGCTTAATAGTATTGTCTTTATCGGCAGCTTTTTTCTCTTTCTTTTCTACTTTATCAGTAGCTTTTTCCTTTTTATCTGCGGCTTTCTCTTTCTTGTCAGCGGCTTTTTCTTTTTTATCAGTAGCTTTCTCTTTGGCCTCATCTGACTTACCTTTCTTATCAGCGGCTTTCTCTTTCTTATCAGCTGATTTCTCTTTCTTATCAGCAGCTTTCTCTTTTTTATCAGATGGTTTTTCAGCTTTTGCTTTTCCTTTTGAACCTCCTTTAGAGCCTTTTTTCTCGTCTTGAGCTGTTGAAGTTAAAACAGCTAAACTTAAAAAACACATAAATAATAGTGAAAACAAGTTTTTCATTTTGTTAATTGGTTTTGATTTTTTGGTGAAATACTGAGATACTTAATTTGTGAACTACCAATAATTTTATCAAATGTAAGTAAACTATAAAAAAAGATGCAATACTTTTGAGCATATTTTTATGTTTAGACGTTAATAATTAAAGATTTGTTACAAAATATATGAGACTTAACTCCTTTTTATTTTTAATATTGTTTCCGAGCATCGTTTTTTGTCAAGGATACACATCAATTTCGGGAAAAATAATAGATAAAAATACTCAAAAAGGAATCCCACATGCTTACTTGAGCATTCCTACGAAAGGCTTTTCGAGCGAAACAAATTCACTCGGAGAATTCAAATTTTCATTTCCCAGAATAGATTTAGATTCGACCGTTATTGTATCAGTTATTGGCTATAAAAGTTTCGCCAGAAAAGCATCGGCTTTTGATTCTACAAACGTAGTTGAACTCGAAGCAGCCGAGCAATTGGCATCTGTGCAAGGTGGCGACCCAAAGACTATCATTAAAGAGGCAATTGCAAACGTAAAAAAAACTTTTCCGACTTATGCTAATTATCAGTTGGGATATTATCTGGAAACCGTTGAAATGGCTAAATTGGGCTTTGTGAAAGTAAAAGAAGGTATCATCAGGATTGAACGAACACACACGCAAAAAAATATTGATATTGAGCCTGAAAAAATGAAACTACTCAAATCTCGAAAATATGAATGGACTGGCCAAACAGCCAAACTCAATGGCTGGGGCTTTGGCAACGGAGCGGCGATTGTCACTCGTTCGCTCGAAACCAGTGTTCCTGACTATTTGGATAAAGGTAATATCAATGATTATGATTTTAAGATTGATTCGTTGATGACTTATTTTGGTGATAGTTTAGTTTATTCAATTAGTTTTAAGCCTGTGAGTAAAAGAGTAAAAGCGGGGCGAAACGGCAAGATTTATCTGACTCAAAATTCGCAGAGTATTGTCAGAATCGAGTACGAAATGACAACTGAAGGTATTAAGAATGTAATCAAAGGAAATATTACCGATAACACCAAAATCGAAGGAAAAAGTGTAAAAGGTTATAACCAATATTTACCGATGGGTGGGCTTTGGCGATTACAAGACACCAAACTGGTTTTTGAAGCAAAATTTGAAGATAAGCTCGAAAAGACATTTTCGACCGAAGCGACAATGACGGTGCAGTTTATGGCCAATGAAAGTTTAAGAATGGGGAATCGGTCGGCGATTCAGCTGGGAGAAGAATTACTTACTACTGAAAATTTTGCGAGAGGTGGAAAATTTGAAGAATCTTTTTGGGGAACTTCTAACTATTTGATTCCCACGCCTCCGATGTTGAAAATTGCTGTTAGAAATTAGGTCATAGGTATTAGGTAAAAAAATTAATTCCTAACACCTACAACCTAAGTCCTAAAACCTATACATTAAATCTAAAGTGCATTACATCACCGTCAGCTACAACGTATTCTTTTCCTTCAATACGCAAGCGACCTGCTTCACGGCAAGCTGCCTCTGAACCATATTTTACAAAATCGGCATAAGCAATTACTTCGGCCTTGATAAATCCTTTCTCAAAATCGGTATGAATTACGCTGGCTGCTTGCGGAGCTTTCCAACCTTGCTGAATTGTCCAAGCTCTTACTTCTTGGACACCAGCCGTAAAATACGTACGTAAATCGAGTAAAGTATAAGCCGAACGAATCAAGCGATTTAAGCCTGGCTCTGTCAGACCGTATTCTTCCAAAAACATCAATTTATCTTCTGGGTCTTCGAGTTCGGTGATTTGGGCTTCAACCGAATTATTCAAAACAATCATTTGAGCTTTTTCGGCATCGGCAACTTTTTGTAGTGCTTCCGAATATTTATTGCCAGTGTGCATTGATGCCTCATCGACATTGGCGACGTAAAGTACAGGCTTAATTGACAATAAAAACAAATCAGCGATGGCTGGCATTTCTTCTTTTGTCAATCCTAACGACCTGATGCTTTTACCTTGCAATAACCACTCTTGGCAACGTTTCAAAACATCGAATTCGGCTTTCGCTTTGGCATCTCCACCCACACGAGCTTGTTTCTCTGTTTTTTGGATTTTCTTCTCTACGCTGTCTAAATCTTTCAACTGAAGTTCAGTATCAATGATTTCTTTGTCACTTACGGGGTTAATATCACCTTCTTCACGTAAGATATTTTCGTCTTCAAAACATCTTACTACGTGAATGATGGCATCAACTTCACGGATATTTCCTAAAAACTTATTTCCTAAACCTTCACCCTTACTTGCTCCACGCACTAAACCGGCAATATCAACGATTTCGATTTGGGTTGGTACAATTCGGTTAGGTTTCACGAGTTCGGATAATTTATTCAAACGCTCATCTGGCACATCAACTAAACCAACGTTTGGGTCGATTGTACAAAAACGATAATTGCTTGCCTGAGCTTTAGCACTATTTGATACTGCATTAAAAAGTGTTGATTTTCCAACATTAGGTAAACCTACGATACCGACTTGTAAAGCCATATTTTTATTTCGGATTTGCTGATTTTAATATTAGCCAAATCCTTTGTTTAGTTTATTTATTTAGAATGAGGGTGCAAAATTACGACAAGTAATTGATAATGAATAATTGAAAATTGAAAATTTCATGAAATATGGCGAGTATAGCACAGATAGCAATGATATTGCTATCAAAATAAGTGTGGCACATTTAGAAAATGTGCCACACTTGCTCGAATTCACTGCATTTAGTATCTTACCAACAAAAAAATATCTTTCCAAACACCCCGACTGATAAGGTATTTAAAAAGATATTTGGGTGACCGAGGCGGTATTGCTCAATCACGAAAGAACTGGTGTCGAGGTACTACTCCCACTTTAAATCTGAACCACTACTTGCGTAATCATCATCAACGGTTTCGGTATTACCGTTTGGCTCGTCGTGCTTAAACTGGTCGAAATCGTAATCAGGCATTAACTCGCTTTTGATGTGGTCAACGGTTTCTTGAAGAGCTTCGAGGAATTTATTGAAATCCTCTTTGTAAACAAACATTTTGCTCTTTTCAAACACAAATCCACCATCTTTTTGAAAACGACGGCTTTCCGTAATGGTTAGGTAGTAATCGCTCGAACGGGTGCTTCTTACATCGAAAAAATACGTACGTTTGCCCGCTCTCACACGCTTGGAGTAAATTTTGTCTCTGTCTTCTCTTTCCACAATCCTTTTAGGTTTTAGAGTTTAGAATGAATCTCAAATATATGATTTAATTATTTTTATGAAAAATTTTTATAATCTTTTTTAGTTAAAAATAATATTATTTACATTTCAAATGAAACAAAACCAACATTGAAGAATGTTTTTTATCAAGTCACGAAATATATTTTTGTTTCGAGCATTGCAAAAAAATTCGTAACTATGCAGTTCGTAACCAATTTCAGCGAATAATGATATTGAAGAAAATCATCTTTTTTTTCCTCTTTTGCTCAATAAAACCCCTATTTTTATACAGTCAATCGCCAGTTTTGGGTGCTGAATCGTTTGGTATGGCCTCCTATTACGGCACTAAATTTTATGGTAGAAAAACCGCCAGTGGAGAAATTTTGAAGAAAGGAGAGCTAACTTGTGCTCATCCGACATTACCTTTTGGTACGATGCTTGAAGTAACAAATCTGGCAAACAATAAATGGTGTGTTGTGAGGGTTAATGATAGAGGGCCTTTTAGTAGAAGTCGGATTTTGGATGTCTCGCATGATGCTGCCGAACAGCTTGAGATGTTTAGGTCTGGCACAGCCAAAGTAAAAGCAATGGTTGTGGGAGATAATGGTATAGTGGTAATTACTCGACCAGAAAGTATTATAGAAAATTCGATGGAGATGATTGGGCCTCCCGAAGAAGAAGATAAAATCACAGTTATAACTCCTCCGATTGTAGCCAAGAAAAAAACAGTAAAACCAAAATCCGTAAAGAAAAAGCCCAAAAAGAAAACGCCTACCAAATCAAGTGTAAAAACTAAGAAAAAGTAGTTTAGTCTATATTCTATTAAAATTACAAAAAACACTGAATATCAGGCACTTACTAACAATAAATAGATATTGAAAAGATGTTAGATTTAGCGAAAATACGTGAGTATGGCAATGTTGAGTTTCTGGCAAAGCAGTTAGTTGAAGGTTTCATTACGGGGCTTCATAAATCGCCTTTTCATGGCTTTTCGGTTGAGTTTGCCGAGCATCGACTCTATAATACAGGCGAAAGCACTCGTTATATTGATTGGAAAGTTTTCGGAAAAACCGACCGCCTGTATGTAAAACGTTATGAAGAAGAAACTAATCTTCGTTGTCATATTCTGATTGATACTTCGTCGTCGATGTATTATCCCGAAAAAACAAATGGCAAAATTACATTCAGCACAATGGCAGCAGGTGCTTTAGCCTACATGCTCCAAAAACAACGTGATGCCGTAAGTTTACTTACTTTTTCTGATGGTATCGAAATTCAAACGCCAATTAAATCTACTCCTTCGCACATTCATAAGATTTTTATGGATTTGGAATCGCTTCTGCAAAAGCCTAAACCACAAAAACGCACAACTGTCGTAGAAACCTTACATGAAATTGCTGAAAAGATTCACAAACGCTCGTTGGTGGTGATTTTTAGCGATATGTTCGATGATATTACTAATTCGGACAGATTGTTTTCGGCCATGCAGCATCTTCGCCATAATATGCACGAGGTTTTACTTTTTCATGTGACAGATAAAAACACCGAAGAAGAATTTAATTTTGAAGAACGTCCCTATGAATTTGTGGACTTGGAAACTGGCGAAAAAGTAAAAGCACAGCCATCTCAGGTAAAAGAGCAATACCAAACCGCCATCAAAGAGTTTTATCACGATTTGAAACTCAAATGCGGACAATACAAAATTGATTTTATCGAAGCAGATATTAACAAAGGCTTTGACCCAATACTTTCTGCATTTTTAGTAAAACGCAGAATGTAATCAGGGTTTATTCTGTAATTATATCTTTTCAATTTTTGGGATAAAAGCAGACCATCAGAAACTTTACTAATTTTAGGTTAGTGAAGTTTTTTTATTTTATAATATATTGATAATCAAACACTTTTAGATACACTTCATATTTACGAATCAATTCTTTTCGCAAAAAATGTTTTTAGCATGGTTTTTGGTAAAGATTCCTCATAATTCGATTGTGTTACTTAAGACTATGTAATTTCTATTATCCGAAAACATTTACTTTGGAATGCCATCTCGGCTCTAAGCTTCTGAACACAGGCGTGCGATTGTCAAATTTTTCATAACCACTAAATTTTGTCATGGCTATCAAAAAAACGTTTTGCCTATGTATGATAACCTTTACGATTGCATTGCATGAAACAACTTTATATGCCCAAAGAAAAACAGAGTCTTTTTTTAAAGAAATAGAGAAACCAACTATTCTTTTTGCATCAAATAACCATTCGGTTATTGAAAAAGATACTTCTGAAATATCATTTTTTTCATTTGAAGAAGGGAAAGCAGTTCCGTATTATCGTAAGTTTGTAAATACCGAAGACTCGAAAACATCGACAGTATATGTCTGTGAGAATAATAGCATTGTGCTTTCGACACCTGACTTCGGACAAGACGCTATTTATTCGTGGAAAGGTCCAGCAGGATTTTCATCGCTTTCACAGCAAATCAGGCTCGAAAAAATAACACCTTTTCAAGCAGGTTTTTACAATTTCACTATCAAGAAAAATGGTTCGACTACAATTGGAAAAGTGAAATTAATGGTTAAGGAAAGACCAAAAGCAATAGCAGTGGGTGGAGAGTTTTGTTTGGGAGAACCCGTAAAGTTGATTTCAGCCGATGCTGGCGTTGGTGTAACATATCGTTGGACACTTCCTCCGACCGATTTTTCATCATATACACCTGAACTTACAGTTGAGAATTTGGCAGTAGGACACTATACTTATTATCTGAGTGTGGCCAAAAACGGTTGTAAGTCAGTTGATACGGCGAAAGTTGAAGTAAAAAATATACCAGTAGCAATAGCAAATAATGCTATTATTAGGGTTGGACAAACAGCTAAGCTCGAAGCACACGATGCAGGAACTGAAGCTCTATACACTTGGAAAGGGCCATATATTAATACCATAAATAATAAAATTGCCACATTAAACGGCCTAACTGCTGGAAAATACGTATATGTTTTAAAAGTAGAAAAAAATGGATGTTCGTCAATGAATATTTCGACGGTAGAGGTGCAGAAAGACGACTCCAAAGCATCAGCTAAGAATGAGTAACCTTTTTATAATAAGTGTTAAAGGCCAGTCAAGAGACTGGCTTTTTTTGTTTTAATGCCTTCAAAATCTCGTAAAAAAAGCCAGCTAAGATTCATTAGCTGGCTTTTAAGAATTGTAATATTATCTACCACCCTTTCTTATATCTACTCAACAAATTGGTTTTTTGGGTAATGATCACATATCCGAGTACAAAAAACAAAATCGGAAAGCAACTCCATAAACACCCAATTCTATGATCTCCAGCTGTCACACTCGACCAAGCCCACCAATAACTTCCAGCAACTACAAATGGATACGAAAAAATCAAAAATATGACAGCCCAAGGAAAAAACTTTTTAACCGCTCTCGGACTATCAAAAATCATAAATGATAAACCCGCAATCATAAACCAAGGTACAAATGTGAGACCTCCACAAATTTGTAAGACAATCATTAAAATCTTCATACAACAGCTTTTTTTATCAAAATTTACGCAATAAATAACGAAAAACAATGTTTTGAAACAAATTTTATCTAATGGGTAAATAACAAAAAAAGTGCCATATTGCCTTTTAATCACTAAAATCCAGTAAGTGGTCGATTATTAGCCATAAGTGGATGAAATAGCTGTATTTTGGTGAATTTGCACTTTTACATCGCTAATTCTCGAACTGCAAGCCATGACATTAGTCCTGGGCCAATTTCGAGAGCGGCTTCATCAATATCAAAAGTTGGTGTATGAACACCCGAAACAATTCCACGAGCTTCATTGCGAGTTCCGAGTCGGTAAAAACATGAATCTACCACTTGTGAATAGAAAGCGAAGTCTTCGCCAGCCATCCAAAGGTCAAGGTCGATGATATTTTCGGCTCCCATGTAGGCAGTGGCTTCAGCTTTGATTCTTCGAGTAAGTTCAGGGTGATTTTTCAAGAATGGATAACCTTTCACAATTTCAAACTCGCAAACTCCGCCCATTGCTTCGGTGATACCTTCAGCCATTTTTTTCATTCTACGCAAGCCATCTTCTCTCCATTCTTCATCCATACAACGAAATGTTCCCTGAATCGTTACTTCGTTTGGAATAACATTCGTTACACCATCGGCAATAAAACGCCCAAACGATAAAACCGAAGGGTTAGCTGGTTTACGATTACGAGAAATGATTTGTTGCAGCGAAACTATAACGTGCGAAGCAATCAGCACAGGGTCAATGAGTTGATCAGGCATTGCCCCATGTCCGCCTTTGCCTTTGATTGTCATGTAGATTTCATCAGTACTGGCCATGTACATTCCTTCTCGAAAACCAATTTTACCGACAGGAACATTGGGTGCTACGTGCTGTCCGAGCATACTTGCAGGCGAAGGATTTTCAAGCACACCTTCTTTAATCATTATTGATGCTCCACCTGGTGCCTTTTCTTCGGCGGGCTGGAAAACAAGTTTTACAGTTCCTTCAAATTCGTTTTTTAATTGGTATAAGATTTTGGCCGTACCGAGCAATGATGATGTATGAGCATCATGTCCGCAAGCGTGCATTACTCCTTCATTTTGCGATTTATATGGCACATCGTTTTTCTCGAAAATGGGCAAAGCATCCATGTCTGCACGCAGACCGATTACTTTGCTTGATGGATTTCGACCTTCAATAAGTGCAACAACCCCAGTATTGGCAATTCCTTCTTGTGGAGTTAGACCCATATCTTTGAGTTTTTGGGCCACAAATTTAGCCGTATTATATTCTTGAAATGATAACTCTGGATTTGTGTGCAAATAACGACGATTGGCCACTACTTCTGCCGCATAATCTTTGGCGAGTTGCTTTATTTTTAAGTCGATTGACATAATATTTAATGTATAATTGAAAATAATAATGAAAAATAAGTTTGATTTCAATTCTATTGGAAGGAAATCGAACCATTTTCTGAAAACCGCTTACAAAATTACTATCTATTGAATTACTTAAAAATTATTTCTTCTATTTCTGTTTTTGGGCGAAGTGAAACGTCATTCTACGATTAGTGTTCGAGTGGGCGTTTTTTTATCATTCCACCTTTAGTATCTTTTACGCTACTCATTACAACAAATGAGTTGGGATCAATTTTTTCGATTTCGGTTTTGAGTTTATTCAATTCTAAGCGAGTTACTACCGTATAAACGATGTCTATTTCTTTCGATTCTCCTGCTTTTCCGAAGCCTCTTTTTCCTGAATAGACAGTTACGCCACGACCAATTGTTTCGATTATCATTTGGCGGATGTCGTCGCTATGAGGAGAGATAATGGTTACACCTGTGTATTCTTCTATACCTTCAATGAAAAAATCAAGGGTTTTTGAAGCCACCAAATAGGTTATCATCGAATAAAGTGCTGATTCGACCGAAAGAAAATAAGCCGCCGCCGAAAAAATGATAATATTGATACCGATGATAATATCGCCAAGAGTTGTACCGAGTTTTCGACTCAAATAAATAGCTAAAACTTCAGTTCCGTCAATTACTGCTCCGCCCCTCACCGAAAGTCCGATACCCGCACCTAAGAAAAAACCACCAAAAACAGCAACTAAGAGTTTATCGTGGGTTACTTCCTGAAAATGAATAGTAGCAATACAAACTGCCAAAAGACTTATTGCGAGTGCTGTTTTTATGGCAAATTGCTTACCCATGATATTATACGCCAGTATAACGAATGGAATATTGACAGCGAGTAATAAAGACCAAAGGGGTAATGAGGTTAGTTCGGTCACTAAAAGCGAAATACCGGTAGCACCACCATCAATAAATTTACTTGGCAATAAGAAACTTTCTAAACCAAAAGCTGCCGAAGCAATACCAAGTGAGATTAAAAAAAAGTCTTTTAAGTGCCTGATAACAACTATTTTTAGTTCTCTGAAACCCTTTGCAAGTTCAAAATGGCTATACGTTTTCTTGCCTAAAGCACGACGCCGCTTTTTGTTTTTAAGAATGGTTTCGATTACTAATCGTTTTAAAAAAGAGTGCATAGTTTATAGTAAGTTTTATGGAAAAATCCCTCCCAAAATTATTCTGGGAGTAAAAAGCAGTAGCAAGGGTAGTAAATTATACTATCCGAAAATCATAAAAATTATCTGTTGCTTTATTATTAGAACTAAAAAAAGTACAATTTAGTGCCTTTAATCTTGAAAAAATAATAATTTCTAAGCAAATTCGTTTAAAGACCTGAATACACCATACTTGAAACTGGCTTGAAATTTGTACATATTCGTCTATAAATTTTTACTAATTTTAAATCTAATGAAACGCCTACTTATTATTGGTTTCTTTCTTCTTGTAACAAATGTTTTTGCCCAAAACAAAGATAAATACCTACTGTCTATCAATGATTTTGAAACAAAATTGCGAGAAAACTCTGGCGTAGCTCAATTGGTGGATGTGCGTACTCCCGAAGAATTTATGCGTGGGCATCTCAAACGTGCAATTAATCTAAATTTCAATGATGATAATTTTGAAGATATTGTTAAAATTAAGTTAGATAAAACTCGCCCTGTGTTTGTCTATTGTTTTTCAGGCAGACGCAGCACCGATGCCGCAGCATTTTTGCGTGATCTGGGCTATAAAGAAGTATATGATATGGCTGGTGGTTTTGCTAAATGGACTTCTTCGAGCAAACCGTATGTGTCAGATAATACTACTACTCAGCCAATTGCAGCTTTTACACTCGAAAACCTCGACCGTGTGGTAAAATCAAACAATCTTGTTTTGATTGATTTTTATGCCGACTGGTGCGGGCCTTGCAAAAAAATGAATCCAATCTTGAACAGAATTGCTGACCAAAATAAGCACGTAAAATTACTAAAAATTGATGCTGAAAAAAGCGACAACATCGCTTCGGTATTTAAAGTTGAAGAAATTCCGACTTATGTTATCATCAAAAATGGTCATCAAGTTTGGCGTGGAGTGGGCGAAATGGACGAAGCCGAGTTACAAGAGGTTTTGGCAAAAATGAAATAAAAACAATTAATAAACACATATATTAAAGATGCAGAGCAAAAGTCTGTATCTTTTTTTATTTATACAACTCCCAAATTTCTCCCCAAATCAACCAAATTTCAGATAAAACCCACCAAATACTAAATGTAGTTTCATACATATAAACATACCTAATATCTTTGATTACAAACTTATGATAGCCTTAACTGCTTATAAATGATACATCCAACTTATCTCATCACTTTAGTGGTCACAACCGAACTAATTTGGTATGGGATTATTCTGCTCTTAGCTGTCATTGGTTTAGTACTGAGTCTTTTAAATTATTACAAGAAAAAAACCGAAACTGGGCTTCTTGAGAAAATAAATGAACTTGAGAGTATCATGGGGAATCAGCAGTTTCTATACGGGAATCTAAATTCTATCAAGCAATATATTTTGCTTCATAGCCCTATGGAGGCAGCTCAATATTTAACTGAGTTTACGAATCTGCTGAAAACCCTCTCCAACAGCTCAAAACAAAAAACCATTTCACTCGCCCAAGAAATAGAAACTATTCTACTTTATCTTGAATTGGAAAAGAAAAGAATTGGCGAGGAATTCACATTTTTTCAAGAAATCGAAGCAAATATCAGAACAGAAGCTATACAAGTAAGACCCTTGTTTGCCTTCAAGCAAGTGGAAGAAATTATCAGAAAACAGCAAAATCAATTAAAATTATATCTGATTATCAAGCAAGTAGGCGAAAAACTCAACTGTAAAGTAGAAAACGGGCTTTCGAGTACAAGTTTTGTGATTGAGATTCCGAATAAATGAAATTTAAACAACCCATTCTATCTTTTCTTAGGAGCAGGTTTATTGACTTGGATTTTCAATGAAGTTTCAGTACTTTCACCTTGATTATCAGTCACTTTTAGCTTTATTTCATAATTACCTACTTTCAAGAAAGTGTATTCTGGATTTGGTTCTTTCAAAATGGTAGTTGTTGTACCGATAATACTCCACTCGAAACTCAAAACATCTTTTGTATCGTAGTCGATCGAGCCTTCTGACGAAAACTTTACTTTCAAAGGAGCATTTCCCGATAGCACATCGGCCGAAGCAACCACGATTGGTTTTCGGTTTTTCTCAGCGTAATCAATCTTTGCTAAGCGATTACCCTCGAGAAGATACAATTCGCCATCTGCCCCAAAAGCCATATCTTTGACAAATTCAAAGCGAGTATTTGATAAAAATGGCTCAACATTTTTTATATTTCCATCTTCATCAAAAGTTTCTACCACAAAGCCCCGTTCGCTGTCAAACCTAAATGATTTTCCTGCAAAATATTTAGGCAAACGATACGCTTCGCTTGCATACTTATCAAATTCGTAAGTAATACTTTTCGACAAAGGTGTAGTTGACTGACTTGAGAAATCGCTCATTGTAGCAGCACTATCGCCCATGAGTTGCATTCTGCCGATTTTATATTCATTGGCAGTGGTTTCTGAAAAAGTATAAACATAACCATTTTCGGCAAATTCGGGGTCGAGTTTAATGGCTTTCAAATTCGTAGCATCAATTTTTCCGATTTGATTAGTTTTTCGTTTTTGAGCATCGAAAAGTTTCACTTTACCATTTTGTTCAACCAAAAGCACATTTCGAGTGGGCAAAGTAGCCAAAGCCAGCGGGGTTTCTAAATTTTCAGCTAAAGTTACTTTCAAGAAATTTTTCTCTGACGGTAAAGCTGTATCAGCAATTTTGGCATAATCGGGTAAGTTTTTAGAGGAAACTTCCTCAATACCCGACCAAATATGAGCAAGTAATGTAGGATTTTGAAAAGCCGAAGGCTCACCCCCTAAAGCTGTATAAAACATTTTTCCGCCTTCTTCGGTCGTGTAATACCACGCCCAAGTTTTCCCCATGACATCCAGCAAAACTGGCTTGCACCTAACAGGTAAGCTACTCATTACTAATGGTTTATCTTCAATTTTCCAGAGTGGTGGCAGCTCACTTTTTCCGATTGAAGCATTGGTAATAAGACTCAATTGTACTTTATCCGTAAATTGGTTTTCAGCCAAAATTCCGCCAATCATTTTGTTATACCAAAGCCATTTGTAGTTTTTTTCGATAGCTCCTCCAATACCCACAAAACCACCACCAGCTTGCAAAAAACGCTGCAATTCGGCTGATTGTTGAAAGCTTAAGGCATTAACCGAAGTATTGAGAAATACGACTGAATTATAGTTTTTGAGGTTTGCTTCGTTGATTTTTACAGGATTTGAAGTAGTATCAAGCAAGCGTTTTTTACTTTGAGCATCGTCCAAAATTGCTTTTGCCTGAACGCTATTCCCTGCTGGATAAAAAACCAAGGTTTTACTCTGCCCAAAAGCAATGCATGTATTAAAAAAAGCAAATGTTACACTTATAATTTTCTTCATTCTTTGGGCAAGCAAATTTTCAATAAACTGATGCTACGCATATCATCAAAGATTTTGTTGCTGACTTATCAGTATTATTGCAAAAATAAGTTTTAAAATTAAGAAAATATCAGAAGAATTGTTTTTTTCGGTCTAAAGCTGTATTTTATCATTGTTTCTTCGGTAAATTAGGATTTTCTTTGCAGAAAAATTCAGATTAAATGCAAAAGATTACCATTGCCGTTGACGGCTATTCGAGTTGTGGCAAAAGTACTACTGCCAAAAAAGTAGCTGCACGTTTGGGATATAGTTATATTGATACTGGAGCAATGTATCGAGCCGTGACGCTATATTTTCATCAACATTTGGTAACACTTACCAACGAAAAAGAAGTAGCAAAGGCTTTGGATAATATTCAGATTGAGTTTCGTAGGAACCCCAATGATGGCCGAAATGAGACTTTTCTGAACGGACTAAACGTAGAAGACGAAATCAGAAAACTCTACATTGCCAATCAAGTAAGTGAGGTCAGTGCGATTGCCGAAGTACGCCACGCAATGGTAGCTCAACAGCGAAAAATGGGCAAAAAGAAAGGTGTCGTGATGGATGGCCGAGACATCGGAACGGTTGTTTTTCCTGATGCCGAACTGAAAATTTTTATGACTGCCGACCCGATAATCAGAGCTAATCGCCGCCAGATTGAGTTGAACGAAAGAGGTGATTTGGTTGATATTGAGGAGATTATCGAAAACATAAAAAAACGTGATTTGATTGATACTACTCGCAAAGAAAGTCCACTTCGCAAAGCTGATGATGCCATTGATATTGACACATCGTATATGACACTTGACGAACAAGTAGAAATGGTGTGTATTTTGGCCGATGAAGCTTTGAGCAAAGCGATTAGAAAATAAATTTTTAACTTTAATAAAAACCTATAAGGTTTTTGAAAACATCATAGGTTTGAACTGCGATATTGAAAAATTTTGATTATATAGTTATTGGGCAAGGAATTGCGGGGTCATTATTAGCTTATCAATTAATAAAAGCTGACAAAAAGGTGTTGGTTTTGAATGATGCAACTTTGCCGACTTCTTCAGCAGTTGCGGGCGGAATTTTCAACCCAATTACAGGCAAAAACCTTGACAAAACTTGGCTTGCCGATAAGATTTTTCCTTATTTAAGAACATTTTATACCTCACTCGAAAAGGCATTTCACGCAAATTTTTATCATGAAACCAATCTTTATCGACCATTTGCCAACGACCAACAACGCCGACATTTTCTGAGATTGACGGATGAATATGATTTAGGAAATTACCTTAAAATCATTCAGCCAAACCAACCTGATTATGAGCAAGTTAGCAACGAATTGGGTGGACTTTACACATCGTCAGCAGGTTGGGTAAATGTGCCAAAAATGCTTGATTGTTTCCGAGATTTTTTCAAACAAAATGAAAGTTATCAGGCCGAAAAAGTTGATTTTACAGAACTAAACATTATCGAAAACAAGGTTTTTTATAAAGATTTTCAAGCAAAAAGAATCATTTTCTGCGAAGGATTCTATTCTACTCAAAACCCATTTTTTAATTGGATTCCGTTTAATCCTGCCAAAGGCGAAACACTTTTGGCCAATGTAGTAGGCTACAAAATTAAAGAAATCATCAATCAAGGCTTTTGGATTATTCCACTTGGCGAAGGCAAATGTCGCTTCGGCTCAACTTATATTTGGGATAATCTTGACTGGCAAGCCACCGAAAGTGGCCGAGAATTGATTGCCTCAAAAATTAGTAAATTCCTATTTCCATCCTACCAAATCACATCCCAAGAGGCAGGAATCAGACCTACAACCAAAGACCGTCGCCCGTTCATGGGCAACCATCCGCTCCATAATAACGTATATATATTTAACGGACTCGGCACGAAAGGCGTATCACTTGCCCCCTATTTTGCTGAAGAAATGCTCGGTTTTTTAGAAACTAATAAAGTTTTAATGCCCGAAGCTAACATTGAGCGTTTTTATTCGTTATATTCGTTGTAGGATTTTGTGCGAGTTTTTTGATTAAAATTCATACAAAATTTAAAACCTGAAATTGCTTATCCGACATTTTTGTAAACCCAAATTTGTCAGATTACAATTCTAACCTACTGAAAATCTGTATTCTTGGAAATATACAAAGGCATGGAAAATATGTTTACTCTTCGTCGAATAAGCACGGTGGCTTGCTTAATGCTTGCATTAGGCATGAGTCGTGTATCTGCACAAAGCTACTTTTCGTCAACCCAAGAAGAGTTTGGGAAAAGCCGTATTCAATATAAAAGATTTGAATGGCTTACGATTCGGAGCAATAATTTTGAGTTTAACTATTACCGAAGTGGCGATAAAATTGCCCAAAATGCCGCCAAAATAGCCGAAGGTGAATACGACCGTATTACGGAGTTATTGGGTTATACGCCCTTCACAACGATGAAGATATTTTTGTATAATTCACCAAAAGAACTTGAGCAAAGCAATATCGGCTTAACCGCTCCAATTGACTTAGATGGGAGTATTCTGAACTTGGCAAAATCTCGTGTGCAAATTGCTTACACAGGCAATGAAGAGCAGTTTAAGCAAGAACTCGTACAGCAAATTGCTCGCCTGTTTGTCTATGATATGCTTTATGGCGGAAGTTTGAAGGAGGTCTTACAAAGTTCGCTTTTATTAACAGTACCAGAGTGGTACATGGCGGGAATTTCAGCTTATATTTCGGGTGATAATGAGAACCTACTTATGTTGGACAGAATGCGTACGGCGATTCTGAAAAATAAAGACAAGAAAATTGAAACTCTACAAGGCAAAGATGCCGAAATAATTGGTCAATCAATATGGAATTACATTGCGGTTCGTTACGGAAAAGATAATATTTCCAATATTCTGAATCTGACTCGTATCATCCGCACCGAAGAATCAAGTATTACGAGTACGCTTGGTATTTCGTATAATAGATTTATCAAAGAATGGCGAGAATATTATGCGAATAATCAGTATGCAACGAGTGAAGAAAAAGTACAGGATACTAATACAAGTAAACCAACAGAAACAAAGCCCAATAGCTCATTGGCTGAAACAAAGCAAAAACTTGAACTTAAACCTGGCGAAGTGGATACTGACAATTATGAATTTGATGCCGAAAACATCATTAAATCATTAGCAGCCGAAACAGCCAAAGCTAAAGGAGAAACAACAGATAAAACAATTCCGAAATCAGGCAGATTCAAGGAAATTTTGAAAATAAAAGGCCCACTTGCTTATGAAAACATTGTGATTGCCAATGATGTAAAATCAGAATTTTTGACTGACCCTGTAAGAAGAATGGGCATGAAAAACACATTGGTAATGAACGATTTACTCGAAAATCACAGCATCAAACTGGGTCTTTTCATTACTCCTATTTTACGCAACCATGATGTACAATTAAGTTATAATAATAATGTCAGAAGAGTTGATTGGGGTTTGGATATTCAACGACGCTCAATTGCACTTAACGAATTAGATAATCGTAGCCTTTATCTGTTTCGCCCACTGAACATCAACACTCCTCAAGCAACTGTACTCAGTATCGACCGCCGTCTTTACTACAATCGTTTTTCGGCATTTGCTTCTTATCCATTTAGTCAATATTTAAAAGCAGTAATATCACCCAATATTACCTCTACATCAGATATTGATATTGCCGATTTAGGTCGAAAAAACCTGCAATCCATCTATTTAGGTTTCCGTGGTGAGATAGTTTATGACAATACTACACCATTATTTAGCAAAGTTTTGGTAGGAACACGTGCTAAAATTCGCCTTGACCGCTCATATAGCTTCAAGAGTAGTAGTGAAAACTTTAGTCGTATGGTTATTGATGCTCGTCATTATCGTAAACTATTCGGTAGTGTTATTCTGGCTGGGCGTCTTTCTTACAGTCGTTCGCTTGGAAATGCTCCAAAAGTAACCATTTTAGGAGGAGTTGAAAACTCTATCAATCGCACGATTGAAGCAACAAATGGACAAGCGATTGGTGTGCCAAGAGATTTAAGAGATATTCTATTTTATGATTTTGCAGGAAATTTAAGAGGTTTCAATTTCGCAAAACTTTTCGGTACAAGCCACTTGCTGACCAATTTAGAGTTACGTTTACCTTTAGCACAATCTGTTTCAAAAGGCTCACTAACCTCAAATTTTTTACGTAATCTACAATTTGTTGGCTTTACTGATATAGGCACAGCTTGGTACGGAAACAAAGGGCCATTTAACCGACAAAATAGCTTGAATACCGAAATAGTTGGCGGTGGACAAAACCCATTTAGAGCTACTGTAACTAATTTTAAAAACCCATTTTTAGTAGGCTATGGAGTAGGTGTCCGAACTACTATTTTGGGCTACTTCGTAAAAGCCGATTATGCTTGGGGGCTTGAAGATAAAGAGGTAAATCCTCCAAAACTATACTTATCGCTGGGTTATGACTTCTAAAATCTGAAGGTATTTACTATCTGCGGGTTTATCACTCAATATTTTTTTCAGAAAAAACATCCGTTTAATAGACGGATGTTTTTTTATAATATATATCAATTTGGCATAGTTTTAGTTATTCTATGCCAAACATTCTTCAAAAGTCAACATTTTCCCTTTTTTCTACTACATAGGAAACTAAACCGATTTTTTTATTAAACGGTCATTGTAATAGGTTTGGCACAGTTTTGGATGCTATTTCTAATTGAATATAGTATTTGCCTGCATATACAGGTTCTAACAATATCATGATGTATCAATGTATCATGTTTTAAGGCCAGTATCTATCAAATAAGTGCAATAAATACATGAAGAGAATTATTAAAATACTTGCAAATGAAATACAATTTTACCGAAAGGGGTATCCCAATGCCAATAAAGGGGTATTCACAACAGCACAAATCAAACAAAGATGATACAATTTTAGAACTTGTGCAGAAAATTGTCAATGTAATTAGTCTATTTTTTAAATCAAAGAATAGTCTTTTACCTCAAATTATGCCTAAAGAAAGCATCTCGGTAAAACCGCATGAAAAACTTTATGCAGAAAATAGTTTGCAAGAATACTTTACTGATAACTATCCTCCTCAATTAAATATAGATAAAGCCAATTCTGTGCCTGCTGATTTATTAACAAATCAAGATTTAACCATGAAGAAGCTTTCCCTTAACAGTAATTCAACTGTCAAAGAGTACCATTTAGGTAGTCATTTTGATGCTAAGTTGAAACAATGGACACCTTCATTCTCTTCTTCTAAAAGAATTAAAGATGATGATTATCCTAAAAATTCATTTTTTAAGGGTTTCGCAACAACAATTCTGTTGATTCTTATTAGTGTTTTTGGAGTTTCGGCACAAAGCTTGATTGATTTATCGCTCAGAAAAACGATTGATAAATCCTTACCGACACTGAACGAGAGCGTCAAATACACGCTATGGTTAAAGAACTCTGGCCCCTCAGCTGCAAGTTCAATTGTAGTTCAAGATAATTTCCCAATTGCTGGTGCGGTCTTGAATACGCACACTGGTGGAGCTAATTTCTCGTATAGTCCAATCACAGGCATTGGTACATGGAATGTTGCAACATTAGCAGTCGGAGATTCTGTAAAATTAGAGATCAATGCCACAGTAACTCAACAAGGTGTATTCTTTAATACTGCCGAAGTACTTTCAGTTGGAGCAGGTCAAGAAGATACTGACTCTTCTCCAAATAATTCAAAACTTTATGAAGATGATATTGCTACAGCATGTTTCTCTGTCCCTCTTCACTGGTATCCTGGTGAGGAATATACTATTTCTGTACCTGCTCCCTATAAATATGGTTCAACAATTAAATGGTTTAATGGCACGTCCGCAATTACACCAAACTCGACAGTTGCAGTCGTAAATGCCGATTCATCATTAACTATTAAAGCCCCTGGTACATTTACATTTACTACGAATATCTCTAATTGTCCTGCACAAGGTTGTTGTGCGGTTCAAGTTATTGAAGGGCCTTATGGTAGCATTGGAGACTACGTTTGGCAAGATACAAACAATGATGGCAAACAAGGCTCTACTGCAGCAGAGCCACCAGTAGCTGGTGTTAAAGTTTACTTGTTAAGTGCTTCAGGCACTAAACTTGATTCGACTCTTACTGATGCCCAAGGGAAATATTTGTTTGATAGCTTGACAACTAACAGCTACCGAGTTCAATTTGTGAAGCCAGTCAGTTTTGATTCATTCACTACTCAAAACTCAGGTACTGATGATACCAAAGATAGCGATGTAGGCACAACAGGCCTTTCACAATTAATTAATATTGATACTTCAAAATTACCATCAGACACTTTACGGAATAACCTGAATATTGATGCTGGCTTAAAGCCTAAATATGGCTCAATCGGAGATTACGTTTGGAACGACTCAAACAATAACGGCTTACAAGATGCCACCGAAACAGGTATAAGTGGTATTATCATAGAATTATATGCTTCGGATGCCATTGGTCTACCAATTGGCTCACCGTTGAAAAAAGATACGACTGATGCAAATGGCAAATATTTATTTACTGGCTTATCAGCAGGGAACTATGTTGTAAAAGTAGTTACAAACTCACTTCCTTCAGGGTCTCAGCTTACTACAAAACAAGATATTGGTACTAATGATGCCATTGACAGTGATGTTAATCCAAGTACGGGTTTATCTGATAAAATTACAATTGACCCTTACGATGCTACTAAAAAAGACATCTTGACGGTTGATGGTGGTATTTACAGCCCACTTGGCTCAATTGGAGACTTTGTTTGGAAAGATACCAACAATAACGGCATACAAGATTCTGGCGAAGTAGGGGTTGGAAATGTCAAATTAGAATTATACGCTTCAGATGCCTTAGGCAATCCGATAGGTGCAGCAATTAATACCACAACTACAAATACGAGTGGTTTCTATACATTCAATAATTTACCAAAAGGTGACTATGTTGTAAGAATCATAACCAGTACCTTACCAACGTCATTTGTACTTTCAAGCAAAGTTGATGCAGGAGACGATACAAAAGACAATGATTTCAACCCAACTTCGGGTTATTCATCAAAAATCAGCATTGACCCATTTGTATCAACGTTGAAAGACAATCCAACGATTGATGGTGCTATATATCTACCAGTTGTTTGTGCTGAATTAGTAGCTATCGCAGTTGATGCAGACATTTGCTCAGGTGATACAACTTCAATCAGAGGAACAATCACTGGCGGTGGTACTGTCAGATGGTATTTAACACCAACAGGTGGAACCCCTCTTGCCACTGTTAATAGTGGAAGTGTATTTGCAGTTTTCCCAACAACAACAACCGTTTATTATGCAGAAATTGTTAATGCTCCAGAGGGTTGTCCGAATACACGCCAGCCAGTTTCAATTATTGTAAATGTTCGTCCAGCTAATCCTACTAGTGTAGGTGCAGTAGAAGAATGTATTGGTAAAACAATCAACCTGAATAACTTTATTATCAATGCTGTAACCACTTCAGGTGGTAGCTTCGAATGGCATACTACTGCTAATCCAAGTTCACCTTTAGTGACAAATCCTACGGCAGTTGGCAATGGCACCTATTATTTATTTGAAAAATCAGGTGTGGGATGTTATAGTAATCCAACATTATTGAAAGTTACGTTGAAAAACTGTGACAAATCTATTGATTTAAGTTTGACAAAAACAACAGATAATGCAACACCAAATGTTGGTGATAACATTACCTTCACCGTAAAAGTAATTAACGCTGGACCAGACGCAGCAACAGCCGTTGAAGTAACTGACGAATTACCTGCTGGTTTACAATTTGTATCAAGTGCATTCTTTACAAATAATAGCGGAGTATTGACTTCAACTATTCCAAACGTTGCAGTAAATCAGACCATCACTTTAACTTATATTGCTAAAGTAACGGGTTCAGCAGCAATGATAAACTTTGCTCAGATAACTAAAGTAACAGAAAAAGATATAGACTCAACGCCTAATAATGGTAAAACTACCAAAGAAGACGATGACGATAAAGTAACAATTACACCTAAAGTAGTAGAGTTATTAGCTGATTTAAGTTTGAATAAAGTAGTTAGCAATACTACTCCTGCAACTGGTGACCAAATTACATATTTCGTAGAAGTTAAAAATAACGGGCCTTCAAATGCAACAAATGTAGAAGTAACAGATGTTGTACCTGCTGGTTTACAAATCATCAGTGCAACAGGTGGAGATGTAATCAATACAACTGGTAATACAGTAGTGGCGAAATTCAACCAAATCAATGTTGGACAAACCGCTACATTCCAAATCGTTGCAAAAGTAACCGCTACAACCGGTACAATCAAAAACTGGGCTGAGGTCACGAAATCTGACCAAAAAGACCCTAATTCAACGCCTAACAACGGTGTTAATAAAAACGAAAATGATGATGACGATGCCGACATCACAATTAAACAACCCGTTTGTAACCCAACGACTCCACTCATTGCTTGTGCGAACCCTTACATCTGTCTTGGAGAAAGTGTTTCTATCGAAGCAATCGGATGTAATGGTACTGTTGTTTGGTCAGATGGACAAACTGGCAACACGATAATTGTAACACCAACAGCAACTACCACTTATACAGCTCAGTGTAAAATCACTGACAACTGTATTAGTCCGAAATCAAACCCAATACAAGTGGTCATAAACGTGATTGCTCCTCCTTTGCTTACTTCAAATTCTACAACGAATGTAATCTGTAATGGTGGAAGCGTAATACTCACAGCCAATAACTGTACAGGCAGAATCTTGTGGTCAACTGGTGTAACTACACCATCAATCACAGTTTCGCCAACAACAACAACATCTTACACGGCAACTTGTACTAAATCAACTTGTGTTAGTAGTAAATCGAATTTAATTACTGTAACAGTAGGAACACCAACAACACCTCCAACTATTACAGCCGATAATAATTCAGTTTGTACAGGTCAATCAGTTAAACTGACAGCAAATGGATGCACTGGAACAGTTATTTGGTCGAGTGGCTTAACTGGTTCAAGCATTAATATCACACCTACAATTACTGGAACATACTCAGCAGTTTGTAAGGTAGGCGAATGTTCAAGCAATGCATCAACACCACTTACTATTACTGTAGGCGGAGCTGGCACAGCACCAACAATCACAGCTTCAAAAGATGGAGTTTGTGCTGGTGAAAATGTAACTTTAACAGCAAGCAATTGTACTGGGTCTCTTACTTGGTCAACCGGTGCTACTACTTCAGCGATCACTGTTTCGCCAACTTCAACAACTACTTACGAAGCAACTTGCTCTGTAAATAATTGTAGCGGAAAAGCAACTAAAATAATTACTGTAACACCAAAACCAACTGCTCCAATCGTAACTTGTGGTAAAGAAAGAATTTGCCCAGGTGAATCGCTCACATTCGTAGCTAATGGTTGTGAAGGAAGTGTTACTTGGAGTACGGGGGCTACAGGAGCGACTATGGTTGTTTCACCAACTGTAACTACTACTTATACTGCAATTTGTACTGTAAACGGTTGTGCAAGTGTACCATCGAAAGATGCTGTCATCACTGTAATCAATCCAGCACCTCCTACTATCACAGCCTCAGCTGAGACTGTTTGTAGCGGTAGTTCTGTGGTATTGACCGTAACTAATTGCGACGGCACTGTATTGTGGTCTACTGGCTCTACAGCTGGTACAATCTCCGCAACTCCTACAGTTGCTACAACTTACACAGTAAAATGTATCGTTGAAGAATGTGAAAGTTCTGCATCGAAAATTATCAATATCGGTGATGGTCAAACACCAACTGCTCCTATTATTTCTTCAAACAAAACAGCAGTTTGTGGAAATGAAACGGCTACTATTACAGCTACAGGCTGTACTGGTGGAACTATCACTTGGAGCAATGGTGCAACTGGTTCTTCAATCATTGTTAGTACTGGAACTTATACTGCAATCTGTAAAAATGGCTGCGGAACAAGCGGTAACTCCAATGCAATCATTATTACAAGCGGCGGAGCTGGTACAACACCAACAATCACAGCTTCAAAAGATGGAGTTTGTGCTGGTGAAAATGTAACTTTAACAGCAAGCAATTGTACTGGGTCTCTTACTTGGTCAACCGGTGCTACTACTTCAGCGATCACTGTTTCGCCAACTTCAACAACTACTTACGAAGCAACTTGCTCTGTAAATAATTGTAGCGGAAAAGCAACTAAAATAATTACTGTAACACCAAAACCAACTGCTCCAATCGTAACTTGTGGTAAAGAAAGAATTTGCCCAGGTGAATCGCTCACATTCGTAGCTAATGGTTGTGAAGGAAGTGTTACTTGGAGTACGGGGGCTACAGGAGCGACTATGGTTGTTTCACCAACTGTAACTACTACTTATACTGCAATTTGTACTGTAAACGGTTGTGCAAGTGTACCATCGAAAGATGCTGTCATCACTGTAATCAATCCAGCACCTCCTACTATCACAGCCTCAGCTGAGACTGTTTGTAGCGGTAGCTCTGTGGTATTGACCGTAACTAATTGCGACGGCACCGTATTGTGGTCTACTGGCTCTACAGCTGGTACGATCTCCGCAACTCCTACAGTTGCTACAACTTACACAGTAAAATGTATCGTTGAAGAATGTGAAAGTTCTGCATCGAAAATTATCAATATCGGTGGTGGTCAAACACCAACTGCTCCTATTATTTCTTCAAACAAAACAGCAGTTTGTGGAAATGAAACGGCTACTATTACAGCTACAGGCTGTACTGGTGGAACTATCACTTGGAGCAATGGTGCAACTGGTTCTTCAATCATTGTTAGTACTGGAACTTATACTGCAATCTGTAAAAATGGCTGCGGAACAAGCGGTAACTCCAATGCAATCGTGATTCAATTAGGCAATGTTACGCCTCCAACAATCACAGCTTCAACAACCGCACTTTGTGAAACAGGTCAAGTAACATTGACAGCAGCAGGTTGTGCAGGTACAATAATTTGGTCTAATACTTCAACAGGTTCAAGCATTACTGTAAGCGTAGCAACAACTACAACTTTCTCAGCAGCTTGTAAAACAGCCACATGTGAAAGCGGTAAATCGAACGACGTAACTGTAACTGTTGGAAAACCAAACAAACCAACGATTACTGGCAATAAACAAACAGTTTGTGCAGGTGATGCAGTAATTTTGACAGCCACTGGCTGTGAAGGAACAACAGTTTGGTCAAATGGCCTCACAGGTTCAAGCATCTCTGTAACACCGAGCAATACGACTGACTACACTGCGGTATGTAAATTACCCCAAGGTGGTTGCACAAGCGATCAGTCAAACAAAGTAACTGTAAACATTACTCCAAAACCTGAGTCGCCAGTTATCTCATGCACAGCATCAAGAATCTGTAAAGGTGATACCCTTACACTCAATGCCTTAGGATGCAGTGGAAGTGTATTGTGGTCATCAGGTCAGACATCGGCTTCAATCAATGTAAACCCTTCTGAAACCACAGTTTATACCGCTATCTGTAAAGTTGGTTCTTGCCAATCAGCTCCATCAGCCGCCGCAACAATTACTGTAGGAAATCCAATACCTCCAGTAGTGACATGCAAAAACACACAAATTTGTGGTGGTTCAAGTACACAAATCGAAGCAGCAGGTTGTGTGGGTACAGTTAAGTGGTCTGATGGTCAAATCGGTGCAGTTATCACCGTTTCACCAACAACTATTACAAGTTACTCAGCTATTTGTGATGGTGGTACTTGTCAAAGTGAGAAATCAAACGTAATCACAGTACAAGTAACTGGTAGTGGACTTACAAAACCAACTGTCAGAGATTTAGTAAATACTTGTCCATTCGTTACCGTTGACCTTACAACAGCCGTAACAAGTACAGCCTCTTCGCAAGGTGGAATTTTCGTATTCCGTACAGGAACAACTCCAGGTTCTCCTGCCGTAGCGAACCCATCAGCAGCAGGAACAGGTACATACTATGTATTTGAGAAAGCAGGTAACGGATGTTATAGTGAAGGTGCTAAGGTTAATGTAAAAATCACAACTTGTGAAATCATAAATCCTTCGTGTGTTACAAATCCAGCTACTGCATTGGCAGGAAAAGATACCACAGTTTGTCTAAGTGCTGATTTCTTCACACTCCAGGGTAAAATTGGTGGTGCAGCTTCAAGTGCAAAATGGACAACAGATGGTAAAGGCTCATTCGATAACGCTCTAAGCTTAAGTACTAAGTATAATTATTCAAACGATGATTTAGTAAAAGGAAGCGTGAAATTTACACTCACTACCAACGACCCTGACGATAACGGTTCGTGTGTAGCAGCAACATCAAGTTTTACAGTGACACTCAATAGTGTAAGCACAGTTCCAACTATTACATCTAATAAATCAGCAAATATCTGCTTCGGCGACTCAGTAGTATTGACCGCAACAAACACAAGTTTGTACAAATGGAGTACAGGAGCAACAACAAAAAGTATCACGGTGAAAACACCAGGTCGTTATACGGTAAAACTCATCAACGGTAATGGTTGTGCTTCACTTAGCTCAAACGAAATCGTGGTCAAATTGAGTGATGCTATTGCAGCTCCAACCGTAACGGCCATCACTAAAAACAACTGCCCTGCAACAAGTGTAAACTTGGCAAGTTCTGTAACAAGCCAAACACAAAGCACAGGCGGAGCATTTGAGTTCCATACAGGAAGCTCACCAAGTAGCCCAATGCTTGCAAACGCATCAGCAGTAGGTTCAGGAACATATTATGTCATTGAGAAGAGCGGCACGGGTTGTTACAGTCCAGCATCTCCAATCATCGTAACAATTGACAAATGCGAAACAACAACCGATACATCGAAAGTAGATGTAAGTATCCAAATCGTCGGATCTCGTGTTGAATTAAAAGTTGGTGACCCAGTTACATATACTATCACTGTAAAAAACAATAGTACAGTAAAATCGGCAACCAATGTAAATGTAGTAAATGTACTACCTAAAGGCTTCACAATTACTTCAACAACACCAGGCTTTACAGCATTTGGTACCGACTCATTACTAAGCGTAATCGGGAACCTACCAGCAGGTGCAACCAGAACTTACACCTATGATGCTAAAACAACAAAAGCTGGACAGATTATCAATACAGCCAAGATCACCAAACTTGACCAAGTTGATCAAATCTTGAGTAATAATATCAGCCAGTGGACAGTTGAATGTAAAACCTGCCAAGAAACTTGCGTAGGAATCGCTTTAGCAGCCGATACTACTCGCCAAGTAAATGGTAGTTATAACATTACATTTAGAGCCTTGATTGAAGCTTGTGGAAACGTAAAGTTGGAAGGTGTGAAAGTGACTGAAAACCTTGCAACAATGTTCCCAACACCAACGACCTTCACAATCGTTCAGAAGCCAACTGCTGGTATAGGTAGCAAAATTCAAACGAATGATAGTTTCAATGGAACTACCGACTTGAACCTAACAATTCCTGAAGGAAGTATCGTAGAAGCAGGTAAAGTAGATACAGTTAAATTTGTAATCAATATTGTACCAAACGGTAAAGAAGGACCGTTCTCGACCAACGCAATCGTAGAAGCAATCGGCAATACCGCTTTTGGAATTCCACAAGATGTATCTGATGTTTCAAACAATGGTAAAACAGTAATAAAAGAAAGTGCCGAACCAACAGTAGTTCGTCTCTACAAATCGCCAAGTGTTGGTCTTGCGAAAATTGTCTTGGATACAACCAAGAAAGCAAATGGTTCTTTTGATATAACTTACCAATTACTCGTTAAAAACAACGGTTCATTGACACTAAACAATGTAATTGTAAGAGATACATTGTCTAAAGTATTCAAAGCACCAGCGACATTCACAGTAGTAGCCGCTCCGAGCAAAAATACAAGTAGCCAATTGACGCTCAACAGTGCATTCAACGGAACAACTGATACAAGATTGACCCTAACAGGTAGCTCAATAGCAATCGGAAAAACTGATACCTTGAAGTTCACAGTCAATGTTCAGCCAGATACACTCAAAGCATTTGCTAACACAGCAGTGGTTTCTGGTTCGGGTACGCTTACTTCGGGAACAACCGAAAATGTGACTGATCTATCAAATGCTGGCCTAAACCCTGATGCTCCTGGAAGCAACCCAACCAACTTAAATCTAAATTCGGAAGGAGGAAGCTCTATCGAGGTACCGTGTATCGGAATCGCACTTTATGTAAAAGACACCGTAAGACAAGCAGATAGCAGCTATAACATTACTTACAAAGCTATTCTCAAAAACTGCGGTAACTTGAATTTGAGCAGTATCCAAATATGTGATACCTTATCAAAAACATTCACATCCCCAGCCGTTGCCAAACTCGCAGTGAAACCAACAGTAAGTGCAGGCAGCCTCTTGAAAATAGATACTTCGTATAATGGTACAAGCAAAACTTGTATGTTATTAGATGCAAGTCAGCTTGCTCCTAACAAAGTAGATACAGTCACGTGGGTAGTCAATGTGAAACTTAATGGTAATAAAGGGCCATTCAGAAATAATGTTGTAGTTACTGCAAAAACACCAAGTGGTCAGACAATCACCGATGCTTCAAATGCTGGTGTGAATCCAGACCCATCGGGTAATACCTCAACGGTTATTAACTTCAATAGCTTGCCAGAAGCCCTCATCGGAATCTCAAAGAGTGCAAGCGAACCTAAGTTAGTAGCAGGCACAACTAATACTTACGACGTAACATTCTCATTCAAAGTGAAAAACTACGGAAAAGTGGCATTCACAGGTGTACAAATTCAGGATAACTTGAGTGAAACATTCGGTGATAGTGTGAAAGTTGATTCAGTAAAAGTAACAGCCGATGCAGGTCTAACAGTCAATAGCAACTATACTGGTCGTGGAACTCTAATTGATTTATTGGTTGACTCACTAAGTACACTCGCTGCCAATACTGAAAGAAACGCTACCTTATTTACTCGACTGACAACAACATCGAACAGAATTAACTTCGAAAACCAAGCGTTAGTCATTGGTAAATACCCAACGAATAAGTCAGTAGATGATTTGTCAACGAACGGAAACGACCCAGATTTTACAGCAGGAGGTGACCCACTAAAGAATAATGATGGAAACCCGAAAAATAACAGTATCGGTACACCAGTGAAACTTGGTGATGGTGGCACAATCATCCCATCGTTCAGCACAAAATTCGGTATCGCAAAAGCAGCAGTATTAGATACCATGAAAAATGCTGATGGCAGCTATAACTTATCGTACAATGTAATCGTGAAAAACTACGGTACTCGTAAACTCACGAATGTTCAATTAAGTGATAGTCTTGATAAAGTATTTGCTGATAGTGCAGAATTTGTAATCGTTGGAAAACCAGTGTTGAGCAAAAATAGTAAATTAAAAATTGACTCAACTTTCAATGGTAGAACCCAAATGACAATGTTAGTGGCAGATAGTAGCTCATTAGCTGTTGGTGCGTCAGATACCCTCACATTCAAACTCAGACTGTTGAGCTCGAAAAAAGGAGACGCCACTTACTCTAATAGTATTACAGGAACGGCCAAAGATAGCACGACCAATGTGAGAGATATTTCGCAAGCAGGCTTGAATCCTGACCCAGATGCTGATAATAACCCTGGCAATAATAACCAGCCAACGGTTATCACTATTAAAGGTCAAACAGCGATTACTGATACAACTAACCGAGGCATCATACCACAAGCATTCTCGCCAAATAGTGACGGCAGAAATGACTTGTTCGTAATCAAAGGCATCAATGGTGTTGATGATGTAGAAGCCGAAATCTTTATCTATAACAGATGGGGTCAGCTGGTTTACCAAAACACTGACTTCGCAAAAGTAGAAGGTTGGAATGGTGAAGCCAACAATGGCATTGTTCTTGGAGGCAAAGGAGTAGGTGTACCAGATGGAACATACTTCATCTGCGTGAAAGCAGTAGGCTTCTGGGGTAATCAGCCTAAGATCCAGTATATAACTATTGCCAGATAAAAGGAATGATTTGATAAATCCCGATAGTATTTTCAGAAAAGAAAACATTCGGGATTTATCAAAATCATCACCAAATAAACAAGCAAAAAATCATTCTTTTAGTATAACTATTTGATATTCAAGCCAAAAGAGATGTCATAACTCTTAATAAAAAAATATTGACATTTCAAAATCTTAATGTAACTTTGTTTTGCTATTGAGTATAAAAATGTTTAAACGGTTACATTCTATATTGATTGAACCTTTAAAAGCACTGTATCTTTACTATTTAATTTGGTAAAAAATGAAAAATTTTACAAACCTGAAAAACAGGTTAGCCGCACTTTTGCTCGTTGGGGCATTATCAGTAAGCTACCAAACCTTCGCTCAACAAGAAGCGATGTTCTCCCAGTACATGTTCAATACCCTTGCTATTAATCCAGCTTATGCTGGTAGTCGTGATGTACTGAGCCTTACAGCCCTTGGTCGTTATCAATGGGTTGGTGTTGATGGAGCTCCTAAAACCTTTACATTTTCGATGGATACACCTATCAAAAATGAAAAAATGGGTTTAGGCCTTCAGGTAACGCGTGATGAAGTTGGTCTTCAAAAAAACACTGGCGTTTACGCTACCTATTCTTACCGTATTAAAGTCGGGCCTCGTTCTACTTTGTCATTCGGTGTACAAGGTGGAGCAACCAATGTTCGTTGGGCTTTATCTGATGCTCAAAACCTAACAGACGGAACAGACAACGTATTTTCAGGAGCAAGTGACCAAAATAAAATCCTTCCGAATGTTGGTGGTGGAATTTATCTAAGTAATGACAAAGGTTATATAGGTATTTCATGCCCACAAATCATGGAAAATACAATTTCTAACTTTAACGTTGGTGATTCCTCTGGAACAATAGGCAGAACTCGTCGTCATTATTTTGCTATGATGGGTTTTGTAATCGGAAAAGGGTCTTTCAAAATTAAACCTTCTACGATGGTTCGATACACACAAGGAGCTCCACTTGGCTTTGATGGAAACCTAAACTTCTGGATTAAAGATAAAATTGCATTTGGTGTTTCGGGGCGTATCTCCCAATTCCAAGCAATGGGACAAGATAGCAAAAACTTATTCGATGCCGCCATCGGTATGATAGAGCTTCAGCTTACACCACAATTCAAACTTGGTTATGCTTATGATTTTACATCTAATAAGCTAAACGACCAATCGAAAACAGGTGTGAGCCGTTTCCTTGGTATTCCAACACACGAAGTTTTACTTCGCTATGAATTTGGCTTCGGTAAGAATAAAATTCTTACTCCACGTTATTTCTAAGATATTTATTGCACGTTCTAATTTACTATGCAATCCAGTTGGTATGAAGGTTGCATAGAATTGTACATACCTTTTCAAGAATTCTTTAAAAATCTTGAAATAGGAAAGTCTGTGTCCAGACTTTCAATTCAGACACACAATATCAAGTCCCATATACGCATACTAAATTTACAAATTCGTGAGTGAATTTTAAATTCTAATAAAATGATTGTCAGGAAAAAAATAATTGGAGCGTTGGTTGTAGCAGCCTTGCTCGGCGGTAGTGTAAAGGCACAAGAGGCCTTACTAAAAACTGGTGAGCATCATTACGAAAGTTTATGCTATGTGAAAGCAATTGATGCCTTTGAGGCAGCTCTAAAGAAAAAAGGTCTTACTGACCAACAAAAGCTCGCTGCAAAGGTAAAGCTCGGTGATAGCTATTGTAAGGTTAAAGATACGCAAAATGCCGAGCGTGTATATGCTGAAATTATGAATACAGCAGGCGATTTGTCAGGAGAAAACATTACTGTTTGCCTCAAGTATGCACAGGTGCTTGCCAGCAATGGTAAATACCGTGAGGCTCAAGAGATGTACGATAAATACACTCGTAAAGTAGAAGATGACCCTCGTGGAAAAGGCTTCTCAAAACTTTATAATGATGTAAGCGTACTTTCTAAAAATGCCAACTGTTACAAAGTTGATTACCTTTCAATCAATACCAATTCAGCCGATTTCTCTCCATCATACTACAAAAACGGTATGGTATTCGTCTCAAACCGCCACAATACTGTCGGGGTGCGTCGAGTATTCAACTGGAACGAAACCCCTTTCCTTGACTTATTCTTTTTAGATGATGTCTCGGCCATTGGCGGACAAGCCGCTGGTTTGGGAACAGGCTCAGGCGATATTAAAGCTCCTCGCAAACGTAGTAGCAGAGGTGGCGTTGTTGGATCCGACGAATACACCGCTCCTACTGCCAATGATAGCCGCACAATCGGAACATACGGTGGCATGAACGTAATGGCTGGTTTAGGCTACGGTGACCGCCCAGTTACTGAATCGGAGCGTTTTGGTGGCTCAATCAATTCAAAATACCATGAAGGCCCAGCCGCATTTTTCAAAGATGCTTCTAAAGTAATCTTTACAAGAAATAACTTCAATAACGGTAAAGCCAAACGTAGTTCAGATGGTATCAATAAATTGAAACTATACATAGGCGATGCGGCAAAAGATGGCTGGAAAAATATCAAAGAATTACCCTTCAATAGCGATGAATATTCAACAGGGCATCCTGCACTTTCAGCCGATGAAAAGTTACTTTTCTTTGCTTCTGATATGCCAGGTGGTTTCGGAGGAACAGATATTTATGTTTCTCGCTACGATGGTGGAAACTGGTCTGCTCCTATCAATTTAGGAAAAACAGTCAATTCAAAAGGTAATGAAATGTTCCCTTTTGTTGATGAAAAAGGCAATCTTTATTTCTCTTCTGACGGTCATGCTGGTTTAGGCGATTTAGATATTTTCTTTGTGCAAATGGACGGCACAACTTCAAAAGGTCGAGTAATCAACCTTGGAGCTCCAGTCAATTCAAGCAAAGATGATTTCGGTATCGTGACCGATGCTCTTCGTAAAGCTGGTTATTTTAGTTCAAATCGTAAACGTGGTGGTGCCGATGACGACATCTACAAATTCGATAGGGAGTGCGAACTCAAAGAGGGTTGTGACCTAATCATTGCAGTATATGACGCCGAAACCAAAATGCCACTTGATAATGCTAAAATTGTATATGAAGACAAAGATGGTAATATCAAAGAGAAAATGAGTGATGCTGATGGTAGTGTAAAACTCGAAGGGCTTGACCAAGATGTAGAATTTGCTTTCCGTGCCACTCGTGATGGTTATAGTGCCAATACTGTAAGTTTCTCGACAAAAGATTGCGATAACGAAGCCTCTCGTCTGGAGATTCCAATGAGTCGTCCAAAACCAGCGGTTGATTCAACCGCACTTGCACAAAATGATGGAGCAAATGGTACGAATACTGCAAATGCACAAAATGGTTACGCTGGTGAAACCACTACACAAGGCCAACAAGGCACAAGTGGAACTGGCAGAACAGGTGCTGGCACAGTATTATCTGGGAATACTTGTACGATTCGTGGTCGTGTAATGACACAAGGCACAAAACAAGCCGTTGATGGCGTACTCGTGACTCTCCGTAGTGAATGTGATGGCTCTACTCAAACTGCTTATACTGATGCTACAGGTAACTATGAATTTACGGTAGCAGAAGGATGCGATTATACAGTTGAAGGCTCAAAAGACAACCTCGGCTCGAAAGGCAAACGTGTACGTAAGTTGAATTGTAAAAAAGGCGGTGTAACTGCCGATATATATATGTTTGGTACGGGCGACATCGTACAGGTTGATAATATTTACTTCGATTATGGTAAATGTAACCTTCGTTCAGATGCTCGTTCAGAATTAGACAAATTGGTGACTATGATGCGTAAGTATCCAAAAATGCGTATTGAGCTTAGAGCTCATACTGATAGCCGTGCCGAGTCTGATTTCAACCAAAAAATCTCTGAAGGCCGTGCTAAAGCTTCAGCAAGCTACTTATTCAAACGTGGCATTAGCCGCAGTCGAGTAGAGTTTGCAGGTTATGGCGAAACAATGCCAGTAAATGGCTGCGTTGATGGCGTAGAATGTACGGAAGAGCAACACGCTCAAAACCGTCGTACAGAGATTAAAATCTTACAAATGAATTAAACGCTCAGTACCCCAAAAAAGGAAGAAAGTCGTCTTGAGGAATCGAGACGACTTCTTTTTTTGCCTACCCCGTAAGAACGTCCAAATTGGACGTTCCGACGAAATTCAGCAAGTTTAAATTGTGGGAATTAGCAGAAAAACTTCTTTACTGCTGCGGCTTCTCTTTAACTTCCACTTCAGAAACTTTATACGCAACTATTTCGGTGACATAAACCGTTTTATTTTCCTTATTCACATAATTTCTGTAATTCAATTTTCCTTGAATACTCACCAATTTGCCTCTACTGACCAAATCGGCACAGACTTCGGCCACTTTCCCCCATGCAACCACTTTATGCCACGTGGTGTTTTTTACTTCTTCGTTGTTTTTGTTGGTATAAACTTCGTCCGTTGCCAAGCTAAAAGCCGCTTTTTTACTATTATCGAAGTTGAATACATTTACTTCGTTGCCTACATTTCCGATTAATTTTACTGTGTTCATTGTTTTGTACGTTTAAAAATGATTGTTAAAATAAATTAGCCAACCACGCTCTATTTCCGATTGACAATGCAAAGTTGCAGCTTCTCCCCCACCCTATTCGGTTGATAGTCATTTATATACAGATAAAAACATTTGTAAACGTTTGTAAACGGATATGAAGTTTTGTATATTTGATAGAAGATATAGTTGTAAGACATTATCCCGTAGGGATTAAATATCGGCAATAAGGGATTACTTATTTTGTTATTTTCATGCCGTAAGTATGAAACATTCTTGGTATCATACCTACGGCATGAGCTTGGTTAGTGAAATTATGTTGCTACCAATATCAAATCCCTACGGGATAATGCCTAACGCTAACATTTTGTTAGCCTTAGACACTACAACTCATTATCCATTTTCAATTATTCATTATAATAAAATGCCACAAAAAGCCTGCTTAGAATGCGGAGAACCCATCATCGGGAGGTCGGACAAAAAGTTTTGTTCGGACTTGTGCCGCAATGCCTATAACAATAAAGTAAACGCCGACGCCAATAATTACGTCAGAAATATCAATAATGCTCTTCGTCGAAATCGCAAGATTTTGGAAGATATTTGCCATGACGATAAAAGCAAAACTACTCGCAATACCCTACTCGACCGAGGTTTTGATTTCAGCCTCGTCACGAGCGTACGCACAACCCAAAAAGGCTCAACGTATTATTTTGTGTATGAATACGGTTATCTCGAACTCGATAATGATTTTTTCTTGGTCGTGAAAGACAACAAAGCTAAAACTGACTAAAGATTGATTTAAACTCATTATAAATTAGACCAAAATAGTATCAATCTGATACTTTATACAGTAAAAGTGCTACCTTTACACCGTGAAAGCATCTATTTCAAAATTCTTGATAATAGTTTATCTATTTTCGGCAACTGAAGCAAGTCAGTTGTTGAAACTTCCTTTGCTGTTTTCACACTTCGTTGAGCATCAACAAAAAGAGCCTTCAATGTCGTTTGGTGAGTTTCTTCATCATCATTACGCCACCGAACATAAAGACGATGGCGATGCTACAACTGATAATAAACTTCCTTTTAAATCGCACGACCAATGTTGGTCTTTTGTGTTTCCGATAAGTATCTTTCATACAATCCAACTTTCTCAGATTCAAACTATTGTTCTTGAGAAGAAAAAAATCTTGATTTCATCTTCAGCCAATATTTTATCGGCTTACCTTTCTACTATTTGGCAACCGCCAAGATTCTAACCAATTGATTTGAAAAGATTATCCATTCGGAAATACTCGTTTATTTCTGATTGCTTACTATTAAATTAATTGTGGTAGTTTGTGCCTTACAAGCTACCCATACGAATCATTAATCTATCAATCATGCTAAATTCAATCATTGGGTTTGCCATCAAAAACAAACTCATCGTTGGGCTATTCACCATTGCTCTCATTGGCTATGGTAGCTACGAAGTTACCAAATTGCCGATTGATGCCGTGCCTGATATTACCAACAATCAAGTGCAAGTCATTACGATTGCTCCTTCGTTTGGAGCAACCGATATTGAGCGACTGGTGACGTTTCCGATCGAACAAGCCAATAATAATATTTCGGGTTTACTCGAAATCAGAAGTTTTTCTCGCTTCGGACTTTCGCTCGTAACCATCGTTTTCAACGATGAAACCGATATTTATTGGGCAAGGCAACAAGTGGCCGAACGCCTTCAAAAAGTACAAACCGAAATCCCTGCGGGCATCGGTGTTCCTGAACTTGGGCCTGTTTCTACTGGTTTGGGCGAGATTTATCAATACGTCGTTCGACCCAAAGAAGGTTACGAATCAAAATATGATGAAACCGAGCTCCGAACAATTCAAGATTGGATAGTTCGCCGCCAACTTTTGGGAGTAAAAGGCGTGGCCGAAGTAAGTAGTTTTGGCGGAAAACTGAAGCAATATTCCATCGAAATCGACCCTCATAAACTCCAATCAAGTGGCATCACTATCAATGATGTTTTTAAGGCTCTCGAAAGTAATAATCAAAATACGGGCGGGGCTTACATCGAAAAAGGCTCGACGGCTTTGTTTATCAGAAGCGAAGGTTTGATTGGCAACATCGAAGACATCGAAAATATTGCTATCAAGAATCTTAGTGGCGGTACTCCTCTATTTATTCGTGATGTTGCCGACATAAAAATTGGTCATGCTACACGCTATGGAGCAATGACATTCAATGACAAAGGCGAAGTTTCGGGGGCAGTCGTGATGATGCTCAAAGGAGCAAACAGCAGTGAGGTTATCAAAAATATTAAAAACCGTGTGGCTCAGATTCAGAAAACCCTTCCCGAAGGTGTAGTGATTGAGCCTTTTCTCGACCGAACTAAAATGGTCAATAACGCCATCGGAACGGTTGAAAAGAATTTATTGGAAGGTGCATTAATCGTAATTTTTGTTTTGGTGCTTTTTCTCGGAAATTTCCGTGCGGGAATCTTGGTTGCATCGGTAATTCCGTTGGCGATGCTCTTTGCCATTATCATGATGAATCTCTTTGGCGTAAGCGGAAACCTGATGAGTTTGGGAGCATTAGATTTTGGTTTGATTGTCGATGGAGCGGTAATTATTGTGGAGGCCGTCATGCACGTACTGGCAGGAAAACACGCACTCGGTAATGCCAAATACACACAAGCCGAAATGGACGAAATCACCAATAAATCGGCAGGAAAAATGATGAATAGTGCCGTTTTTGGGCAAGTCATTATCTTGGTCGTTTATTTACCCATCTTCACCTTGCAGGGTATCGAAGGCAAAATGTTTAAGCCAATGGCACAAACGGTGGCTTTTGCCTTGTTGGGTGCATTCATCTTATCGCTTACGTATATTCCGATGATGAGTGCGGTGTTTTTGAGCAAAAAAACCAAACACGAACCCAATATTTCGGATAGACTGATGGCGAAAGTTGAACTCGCTTATAAATCGGCTTTGATGAGAATTATTGGTTTCCCGAAAATAGTTTTAGGAGCAACAATTGGGCTTTTCGTGCTTGCTGTTTTTGTTTTAACAACTCTCGGTGGTGAGTTTATTCCTGCTCTTGAAGAAGGAGATTTTGCGGTAGAAACCAGAGTTTTGACTGGAAGTAGCTTGAAAACAACCGTTGAAAATACTCAAAAAACTGCTCATATCTTGAAAACGAGATTTCCCGAAGTAGAAAAAGTGGTGACAAAAATAGGTAGTGGTGAAGTACCAACCGACCCCATGCCCATGGAAGCCAGCGATATGATGGTGATTTTGAAAGATAAAAGCGAATGGACTTCAGCCGAAACTTTCGATGAATTAGCCGAGAAAATGACCAAAGAACTCACCGAAGTTCCTGGCGTAACGGTTGGTTTTCAGTTTCCCGTTCAGATGCGTTTCAATGAACTCATGACTGGTGCGAGGCAAGATGTTGTTTGTAAAATTTTCGGTGAAGATTTAGACACTCTGACAGCTTATGCTACTAAATTGGGCGAAATTGTAAATACCGTTGAAGGTGCAAAAAACCTTTACGTAGAAAGTGTTTCGGGCATGCCACAGATTTTGATTCAATATAAACGCAACATGATTGCCCAATACAATTTGAGTATTTCAGACATCAACAAAATAGTAAATACTGCTTTGGCTGGGCAAAGCACAGGAATGGTTTTTGAAGGCGAAAAACGCTTTGATTTGGTCGTAAGATTGGCTGGCGAGCAAAAACAAAACTTAGAAGACATTCAAAACTTGCTTATTCCTACGCCACAAGGCACGCAAATTCCACTTTCGCAACTGGCCGATGTAGCCATAAAAGATGGTCCAAATCAGATTCAACGTGAAGATGCCAAACGCAGAATTGTGGTGGGTTTCAACGTCAGAGGGCGAGATGTTCAGACCATCGTAAACGAACTTCAAGATAAAGTTGATAAAAAAATCAAGTTTCCAACGGGCTATTACGTAACCTACGGTGGAGCATTTGAAAACCTCAATGCCGCCAAACAAAGACTAATGATTGCTGTTCCAGTTTCGTTGATTTTGATATTTTTATTATTGTTTTTTGCCTTCAATTCTATCAAACATGGCTTGCTTATTTATTCGGCAATTCCGCTTTCAGCCATTGGTGGTATTTTCTTTTTGGCGATGCGTGGCCTACCCTTCAGTATTAGTGCAGGCGTTGGTTTTATTGCATTATTTGGCGTAGCAGTTTTGAATGGAATTGTACTGATTGCCGAGTTTAACAGAATAAAGCATGATGGCGAACAAGACCTGCGGAAAGTAGTAATAAAAGGCACAAACCTGCGACTACGCCCAGTTTTAATGACGGCCTTCGTGGCATCATTGGGCTTTTTGCCGATGGCACTTAGCAACGGTGCAGGAGCAGAAGTACAACGTCCACTGGCAACGGTTGTAATTGGCGGCTTACTCGTGGCTACTTTCTTGACGCTCTTCGTTTTGCCGATTTTATACATGGTTTTTGAAGGAAAAACGAAAGTTATTTCTCCAAAAGCGGCTATTATTTTACTTTTCTTGACTTTTACGCTCTCGGCCAATGCCCAAACGCCAATCAGTTTAGAAACCGCTCTTGATGTTGCGTTGAAGAACAATCTTTCGATAAAAAATGAAAAACTCAAGGCTGAGTATCAAAAAAGTTTGATAAATACGGCAAAAACAATTCCGACCAGTACCATTGCCGCCGAAGTTGGCCAAATCAATAGTGTGTATCTCGATTCGAGATTGAGCGTTGGTCAAACGCTTAGTTTTCCGAAAGTCTATGAAAGTCAAAAAAACCTTTATAACGAACTTTGGAAAAGTAGTACACTGAATGTGGCCATCACTGAGCATGAACTCAAAAGACAAGTTACTCAGACCTTCTATCATTGGGTGTATTTACAACAAAAACGCCAACTTTTGCAGTTTGCCGATAGCCTTTACGCTACTTTTTTGAATCGTGCCGAACTTCGTTTGGCCAAAGGCGAAAGTAATATTTTGGAGAAAGTAACGGCCGAAAATCAACTTGGACAAATAAATGTGCAACTCCGACAATTGCAAGCCGACATCGAACTCACTCAATTGCGTTTTCGATATTTGCTCAATAGTTCGGATAATTATTTGCCTACTTTCAATAATTATAAACTAAATTTCAATACAAAAACTGACCTCGAAACGCTGAAAGAACACCCAAATTTGAAGTTTCTAAGCCAACAACAACAAGTGGCCGATGCCATGATTGAGGTTGAAAAAAAGAAACTTCTACCGACCTTATCTTTTGTTTACAACAATGGTAGCATCAGAGGAACTGGAGCGGATAATGTTGTTTATAACGGTTGGCACCGATTTCAGTCGGTACAAGTCGGTGTAGGAATTCCGATTTTTGCAACTGCTCAAAAAGCAAAAATCAATAGCGAAAAAGTGAATAAACTGGTTATAGAAAATAATTATTCGGTGGGTTTGCAACAACTCAATAACGCATATTTGGTAGCTTTGGGCGAATACAATAAATTCAGCAAAACGGCAGAATATTACGAAAAAACGGCACTTTCTAACGCTATTTTGATTAATACTACTGCCCAACAGCAACTCATAAACGGCAGTATTAATTATCTCGAATGGGTGACACTCACCAATCAAGCGACCAACATTCGGAATGATTATATTGAGGCCGTAAAAAGTCTCAACGAAAGCATTATTCAAATAAATTCGTTGTTAAACTATTAATTGTCATTTCGTGGCACGCTGTGTGTGTCACGAATAAGCAGAAAAAAATATGGAAGAAAAAAAAGTAAACCCGATTCGGATGCAGCAAATATTGGTAGCTGTTTCGGTGGCATTATTTGTTATCAAGCTTGTAGCTTGGTGGCTCACTTCGTCGGTGGCAATTTTGACCGATGCACTCGAAAGTAGTGTCAATGTCATTGCGGGTTTTATTGGGCTTTATAGCATCATTCTTTCTTCAAAACCTCGTGACAAAGAACATCCTTATGGACACGGCAAAGTCGAATTTCTCTCGTCAGCCATTGAGGGCGTGCTGATTACGATTGCAGGTTTGATTATTATTTACGAAGGAATCAATAATTTCATTCATCCGCACGAGCTAAAACAACTCGACTTTGGTTTGGCGTTAGTGGCTCTAACGGGTGCTATCAATTATTTGGTGGGCTATTATTGTATCAAAAAAGGAAAAGAAGAAAACTCTCCGATTTTGGTTGCCAGCGGCTCGCATTTACAGTCGGATACATATTCTTCTATTGGTCTTTTGCTCGGTGTAGGTCTGATTTTACTCACAGGTTATGCTTGGATTGACAGCGTGGCGGCCATCATTTTTGCCTTTATCATTATTTATACAGGCTATAAGATTATCCGAAAATCGGTTTCTGGTATCATGGACGAAGCCGATGATGCCATTATTGACCAAATTGTAGTCATCTTAAACGAACATCGTCAAGATGATTGGATTGATGTGCATAATATGCGAGTAATTGACTACGCAGGTTTTTACCACATCGACTGCCATCTGACAGTTCCGTATTACATCAATGTCAACGAAGCCCATGAAGTGCTGGACAGGCTTACTATTTTATTTAAGCAGCATTTTGACGATAAAGTAGAGTTTTTTATTCACGTTGATGGCTGTATTCCAGCAAAACAATGTGGCATTTGCAATGTACCGAATTGTCCTGTACGACAATCCCCATTTATTAATCACGTCAGTTGGACCCACGAGAATATCTTGTCCAACAATAAACATACTTTGAAGAATGAAAAATTTAGTTAAAATAAATACACATTTAAGACAGCTTAAAAGCACTTTTTCTACGCCAATTTTAGGAATTGCTACGCTTTTTTTGATAAGTTCTTGCGGAAGCAAAACAACTACCGAAGAAACAACCGACTCAACAGTTGTTGAAAGTTCGGTTGCGAATCTGACCGAAAAACAAGTGCAAAACATTGGCATTGAGACAGGGGCTTTGGAACAAAAATCTTTCTCAACCATTTTGAAAGTGACAGGAAAAGTTGATGTACCGCCACAAAACCTAATTTCGGTAAGTGTGCCTTTGGGTGGTTATTTGAAATCTTCGCACCTGATTCCAGGAATGTTTGTGCGTAAAGGCGAAAGCATTGCCATCATCGAAGACCAACAGTATATTCAGCTTCAACAAGATTTCTTGACGATTCAATCAAAAATTAGTTTTCTTGAAAACGAATATCAACGCCAAAAAGAACTCAATCAAAGCAAAGCAAGCAGCGATAAGGTTTTCCAACAAGCCGAAATGGAATTAAAGACTCAACGAATTTTGGTTAAATCTTTGGCCGAAAAACTAAAATTGGCAGGCATCAACCCTGAGAAATTGAATGAAAACTCTATCTCTAAAAGCATCAATATCTACTCGCCAATCAATGGTTATGTAAGTAAAGTAAATGTAAATATTGGCAAGTATATTTCCCCAACCGATGTCATGTTTGAGCTGGTCAATACGAGCGATATTCACTTGGCTCTAAAGATTTTTGAAAAAGATTTAGACAAACTTAGCATCGGCCAAAAGGTAATTGCCTATACTAACACTTACCCCGACAAAAAATATCCTTGCGAGATTTTGTTGATAGGAAAAAGCCTAAGCGAAGAACGAAATACGGATGTTCATTGCCATTTTGAAGTGTACGACAAAGCCTTGATTCCTGGTACGTACATGAACGCTGAAATTGCCATAACAAATGCCAAATCTTATGTTTTACCCGAAGATGCGATTGTTAGATTTGAGAATAAGCACTATGTTTTTGTGAAGAAATCAGCCACGCAATTTGAAATGGTAGAAGTACAAATCGGCAATACCGAAAAAGGCTTCACCGAAATTATTAAAACCGAAAATCTTAATAATCAGACGTTTGTAATCAAAGGAGCTTATACCTTGCTGATGAGTTTGAAGAATAAATCAGAAGAATAAATCGAATTTAGATTTACGATTTACGAGAGGAAATATATTCGTAAATCGTAAATCTAAATTCAATATTCATAATTCAACATTCATAAATCGTCATTCTAAATTCGTCATTCGCTTCACTTTATATCCACGTACACCAAAATATAGTACCACCACAAAACAAGCCAAAGGCACAACGTAGGCTGTTTGGATATTGCTCACGTCAGAAACACGTCCCATAATTAAAGGAAAAATTGCTCCACCTACAATGGCCATAATTACTAACGACGAACCCAGTTTTGTTTCTTCACCCAATGATTGCACGCTCAATGAGAAAATGGTCGGGAACATAATCGACATAAAAAATTCGACACCAATCAAACCATACACCGACATCATTCCGCCATTCAGCACAATGATTGCCAACAAAACGATACAAAGTGCCGAATAAATAGCCAATAGTCGATTAGGTGAAATAAAACGCATCAAGAAAGTACCCACAAAACGCCCAATCATAAATCCAAGCAAGGCAATAGCCAGATAATCTGCCGCCGATTTTTCATCAATTTGGGCGGTTTGGTAGAGATAACGAATAAAGAAACTCGACACACAAACTTGGGCTCCCACATAAAAAAACTGAGCAATTACTCCCCAAGTTAGGTGGCTGTGTCGCCAAATAGACTGCGAACCGCCCGACATATTTATTTCGTGAGCATCTTCAGTAACTTCAGGCAAATTGGTTTTATACAAAATAGCCGCCACAACCAGCACAATTACGCCAATGACAATGTAAGGCATTTTGACGGCCGAGGCTTCTGTGTCCAGATAGGTATTGAGTTGTTCAACCGACATTCGAGCAATCTCGGTATCTGAGAGCGTTACGCCCGATAAAATGAACATCCCTCCTATTTTCGGAGCAATTGATGCCGCCAAACCATTGAAAGATTGGGCAAAGTTTAGACGTTGTGTTGCACCTTCGGGTTCTCCCAAAACTGTCATATATGGATTTGCAGCCGTTTCCAAAAATGTCAAACCCGATGCAATCACAAAAAGGGCTGTCAAGAAAAATGCAAAAACACGAGTATTCGCAGCGGGAACAAACAAAAATGCACCAATCGCAAAGGTGATAAGCCCCGCAATGATACCTATTTTATAGCCATATTTTTTCATGACCATACCCGCTGGAATCGCCATGACGAAATAGGCCACAAAAAATGCACTATCAATCAAAGCCGACTGAAAATCAGTGAGTTGACACGCTTTTTTGAGGTGAGGAATTAGAATCGGATTGAGATTATGGGCGAATCCCCACAAAAAGAACAACGATGTGAGTAATACAAAAGGAACAAAATACTTGTTTTTCATAGAATGGCAACTGAATAAGTAATGGTATGAGGTTGGAATATAGGCGAATATAGTCTAAAAAAGATTATCGGTAAAATAATTTTCTAAGTATCCTTTTGGGATACTGGTTAAATTTCTGCTCAACCCAATCTTTCAACTCTTAGTTATTTCATTAATTTTGAATAAATTTACTTTCTATTCAACCTATAAAAATGCCAAACTTTAACATTGACGATATAAAATCTCGCACTTTTGATGCCATCGTGGTTGGCACAGGTATCAGCGGTGGCTGGGCAGCCAAAGAACTCACACAAAAAGGCCTACGAACATTAGTTTTGGAGCGTGGACGAGATGTCAAACACGTAATCGACTACCCTACAACTTTAAAACAACCGTGGGAATTTGAGCATCTTGGACAAGTACCACTCGAAATCAAAAAAGAATATAAAATTGCGAGCAAAAACTACATTTTCAGTGAAGCAACCGCTCATTTTCTAACAAAAGATGCAGAGCAAGAATATATCCAAGATCGCCCCTACGATTGGATTCGTGCTTACCAAGTGGGTGGTCGCTCACTTTTGTGGGGACGCATGACCCAACGTTGGAGCGATTATGATTTTGAAGGCCCCGCCCGTGACGGTTACGCCGTAGATTGGCCGATTCGCTACGCTGATATTGCTCCGTGGTATAGTTATGTAGAAAAATTTGCTGGCATTGCTGGCAACCGAGATGGTCTCTCGACCTTGCCTGATGGAGAGTTTCTGCCACCCCACGAAATGTCGTGCATCGAAAAACATTTCAAGACCCAAATAGCACCCAAATACCCTGACCGACACGTTATTATTAGTCGAGTGGCTCATCTTACTCAACCCAAAGAAATCCACTACAAACAAGGTCGTGCAGCTTGTCAAAATCGTACAATTTGTGAACGTGGCTGTCCTTATGGTGGTTATTATAGTAGTAATTCTTCTACGATTCCGTGGGCTGAAAGAACAGGCAAAATGACTCTTCGGCCTCATTCAGTGGTTCACTCGGTTATCTATGATGAAGCAAAAGGCAAAGCCACTGGCGTGAGAGTAATTGATACGAATACCAAGCAAATGATAGAATATTACGGCAAAGTCATTTTCTTGAATGCTTCTGCTCTTAATACAAATTTGATTTTACTCAATTCAACGTCCAATCGTTTTCCTAATGGGTTGGGTAATGACAATGGTTTACTCGGAAAATTCATGGCTTTTCACAGTTATCGAGGAAGAATGTCAGCCGAATACGAAGGCTTCATGGATTCAATGACCGATGGCCGCCGTCCAGGAAGTAGTTATATTCCACGATTCAGAAATGTCTTCAAACAAGAAACCGATTTTCTACGTGGATATGCTTCTACACTCAATGCTTCTCGTATAGAAATTACTGAAAAAGATGGTTTGGGCGAAAATCTTAAAGCCAATTTGCTGAATCCAAAATTGGGTTTGTGGGGAGTAAATTCGAGTATGATGGCCGAGACAATTCCCAAAGAGAGTAGTGTAGTGAAATTGGATAAACAACTGGTGGATAAATACGGTATTCCACAACTCCGAGTTTCGATTGGCTACGATGAGAACGACGAGAAAATTTTGAAAGACTTTCACGAACAATTTTCCGAAATGTACCACGAAGCGGGTTTCAAAAACATTCAAACCATTGATACACAACGTTTGCCAGGAAATGCTAATCACGAAATGGGCGGTGTAAGAATGGGTAAAGACCCAAAGACTTCGCTGCTAAACAAATGGAATCAGTTGCACGCCTGCAAAAATGTTTTTGTGACCGATGGAGCATGTATGACTTCAACTTCTACCCAAAATCCATCGCTTACTTACATGGCACTTACAGCTCGGGCGGTTGATTATGCGGTGAAACAGCGATTTTAAACAATCAAATTTCTGAATAATTGGAAAACCAATTATTCAGAAATTCCATAAAACCTTGCTGCATTTTCGCCAAAAATCTTGGCTTTTTCCGATGTCGAAAAATCTTTTGTGTAAGTTTCAATGATTCCCTTTACTTGTCTATACTCTCCCGCAACTAAGCATACTGGCCAATCTGAGCCAAACATGATTCTGTCAGTTCCAAAAACGTCAAACACGACATCTAAATAGGGTTTTATCTGCTCATAAGTCCACGCTTTCCAATCGGCTTCGGTGATGATTCCCGAAACTTTACATTGTAGGTTTTCAAACTTCGACAAATTTCTAATATCTCTTTCCCATTCATCAATCAATCCCGCTTTTATGTATGGCTTGGCGATGTGGTCAAGCACAAAAGGCTGGTCAGGAAACTGAGCCACAAATTTTTGGGCAGTAGCCAAATGCTTCGGAAAAATAAGAATATCGTAAGTAAACCCATGTTTTTTTAGCTTCGATATTCCACTTAAAAAATTGGGTCGAAGCATATATTCTATATCAGGTTCGGCTTGCAAAACGTGTCTAAAACCCGCCAGTTTTTTCTCTGATTTCCATTCACTTAATTGTTCATCAATATCATCAGCTTGTAGGTCAATCCAACCAACTACTGCCTTTACGAAACTATTTTTAGCTGCTAAATCGAGTAGAAATCTCGTTTCGGCTAAACTTTGGTCGGCTTGTACGGCCACACAAGCATCAATACTATTTTGATGTAAAGTTGACTGTAAATCTTCGGGATAAAAGTTTCGTTGAATAACCGACATATCATCAGTAATCCACGAATCACGGATAGGGTCGAAAGTCCAAAAATGTTGGTGCGAATCAATTGCCATGTGATGAATTTTTTCTCAAAGATATTGAATCAAAGGAATAGCAAACAAGTAGTATGATACTTTTAACTTTGACAAATTGAAACTTATTCTATAATCAAACAAAATCATTCATTGTGCAATTCCAAGACAATGATAGCATAATACAAACAAAAAATTGCACTAATTTCATCTATTGTCTAATTTTTTACTAATAATTTCTTGCATAATTCAATTAAACTATCTATTTTTGAATTAAAGTTGTGTGGATTTAGTAGTAGAAAAGGCTATGGGAGCTTTACCCATAGCCTTTCTTTATTTTTATTCGGTGTAAATTCACAAAAAAATCCTTATTTTTAGGCTACATTTTTAGTTCTTCTTTCAATACAAAAAACTCTTTTTTATTCCTTAATAAACGAATCGGAGCTTCGTTCCACAATGAGTATGAGTAAAATTACTGACGAACTTCAAGCCATTGCTACGCCCCAACGAGCAGAAGCCTCTACATGGTTTTTCAAAACTGGTAAAGGTCAATATGGTGAAGGCGATGTTTTTATAGGTGTTTCAAATCCTGATTTGCGAGCAGTTTGTAAAAATTATTACTCGCTTTCTATACCAGAACTCCAAGAATTATTAGATAGCGAAATTCATGAACATCGAATGGCAGCGTTAATGATTTTGGTTGAACAAATGAAAAAGGCCAAAACAGCAGAGAAACGCAACGAAATTTATGATTTTTACTTAGATAATACGTACCGCATCAATAACTGGGATTTAGTTGATTGCTCGGCTCGTGACATTGTGGGACTTTATTTATTCGATAAAGACCGTAGTATTCTCTACGATATGGCTCGCACTGAGCATCTGTGGACTCAGCGTATTTCAATCATTGCAACGCACTATTTTATTAACAAAAAACAGTTTCTCGATACCCTAAAAATTTCAGAAATTCTACTTTCGCACAAGCATGATTTGATTCATAAAGCCGTTGGTTGGATGCTACGTGAAGCTTGGAAGAAGCAAGGCGAAGAACAAGTTGAGGCTTTCTTGGAGCATAACATTGGCCGAATTCCTCGCACCGCTCTTAGATACGCTATTGAAAAAATGAGTGATGATCGAAAAAAGTATTTTATGACACTAAAATAGTCCACCGTCGATAGTCAGCAGTCCACAGTAGTAAATTATTGTTTCTTATAAACCAAACCTTCAAAAAGCTAAAAAACTACTTCAATGAACAAACGTCAATTCATCAAAACCCTAACTGCTTCGAGCCTTACTTTACCTTCTTTCGGGAAAAACTATGATAAAACAATGGCAAGATTTGAGCAGCAAAAGCCAGAAGATTTAGCTCAAAACGAAGATTTTTGGGCAGAAATCAGAAAAGCTTATCGAATTAAACCTGACTATATCAATCTCGAAAACGGTTATTATTCGTTTGCTCCACAAGAAACCTTGGAGGCATTTATTGGCAATGTGCGAGAAATCAATTTTCAAGCATCCTATTATATGCGTACTCGACAGTTTGATGATAAGGCCGAAGCACGCAAAAAATTGGCAGCATTGGCGGGATGTTCGGTAGAAGAATTGATAATTACAAGAAATACTACCGAATCGCTTGATACTGTTATTGCGGGCTATGATTGGAAAGCAGGTGATGAAGCCGTGATGGCGATGCAAGATTATGGTGCAATGCTTGATATGTTTAAGCTACAAGCTCGCCGATACGGAATCGTAAATAAAATTGTGTCGATTCCGAATCATCCAAAATCTGATGAAGAAATTGTAGAAATTTACGAAAAAGCCATTACGCCCAAAACTCGCTTGCTGATGGTTTGTCACATGATAAATATCACAGGACATATTTTACCTGTACGAAAAATATGCGATATGGCTCATGCCAAAGGCGTCGATGTAATGGTTGATGGGGCTCATGCTCTGGCTCACATTGATTACAAAATCAGCGACTTAGGTTGTGATTATTATGGAAGTAGTCTGCACAAATGGCTCAGCGTACCTCTCGGTGCGGGACTTTTGTATGTAAAAAAAGATAAAATTAGTAAATTATGGCAGATGTTTGGCGACATGGGCTACCAAGATGATGATATTCGAAAACTGAATCATACGGGTACACACCCTGTGCATACCGACCTCACTATAAGTAATGCCATTGATTTTCACCAGAAAATCGGTATTCAACGGAAAGAAGCAAGGCTGCGTTTTCTGCAAGAATATTGGACAAAACAAGTGAGAGATATACCAAATATTGTGGTGAACACTCCAGCCAATGCTCAGCGTGCTTGTGGTATTGCGAACGTAGGAATCAAGACTATGAAACCTGCTGATTTGGCAAAAACGCTATTGAGTAAGTATAAAATCTGGACAGTAGCCATTGATTACGCCAATGTGCAAGGCTGCCGAATTACCCCAAATGTTTATACTTCTACCGCCGAATTGGATAAATTTGTAGCGGCTTTGAAGGAATTAGCGGCTTAAAAATTGACGAGTTACAAAAAACGTCGGCATAGTTTTGAACAATGCCGACGTTAAAATATCGTTGAAATGTACTAACGAACATCCAGATTGGACGTTTCTATGAAATATCATTTCACTTTTAAAACCACTTTTGAGTCAATATCTTTTACTGATGAACTTTGAACCGAAATTTGATTTTCACTCACGCCTCTTTCGAGCAAAACTTCTCTGATGGCATAAGCACGGTCTTCTCCGAGTGTTCCTCTCGAGCTTTGTGAGCCTCCTGCAATTATGACTTTTGATTTACGGTTTTCTTTCAAAAACTTTACGACTGCATCTAAATCCCCTTTTGAGCTAATTTCTGCACTATTATTCTTAAAGTTAGTACTTAAACTTATCCATGCTTTGGTATTTTTGAGCTGCTCTTCAATTGGATGATTGGCAAATACATTATCGAAAGTAACTTTCTTTTCTTCTTTTTTCGGCTCTTCTGCTTTGGGCTTTTCTTCTATCACTTTTTCTGGCGTTGTTTTTACTTCTTCAATAGGTTTAGCTATCTCAGTATTAGAAAAACCGCTTGTGGTATCAGCAGGAGTTGTTGACACCGAAATACTATTATCTGTAAATGTTGAATCTTGTTTAGGTAATACCGCAACTTCAGATGTTGGTTCAGCAGGTTTAATACTTTTACGGTACTTCCAAAAATAAGCCAAACCTGCCAAAAACACTAACCCAATCAATATCCAAGGAATCCAAGCTAAAAAGCCCTTACTTTCTTTTTTATCTTTTTTAGTTTCCTTCGGTTTTTCTTCATTTTTTGGTTTAACCGCTGAAGTTATCCCTTTAAAGTTAAGTTGATTAGCGATAGCAGGTGGTAAAGCACCAAAAACCGATTCTCTTTGATCAGCTAAAAGTCTTGTAAGCCCTGACACACCGAGTCCTTCTTTGCTTACGACTTTACCTAACGCTCCTAAAACCAAAGGAGCAGCTAAGCCTACTAATGAAGAAGCAGACGTTTTGCGAATACCCGTAAGTGAAGATAATTTTTCTACGATAGTATTACTTTTACTTCCTGTGAAATGATTGAAAATATTAGTGCCAATTGTGATTAAAAGCTGCGTTTTATCGAAGTTACTGAGTAAATTTGGTAAATCGTCAAGGATTTCACCAGTATGACCACCATCTTTCAAGACATCCATGACCTTGCTTGTATCCTCATCATTAGAGGCATTTCTCATAATTCCGCCCAATACAATCGGTACCGAGCTATTTAAGGCCGAGCCGATATTCTCTGGGTGTTCGCCCAAAAAGTTGCTAACTTTTTCTATGACAGAATCAGTCAGTTTGTCTTTGATGAGTCCAAGTATGTCCATAAAGCTACGAATTCGTGATTGATAAATAGTTTTTGGGAGGCGTTTTATGTTTACACTAAATCCATCAAAAACTATGCCCAAAGTAAATCCGTGCCTAAAATATTGTGTATCCACTTGATAACAAAGTTCATGAAAATATATTGCATACCAGAGGTTGATGTTTTTTTATTGTTAATTTCTATTAAACACCTTGATTAATTAAACCCCTTGAAATATACACTTAATAAGCACCTTTTTTGACAAAAATATACACTCGAACTATCTAAATAACGACATACTTAAGTAATACTACTTATTTTGGAGATACATCAGTTTCTTCTCAATATTAGGGCTTAATTTTTTATAGATTCTCACCTTATTAGTACAACTACCCCTATTTTTTCAATAGATCTATCGAATTTATCTTTAGCTCTGATTTTATAGGCATAATTTCCTACTAAACTTGGGGTGTTTTGGTCTATTTGGGTTCCTCTCCAACCTTCATTAATGTCTTTACTTTCAAACACAGTATTGCCCCATCTATCTGAAATTGTCATTTCAAATTCTACTATACCCTTGCCTTTCGCCAAAAACTCATCATTTTTTCCATCTCCATTAGGTGTAAAAGCTGTTGGTAAGTAAATGGTGGGAGGAGGAACAATGGTAAATACATTGGAATAGACAGCTATTGGATGATTAATAAACGAAATTCCGTTCAACTTAAAGGTAGTTGGTTGTATAGCTCTTACCCTTACCTGAGCTTTGTCATACATTTCTAACTCTTGCTCTACCCCATCTATTTCATAGATATTTACCGATAAATTTTTCGTTTTGTAGGATGTTAAGCGATTTATTGAACCATCTTCATTAACAATATCTATATAATACTCAACTGGTTCTGCATTCGGCAATTGAGAAAACGCAGTCCATTTGATTGAATTTGTGCCATTTTCTGAAAGATATACACTACAAAATGGCTGAGACATTTCTGATTGATTTCCAGTATCATCAATATAACTTACTTTGTAACAATAAGCTTCTTTGTTTATATCAACATTTGTATCTGTAAAAGAGTTAGTTACTGAACGCCCGATTTCTTTATAAGTATTTGATGTATTATCTGCTCGGTAATAAATGAACTGACGGGCTTTTATCTCATCAGTTTTGATAATACTTATGTGCATATTTTTAAAACCTGTTGTGGTTACTGAAACAAAGCCAACTGAAATAGCTTCTTGAGAATAGCTATTATTGATTGATAATGCCGATAAGAAAGCGGTTATCATAAATTGTTTTATTACTTGTAACATCTTAACTTCATTAAAAAATTAAAAATAGTAGAAGTTTGTTCATTTTTAGGAGACTAATCGATTTTACAGAATAGTTAAATTCTCCTGTCAAAAACAGGCATTTATGAAGAAAAACAAATACGTTTTCATAACTTTTAGATAGTTGCCCTACGGAATACGGTTAATTCCGTAGGGCAGTATTGATCTATCTCGCCAGTGTCATAAAATGAATCCTTTGCTCTGTTTCATTGCTCAATTTTAGCACATAATAATATGTACCTTCAGGTAAACCCTCTCCGTCGAATCTCAATCCTTGATTACTCTTACCATCCCAACCCGAAAGGGCGATTGTTCCAGTTGTATCTTTATAAACCAATTGTCCCCAACGGTTATAAATCTCAAACAATTCTATTTTTGCTCCTACTGGTATGGATATAATAAAGGTATCATTTTTACCATCTCCATTGGGAGAGAAACCTGACGGTATGAATAAATCACTCACATTACTTGGGAACTCTATCACTGTCGGTGTGCTATCATTTACATTGACTTCTACGCCTACATTTGATACATCCGAAACAACCTTTCCATGTCCGATAGCTTTTGCATAAGCATTGGTTGAATATTCACCTCGGTAATCTCCATTACAAACACTTACTGTGAAGAAGACTGAATCTATTTGACCAACAGTCAATTTACTGGTTGAATCTGCTATTAATAAATTCACATCGTCTTTACCGTCAAAATTTGGATTTATTTTTAATGTACTATTCTTTCCTGTATATGGGCTTGCGACTACCTGAAATGATGAACTCTTACTGTATGATTTTGCTAAACTATCTGAAACCTGAACATTGGTTAATTGACTATCACCAATATTTTTCACAAGTGCCAAATAAGTTACCTTATAACAGTTTTTGTTGATCTTCGTTGTATCATACACCGAAAGTGCAATACCTATTGCTGGACGGTCTGGCGAAATATCAAGTTGAAACTGTATTGGTGTTGGTTCGTCGTTGTTACTTGGGTCACCATCTCCGTCTGGGTCGGCATTTGTTCCGTTGGTCGAAATATCTACTTTACCCGATGAACTCACTTCGGCTACATTAAAGAAATCGGTAACGGTTGCTGAGGCTAAATCTACTTTTACAGTAAATCTTAAAGCTAATTTCTGACCTTGTTTGATGCTACTCAATGAATCTATCAACATATTGGTGTTTGTGCCACGACCTGTGTATAATGGATTTGCAACAAAACTATTGTCGGTAATTACCTTGATAGTATCGTTCAAAATCTTAGCTCCACTACCAAATGCTCGGTCTAAGTCATCTTTTACTTGAACTTTGGTTATATCTACACCACCCAAATTAGTGATATAGATTACAAATGGAACATTATAAATTTTATCTTTTACCCAAATCGCTGGTTCACAAACTTTACTGATACCAATTGTTTTGCCAAGTTGTGGGTCGTTGATTGTGTATTCGCTTGAATTATTCGATAAAACATTATCGGTTTCATTAACTTTAAACAACTCTGCTTTATTGATAATCTTTCCAGCTGCTATTACTTTGGTTGTGTAAGTAAATATTGTACTATCGCCTGCTTTTAGACTATCTATTTTTGCGGTAATGACGCCATTGGTAAATGTTATATTCGAGCTGGCACTTTCGTAGCTAAGCATGTTTGGTAAAATATCTCTGACAATTATACCCGTTGCGGTATTCTGTCCGACATTCTTTATCACCAGTTTGTAACTCACCAATTCATTGACTGGTACTACATTTGAGGATGCCATTTTCTTCACTGAAATGTCAACCAATCCTTGACTTCGGTCTATTCCATCACCTTCACAAGTTTTTGTCGTTACTTTAATGCTTGCAAAATCAGAATAACATCCTACTCCACTTCGCTCAAATACATAGTAGGTACCCGCTGCTACTGCACTTGGGTTGGTTACCAATGGTGAGTTTGGCGAGCTTGTCGTATGAAACTCAAATTGACCTCCATCAGTTGATGGCTCACTCAAAATTGCGGTATTAAGGTCTGCAGTGTTATACGGGCAAACATTACTAATCTCACTGATTACTTTTGGCGAAACTACTTTCTTGCCAACTGTAACTGTCACTTCATTCGATTTTATGCTTTCACATTGACCACCAATTGACTTACAAATAGCTGAGTAAACGGTCTTCTCTACAATTGGAGAAACTCTAATGACTGCACCTGTTTGTCCATCTGACCAAAGGATTGTTCCTGTACAACCTGAAGCTGTGAGGGTTGCCTCTCCTCCTAAACACAGTACGCTATTTTGACAAGATACAAATGGTTGATTTGGACGACCAATTGGTATGGCCACATGTTCTGAACTAATACTTTCACAGTCACCAAGCTTACATTTAGCACTATAGAGTGTCGAACCATCTGGTATGATTGAAATTACACTTCCTGTACTACCATTAGACCAAATCACTACTCCTTCACAACCATAAGCTTTCAATGTTGCTGATTCGCCCAAGCACACTAAGTTTGTACTACATGCTAAAACTGGTGGTTCAACTGCTCCTAACTTCACTTGGATTATGTTAGAAACTGTACTAATACAAGTATTCGATACTTTACAAACTGCGGTGTAAGTTGAGGATGTTACTGGTTTTACAGTAATGCTTGTTCCTGTTTGACCAGTTGACCAAACGATTATTCCTTCGCAACTCGTTGAGGTTAAGGTAACATTCTCTGGTTTACAAATATTTGTTTTTGATACTGTAATAACAGGTATTGTTACTTTGCACCCACCACAGTTAGAATTAATCACAACTGTATTAGAAGTGGCACTTACTCCACATTCATTTTTACAAGTAGCAGTGTAAGTTCCTATTGTGGAAACTGTTATTTGTGTGCCTGTTGAAGCATTGCTCCACTGAATATTTCCATTACATCCTGTTGCGGTTAACTGAACTTGCTCTGCATTACAAATAGTAGTTTTATCAGCTACAATACTCGGCAATGACGGTTTGGCTTTAACAGTTACACTTATTTGTCCAGTTGGAACACATTCGGATATAGTTGTATTACAGACAGACAAACTCATATTTGTTCGTGCTATACAAGCAGCTGTTACAGTAGAAATATTATTTCCAACCACCAACCCTTCAATTACTGAAGAAAAAGCAATGGCTGAAGCTGTGTAGGTGCCAGAAGAAACATTTGAAAACGTTGGTAATGAATTAATTTTCAGTATTTTACCGTTACTATCCAATAATAAATATCGGGTATTAATGTTTGTCCCTGTTGAACCACCTACCGTTTTCAGCGTAACGTCCCCCTCTGCGAAATCACAAATATTTTGATTTGAGCTTACACATCTGGCGATGTAAGTCTTTGATGATGTTGCTGTTATGGTGATTGAACTACCAATAGCACCATTCGACCATGCAATTAATTGGTTACAACCAGTTGCTTTTAAGGTAATTAAATCTCCTTCGCAGGCTTCCATAGGGCCAGTTACAGTTAAGTTACCCCCGTTGTTGCCTTTTATAGTTATCGCAATTGTAGTGTTTAAACTTTCGCATCCACCCTCTTTTACACATTTTGCGGAATATGTCATACTGGTTAATGGTGTTACTTTAATTGAAGTACCTGTTTGAGAGGTATTCCAAACAATTTGCCCATCACAACCAGAAGCAATTAAATTCACTTCTTCACTACTACATACCGATTGTTTATCCGCACTTAAGGTTAGGGCAGATGGGCTACTACCTGTCGTGATAACTACTACATTGCTCAATCCACTTTCGCCACAACTATTGA